>JAGWLP010000059.1 GCA_028864905.1 Gammaproteobacteria bacterium
GGCTGAAGCCGGCCTCGGCGAGGCTGGCAAGCAGGGGCGCGGCCAGTCCCATGGACTCGAAACGCAGCTCGGTCAGGTGTTGTTCCATCGTGGTTTCTTGAGTGACCCGGGGGCTTGCAATCCGCCGGCGGTTGGGCTCAAATAGGCTTCAACGCCCAGTACCCGTGCTTAGTGCGGGACGTTCCAGAACCTCATAACGCTTTATTAATTCAGCGACGCGACCCAGCCGCGACATTGTGCCCTAACCGGCACGGCACGTCACTTCCCCTGTGGGTTGCACGCCAACGCACCCATCCGCCCACCGGCGGCATCAACAGTATCAGATACCGGAGGATCGATTACCGTGAGTGACCAGATTGTGTATACCACCGACGCCAACTTCGAGAACGACGTATTGAAATCCAGTGTCCCGGTGCTGGTGGATTACTGGGCCGAGTGGTGCGGGCCCTGCAAGATGATCGCTCCGATCCTCGACGAGATCGCCAAGGACTACGACGGCAAGCTCAAGATCGCCAAGGTCAACGTGGACGAAAATGCCCACCTTACCCAGAAATACGGGATTCGCAGCATTCCCACCTTGATGCTGTTCAAGAGCGGCAGTGTCCAGGCGCAGAAAATCGGTGCGCTCTCGAAATCGCAGTTGACGGCATTCATTGAAACCAATATCTGACCGCGGCCGCACACGCGGCTCGCGGTACGCACGGCGGCAGAGAACCGCCGGCGACCCAAGACAGGTTTGTAAAACTTTCCACTAACCCCGGCATTCGCCGGTTTTCCTCTATTTGCATGAAATCGGGAACTCCGCGTTTATGAATCTGACTGACCTCAAGAAAAGACCCGCCGAAGCCATCATCGAACTGGCGGAATCCATGGGCTTGGAGAACATGGCGCGTTCGCGCAAGCAGGACGTGATCTTCTCCATCCTCAAGGCACATGCCCGCAACGGCGAGGAAATCTCCGGCGACGGGGTGCTGGAAATCCTGCAGGACGGATTCGGCTTCCTGCGCTCCGCGGAAGGCTCCTATCTCGCCGGTCCGGACGACATCTACGTTTCGCCCAGCCAGATCCGGCGCTTCAACCTGCGTACCGGCGATTCCGTGGCCGGTAAAATCCGCCCACCCAAGGAAGGCGAGCGCTACTTCGCGCTGCTCAAGGTGGACCACATCAATTTCGATCCGCCCGAGAACGCCAAGAGCAAGGTGTTGTTCGAGAATCTGACGCCGCTGTTCCCCAAGCAGCGCTTCAAGATGGAGCGCGGCAACGGCTCCACCGAAGACATCACCGCGCGCATCATCGATATGATTGCGCCCATCGGCAAGGGTCAGCGCGGCCTGATTGTGTCGCCGCCCAAGGCCGGCAAGACCATGATGCTGCAGAACATCGCGCAGAGCATCACCGCCAACTACCCCGACGTGTATCTGATTGTGCTGTTGATTGACGAGCGTCCCGAGGAAGTCACCGAAATGCAGCGCTCGGTGAAGGGCGAGGTGGTGTCCTCGACCTTCGACGAGCCGGCCACGCGCCACGTACAGGTCGCGGAGATGGTGATCGAGAAGGCCAAACGTCTGGTGGAACACAAGCGCGACGTAGTAATCCTGCTGGATTCCATCACGCGCCTCGGCCGCGCCTACAACACCGTGGTGCCGGCCTCCGGCAAGGTGCTGACCGGCGGCGTGGACGCCAATGCGCTGCAGCGCCCCAAGCGCTTCTTCGGCGCAGCGCGCAACATCGAAGAGGGTGGTTCGCTCACGATACTGGCGACCGCCCTGGTCGAGACCGGTTCGCGCATGGATGACGTGATCTACGAGGAGTTCAAGGGCACCGGCAACAGCGAAATCCATCTCGACCGGCGCATCGCCGAAAAACGCGTATTCCCGGCCATCAACATCAACCGCTCCGGCACGCGCCGCGAGGAACTGCTGGTGCCGCAGGACGAGCTGCAGAAAATCTGGATCCTGCGCAAGCTGCTGCATCCCATGGACGAACTTGCCGCCAGCGAATTCCTGCTCGACAAGCTCAAGGAAACCAAGACCAACGCCGAGTTCTTCGATTCAATGAAGAGACAATAACACCGTCTGGCGTCACATTGTCCCTTCTCCCCTTTTGGGGGAGAAGCAAGGATGAGGGGCATGTCGAACTCAGCCGCGCGCAGCGCTTGCACGGGCACTGATTCTGGTGCCTGAGCGTACCCGGCGATAGTTTTCAACGTCTGGAAAATTCCCGTGCCAACGCGCGGTAGCCGATATCGCGGCGGAAAAACCTTCCCGGCCAGTGGATGCCTTCGGCGACCTGATAGGCGCGCTGGCGGGCAACGGTCAGCGTGTCATCCATGGCTGTCACACACAACACGCGCCCACCGCTGGTCACCACGTGGCCATCCTCGTCCGCAGTTCCGGCGTGGAATACCTTGACGTGATCCACGGGGGAGTGCGGCAGGCCGCTGATGGGATCGCCCTTGCGGTATTGGCCCGGATAACCTTCGGCCGCAAGCACTACGCCCAGCGCGGGACGCGCATCCCATTCGGCCCTGACCTTGTCGAGCTGGCCGGCGAGCGCGGCTTCACACAAGTCCACCAGATCGGACTTGAGGCGCAGCAGGATGGGCTGGGTCTCGGGGTCGCCGCTGCGGCAGTTGAATTCGATTACCCGCGGCTGGCCGTCCGGCGAGATCATCAGGCCCGCATACAGAAATCCGGTGTAGGGCATGCCGTCGGCGGCCATGCCGTGGATGGTGGGCTGGATGATGTCCTTCAGGATGCGCGCGTGCAGGTACGGAGTTATGACCGGCGCGGGCGAATACGCGCCCATACCGCCGGTGTTGGGGCCGGTGTCGCTGTCGCCCACGCGCTTGTGGTCCTGGGAAGTCGCGAGCGGCAGCACGTGTTCGCCGTCCGCCATGACGATGAAGCTTGCTTCCTCGCCCTGCAGAAAATCCTCGATCACCACGCGATGTCCGGCGGCGCCGAAGGCGTTACCGGCCAGCATGTCGCGCACCGCATGCTCGGCCTCGGCGAGCGTCTGCGCCACGATCACGCCTTTGCCGGCGGCCAGTCCGTCGGCCTTGATCACGACCGGCGTGCCGCGCTCGTGCAGATGCTCAAGCGCCGTTTCCACTGCGGTGAAGGTACGGTACCCGGCCGTGGGGATGTGATGGCGCGCGAGAAAATCTTTGGCGAAGGCTTTGGAGCCTTCGAGCTGCGCCGCCGCCTGTGTCGGGCCAAAGCATTTCAGACCCGCCTGGACGAACACATCCACGATGCCCGCCACCAGCGGCTGTTCCGGGCCGACCACGGTCAGCACGATGCCTTGGCCGAGCGCGAAATCCACCAAACCCTGCAGATTGTCGGGGGCGATGCGCAGGTTCTGGCATTTCGTCTCGTGCGCGGTGCCGGCATTGCCCGGCGCCACGTACACACGCTCCACGCGCGGCGACTGCGCCAGCTTCCACGCCAATGCGTGCTCACGTCCGCCGCCGCCGATGACCAGAACCTGCATGTCTTTTCCGAGGGTTTTTACCGAATCCGTATGGTACGTGTTTGCTGCATTAAAACCATGGATTTGGGCGGTGGGGGGCTTAATCTTGGGTTAGGCGCCGGAGATTTTGCCCGGGGACGAGGCGCATCCCGAGCGAGCAGCGGAGTTACCGATCTGCGTAATGAGCAGCGCAGCGAGGGTTGCAACGCTGTAATCAGGAAAAAGATCCGCGCCTAGTGCCGGAAATGGCGCACGCCGGTGAACACCATGGCAATCCCGTGTTCGTCCGCTGCGGCGATGACTTCCGCATCTCGCATCGAGCCGCCCGGCTGGATGATGGCAGCGATGCCGGCTTGTGCTGCGGCATCCACGCTGTCGCGGAACGGCAGGAAGGCGTCCGAGGCCATCACTGCGCCGCGCACTTCGAGTTTCGCTTCTTCGGCTTTCAAAGCGGCGATCTTCGCGCTCATCACGCGGCTTGCCTGACCGGCACCGATGCCGAGCGTGCGGCCATCCCTGGCATAGACGATGGCGTTGGATTTCACGAACTTCGCCACCCCCCAGGCGAACAGCAGATCGTCGAGCTGCTTGGCCGTGGGTTGGTGTTTGCTTGCTACTTTCAGTTCCGCGCGCGTGATGCGCTGCCGGTCCGAGGTTTGCATCAGCAGGCCGGAGCCTACGCGTTTCAGGTCAATGCTGTTGTGGCCGTCGCCCGGAGGAATTTCCAGCACGCGCACGTTGGGTTTGGCGGCCGCCGCGGCCAGCGCATCCGCGGGTACCTGCGGCGCAATCAACACTTCGACAAACTGGCGTTTGATCACTGTCTGTACGGTTTGCGTATCGAGTGGACGGTTGAAGGCGATGATGCCGCCGAAGGCCGATTCCGGATCGGTGGCGTGAGCCAGCTCGTAGGCCGCCACACCATCGGCCGCGAGCGCCACGCCGCAGGGGTTGGCGTGCTTCACGATCACGCAGGCGGGCGCCTCGAATTGGCGCACGCATTCCCAGGCGGCATCGGCGTCCGCGAGGTTGTTGTAGGAGAGTTCCTTGCCCTGCAACTGGCGCAAAGTGGCAAGCGTGCCGGGTGCGGGGTACAGGTCGCGGTAGAACGCCGCCGACTGGTGCGGATTCTCGCCGTAGCGCAGGTCCGTGAGTTTCACGAACCGGCCGTTGGCGTGCGCCGGGAAGGTGTCGCGGCCGACGATCGCGTTATGCGCGTCATTGAGCTTGAGGCCGGAGAGGTAATCGCTGATGGCGGCGTCGTAATCGGACACCACATCAAACGCGGCCATCGCGAGGCGAAAGCGGCTGGCGCGCCCGAGGCCGCCGTCGCGGCGGATTTCGGCGAGCGCGTCGGCGTACTGCGCGGGCGCGCTCAGCACCGCCACATCGTTCCAATTCTTGGCGGCGGCGCGCAGCATCGCTGGACCGCCGATGTCGATGTTTTCGATAGCTTGGGCGAGCGTGGCCTGCGGCTGGGCGACCGTGGCTTCAAAGGGGTAGAGATTCACCACCAGCAGGTCGATCGGCGGGATGCCATGCTTCTGCATGGCTGCGGCGTCGGTGCCGCGCCGGCCGAGCAGCCCGCCGTGGATCTTGGGGTGCAGGGTCTTGACGCGTCCGCCGAGGATTTCGGGATAGCCGGTGTATTCCGCAACTTCCTGGACCGGGATACCGGCCTCGCGCAGCAGTTTCGCGGTGCCGCCGGTTGACAGCAGTTCGATGTTCAGCGCATGCAGGCCGCGCGCCAGTTCCACCAGACCGGTTTTGTCGGAAACAGAGAGTAGAGCGCGGCGTATCGGCACGGCGGTTCCTTGCGGCGGATTTTTGCAGGAGCGCTTCGATTGTGGGAGCGGTCGTCCCGACCGCGATTTCAGAAGCTAGAGAATCGCGACGGGGACCGTCGCTCCCACAAAATCAATGCCTCTGCAGTCAACTTCAGGCTTTGATTTTATATTGGCGCAGCTTCTTGCGCAGCGTACTCCTGTTGAGACCGAGGATTATCGCGGCGCGCGACTGGTTGCCGCCGGTGTAGTCCATCAGGGCCTTGAGCAACGGCGGCTCGATCTCGGCCAGCACGAAGTCGTACAGGTTCGTGGGGTCATGGCCGTCGAGGTCGCTGAAGTAGCGTCGCAGGGTCTTCTCGGCGTAGTCCCGCAGGCAATGCGAGGCGGGCAGGCCCGGGGCGCCGCCCTCGACCACTTCGAAACGTTGTGCCGTGGCTTTGTTGTTCATGCCGCCAACTCCAGTTCGTTGTTGTTGTCCCCAAACAGATCACAGACCAAGGCACGCTGTGCGCGCGTGCTTTCCACGCGCATCAGCTGCTCTCGCAGGCCGGCCGCGTGCGGCACGGTCTTCAGATACCAGCCGATGTGCTTGCGCGCCATGCGCACACCGGTGAACTCGCCGTAAAAAGCATACAAATTATCCAGATGCGCCAGCATGATGGCCGCAATTTCAGCGGGCTCGGGCGGCGGCAGTTTCCGGCCGGTCGCCAGATAATGCACAACCTCGCGGAAGATCCATGGTCGTCCCTGGGCGGCGCGCCCGATCATGATGGCATCGGCACCGGTGTGCGCGAGCACCGTCTGGGCTTTTTTCGGAGAGTCCGCGTCGCCGTTGGCGATCACCGGAATGCCGACCGCCGCCTTGATGGCGCGGATGGTTTCGTACTCGGCCTCGCCGCCGTACAGATCGGCGCGCGTGCGGCCGTGCACCGCCAGCGCGCAGATGCCCGCCTGTTCGGCGATTTTCGCAATGCGCACACCGTTCTTGTGTTCGCGGTCCCAGCCGGTGCGAATCTTTAGCGTTACCGGCACGTGCACCGCGTTGACCACCGCATCGAGAATCTGCCCGACCAGCGTTTCATCCTGCAACAACGCCGAACCGGCCGCTTTGTTGCAGACTTTCTTTGCCGGGCAGCCCATGTTGATGTCAATGATCTGCGCACCCTCGTCGGCATTGCGACGCGCGGCTTCGGCCAGCATGAGGGGTTCGCCGCCCGCGATTTGCACGATGCGCGGCTCGGCCTCGCCTTCATGATCGCGCCGCCGGCGGCTTTTGAGGCTGTCATAGAGCGCAACCTGCGCGGTCAGCATTTCGGACACCGCCAAGCCTGCGCCGAGGTGCACGCACAACTGGCGGAACGGGCGATCGGTCACGCCCGCCATCGGTGCGAGCACCACCGGGTTGCGCAAAAAATACGGCCCTATACGCATGCGTGCGTGGAATTGCTGAAAGCGGGAATAAGGGTCGGATGATAACGGCAAACCCCGGGGTGTCAAACTTGAAATTTTCCGCGCCACGTTCTATGCGAACGTGCCGCGCGGGCGTCCGGACAGGCAGCGGGGATTTGCGCAATTTGTCCCGGAGACAGGCGCGGTTCTTTGAGAATCAGCTTGCGCCGGCGCTGCTGCCGCATTGGCGCTGGGTATCCATGTTCAGGCAGGCCTGTACCTGAAAGCCCACGGCGTCCGGTCCCGGGTCCACCACGTCAATGCGGAAATGCGTGGCCATGCCGCTGCCCAGCCAGGTGGCGGGCCGGTTCGCGGGCAGATACTCGCTGGCGGTGAAATCCCGCGCGCGCAGCGCATCGCCGTAGCGATCGGTGAGTTCCACGCGCAGCAACGGCCATGCCTGCGCGAAGTCCGCGTGGTTTTGCAGATTGCCGGTAATGGACAGGGCGCCAGGCGTGTCCGGGTCGGAAGTCACATTGATGTTGCTGATTACCCAGGAACTCGGTTGCGGGGCCGCCTGCAATGGATGTCCCATGGCCGCGTACACGGCGCCCAGCGGCGGGCCGATGACGGCGGTTGCGCTCAATGCCAGGCGGTTGGCGTTGATCAGCTGGATGGCGAGCAGCACGAGCAACACGACCGCACCCACTGCCCAGCCGCTGATGGTGAAATGCCGGCGCGGCGCGGGTGCCACGCGCGGTTCGCTCGGCGGCAGTTGCGTGTCGCGGTACAGCGCCTGGTCGCGCGCGAGTTCCGGGGGCTTGGGAATGTGATCCTCGATGAGCAGCGATGCCTGCGTCGGTGACGGCGCAGACGCGGGTTCGGCCGGTTTGGCGGCCGCGGGCTCGCCCCACAAATCCGCGAACAGGTCGTCTATCGGCGGTACGGGTTCTTTGTCCTTGACCGTAATTTTCAGGTCCAGCACCGGCAGCGCCGGACTCGCTGGTTCGATGGCAATCGGCTCGAGATCCTCGTTCTTGGAGACCGGCGTTTCTTCTGCCGGCTCAATCGTGTAAACCGGTGCGTCGGTTTCCGCAACCTCCGCTGCCCCCTCGGAAGCCTCGCGCAGGGTTTCAAAGGCGTCAAACACGCTTTGGCAGCGGCTGCAGCGCACCAGTCCATGCACCGCGCGCAACTGTGCGGTGTTTACGCGGAACTGGGTGCCACAGGCGGTGCAGGTCGTGAACATCAATGACTCTCTGGTTTGCGGCGCGCATCCACTCGCCGCCATCCCTCGCGTTGTGCCCCGGGGCCGAACCGGAACCAGGGCGCGTAGGCGGTGTGCACTTCGCTGTCCTGGTCTGAAAGGATACCGGAAAGTACCAATTCTCCGCCTGCCTTGACACTTGCCGCAAACCGCGGCGCCAGCTCGATCAGGGGCGCAGCCAGGATGTTGGCGAGCACCACATCCATGGCCGCAGCCGGCAAGCTGTCCGGTGGGCTGATCTCGATTTGCGCATCCACGCGGTTGCGGAGGGCGTTTTCGTGCGTGGCCGCAAGTGCCTGCGGATCATTATCCACCGCACGGACGCGCGCGGCACCGAGCAGGGCGGCGGCGATCGCCAGGATGCCCGAGCCGCAGCCATAATCCAACACGCTTCTTCCGGCGAGATCTGCCGCGTCCAGCCATTCGAGGCACAACGCGGTGGTGGGATGGGTGCCGGTGCCGAACGCCAGGCCCGGGTCGAGTCTGACATTGACGGCGCCGGGATCGGGTAGCGCGTAGGCGCTTGGCACGATCCACAAGCGCCGGCCGAAGCGCATGGGTTTGAAATCCCTGAGCCATTCACGTTCCCAGTTGCGATCCGCGAGTTGCATGAAGCGGTGCGACGGCAACCGACCGAGTGCCGCGGCGAGCACCGCACGCAACGCGTCTGGGTCGGAGTCAGCGGGGAACAGTGCGCTCAGCTGCGTGTTCGGCCAGCTGGGCGGATGCAGCGGATCGGGTTCGTATAGCGGGTAGTCGGCGGCGTCACTGCACGTGACAGACAGGGCGCCGGCGGTACTGAGCGCCGCCTCGATGCGCGGCACCTCGCCGGCCTCGAGCATCATCTCAAGTTGCAGCCAAGCCATAAAAAAATGAGGACTGAGGCGTTAGGTGTGAGGGGCAAAACTAAAAACCTTGAAAGGACATGAACCTGCGCAATACTTTGTTCACTCCTCACAATCCCAATTTCTTTTCGAGGTAATGAATATTGGTGCCGCCGGCGATGAAGGCCGAATCGCTGAACAGTTCCTGGTGCAGCGGGATGTTGGTGTTGATGCCCTCGACCACGGTTTCCATGAGCGCGGTGCGCATGCGCGCCAGCGCCGACGCGCGATCATCGCCATAGGCGATGATCTTGCCGATCAGCGAATCGTAGTAGGGCGGCACGGTGTAGCCGCTGTAGGCGTGCGAGTCCACGCGGATGCCGGGGCCGCCGGGTGCGTGCCAGCGGGTGATGAGACCGGGGGAGGGCGTGAACTTGTGCGGGTCCTCGGCGTTGATGCGGCACTCGAAGGCGTGGCCCTTGATCTGGATGTCTTTCTGCTTGAGCGTGAACGGCTTGCCGGCGGCGATCATCAGCTGCCATTTCACGATGTCGATGCCGGTAACCAACTCGGTGATCGGGTGCTCGACCTGCACGCGGGTGTTCATCTCGATGAAGAAGAACTGGCCGTCCTGGTAGAGGAACTCGAAGGTGCCGGCGCCGCGATAGCCGATGTCCTCACAGGCTTCCGCCACGCGCTCGCCCATGGTGCGGCGCTGCTTCTCGCTGATGCCGGGCGCGGGTGCTTCCTCGATGATTTTCTGGTGGCGGCGCTGCATCGAACAGTCGCGCTCGCCGAGATGCACGGCGTTGCCCTGGCCGTCGGCCAGCACCTGGAACTCGATGTGCCGCGGGCGTTCCAGGAACTTCTCCATGTACACCGCGTCGTTGCCAAACGCCGCCTTGGCCTCGGCCTTGGTCATGTTGATGGCCGACATGAGCGCGGCCTCGCTGTGCACCACGCGCATGCCGTGTCCGCCGCCGCCGCCCGAGGCCTTGATGATCACCGGGTAGCCGATTTTCCTGGCGCTCGCGACGGTTTGTTTGGCATTGTCGGTGATCGCGCCCTCCGAACCCGGTACCGTGGGCACGCCGGCCTTCTGCATGGCCTGCTTGGCCGAGACCTTGTCGCCCATGAGACGGATGGTTTCGGCGCGTGGGCCGATGAAAATGAATCCGCTTTTCTCCACGCGCTCGGCAAAGTCCGCGTTCTCGGCGAGGAAGCCGTAACCCGGATGGATGGCGACCGCATCGGTGACTTCGGCGGCGCTGATAATGGCCGGCATGTTGAGGTAGCTGTCGGCGGAGGCCGGTGGTCCGATGCACAGCGCTTCATCTGCGAGGCGCACGTGCTTCAGGTCGCGATCGGCGGTGGAGAACACCGCCACGGTCTTGATGCCCAGCTCGCGGCAGGCGCGCAGGATGCGCAGCGCAATCTCGCCGCGGTTGGCGATCACGATCTTGTCGAGCATCGCCGGCGCGCGGCTGGTGGCTTTGGCGGCGATGGCGGCTTACTCGATGATGATCAGTGGCTGGCCGAATTCCACCGGATCGCCGTTGCTGGCCAGGATCGCCTTGACGGTACCGGCCTTGTCGGCCTCGATCTGGTTCATCATCTTCATGGCCTCGATGATGCACAGCGTGTCGCCCTCCTTGACCACGCTGCCGACATCCACGAACGGTTT
>JAGWLP010000060.1 GCA_028864905.1 Gammaproteobacteria bacterium
TTCGGCACCGGCGCCGCGGTGGCCAGCCTGGGGCGCACCGATCTGGCCGGCAAAACCGGCACTTCCAATGATTGGTCCAATGCCTGGTTCGACGGCTACAACAGCGATATCGTGACCGTGGTGTGGGTCGGCAACGATCAGCCTTCGCAGACGCTGGGTGACGGCGAGCAGGGCGCCAAGGCGGCGCTGCCAATCTGGATGGATTTCATGGGCCCAGCACTGAATGACGTGCCGCAACTGGCGTTCCTCGAGCCGCCCGGCATCGTGCAGGCACGCATAGATCCCAAAACCGGACTGCTCGCGGGCGCCAACGATCCCGGATCGATCTTCGAGTATTTCCTCACTGGCCATCTGCCGCCCAAGGCTCCTCCCAAGAAACAGGCCAACGGCAGCGATATCTTCTGAAGCCGTGTTAATCTGGGTAGCATCGCCATCGGACATTGCTCAATGACCCGACGCGCTGCGCCGCACACGCACGAATCGCGGCATCGGCTGGCACAGGAAGCCGCCCGCATCATGTCCGAGGAAGGGGTACGCGATTTTCGTTTCGCCAAACACAAGGCGGCGGCACGCCTGGGATTCGATACACGCCGCCTGCCCATGCCTACCAACGTGGAAGTGGAAACGGCGCTCGTCGAACGCCAGCGACTGTTCCACGCCGATTCGCAACCAGCCGGCCTGCGCCGGCTGCGCGAAACCGCGCGTGAGGCCATGCGCATGCTGAACGGTTTCGAGGCGCGTCTCGTGGGTCCGGTGCTGAACGGCACCGCCGATCGCCACGCCATTATCTACCTGCACGTGTTCAGCGACCTGCCCGAGCAGGTGGCGATTTTCCTCATGGACAAGCACATTCCCTACGAAATCTCGGCGCGCAAACTCAGGTCCGGTGCCGGTGTGCAGCGCGCATACCCGATATACCGCTTCCTGGCCGGCGACACGCCGGTGGAACTCACGGTGTTCGAGGTGGATGGCATCCGGGAGGCGCCTAGTAGTCCCGTGGACGGCAAACCCATGAAGCGGGGTACGCTCCGGGATCTTGATATTCTGCTTGCCTCCAAGGATTAACGCTTGGCAGCGTTCTTGGTTCAACCATCCCTGGTGTGCCGACCAGCCCGGCCGTCCTGGCCGGTCGTTCGCCGCTCTCGCGGCTCACCCCGTGGATGGAAAACCGATGAAGCGGGGTTCGCTGCGGGACCTCGATGCGCTGCTGGTCGTAGATCCCTAGCGCCGGGCAGGTTCATGCAACCACGCAACTGACGGTAATGTGCCGGTAGCTGAAGCCGGCAAACTGCAGGGAATTACTTGCGTGTTTCGATGACCACGAAGTCGCGCTGGGTAGCACCGGTATACAGCTGGCGTGGACGGCCGATTTTCATGTGCGGATCGGCGATCATTTCCTGCCAGTGGGCCACCCATCCGACGGTGCGGGCAACGGCAAACATCACGGTCATCATGTGCAGCGGGATGCCGAGCGCGCGGTAAATGATGCCGGAGTAGAAGTCGACGTTCGGGTAAAGCTTCTTTTCGATGAAGTACTCGTCCTTGAGGGCGATTTCCTCCAGACGCATGGCAAGTTCGAGCTGCGGGTCGTCGCCGCGGCCAAGTTTCTCCAGCACCTCATGGCAGGTGGCGCGGATGATCTTGGCGCGCGGATCGTAGTTCTTGTACACGCGATGGCCGAAGCCCATGAGACGGAATCCCGAGTCCTTGTCCTTGGCCTTGGCGATTGCCTTGGCGATGTTCTTTACATCGCCGATTTCCCTCAGCATGTTGAGCACCGCCTCATTGGCACCGCCGTGAGCCGGTCCCCACAGGCAGGCGATGCCGGCCGCGATGGCCGCATATGGGTTGGTGCCGGAACTGCCTGCCAGTCGTACGGTCGAGGTGCTGGCGTTCTGTTCGTGGTCGGCGTGCAGCAGGAACAGCAGGTCGAGCGCTTTGGCGGCCACCGGGTTGACGTGGTAAGGCTCGGCCGGGACGGCAAACAGCATGTGCAGGAAATTGGCGCAATAACCCAGGTCGTTGCGGGGGTACATGAAAGGCTGGCCGGTGCTGTGTCGGTACACCGCAGCCGCGAGCGTCGGCAGCTTGGCAATGATGCGGTGAGCGAAGATCTCGCGGTGCCGGGCATTATGAATGTCGGTCGAGTCGTGATAGAAGGCCGAGAGTGACCCCACCACCGCCGTCATCATGGCCATGGGATGCGCGTCGTAATGGAATCCGCTGAAGAACCGCAGTACCGCTTCGTTCACCATTGAATGTCTGCGGATGCTGTCGGTAAAACCGTCGAGTTGCGGTTTCGTCGGCAGTTCGCCGTACAGCAGAAGGCAGGCCACCTCGAGGAAGCTGCTTTTTTCGGCGAGTTGTTCGATGGGGTAGCCGCGGTACAGGAGCACCCCGCGCTCGCCGTCGATGTAGGTGATCTTGCTTTCGCAGCTGGCAGTAGACACGAAACCCGGGTCAAAGGTGAAGATGCCCTGATCTTTGTACAGGGCGGCGATGTCGAGGGTGGCGGGGCCGAGGGTGCCTTCGCGCAGGGGCAGTTCACTGACTGCGCCGCCGGGGCCGCTGAGCTTGCAGGTCTTGTTTTGCATGCGGGTTCTCCAGAAATCCGGCATCTCGGGGTGGCCGAATCGACATAAACCGCCGACACAGCACCAAGAGGCAAACCCCCGGGAGGGGCAGTTTTAAGTCCTGAAAGTGGCTGAATTACGGGGGAACGGGTTCGCGCTCGGCGACTTCAGGTTCCGCGATTCCGGTCAGGCCGGGCGTGAAAAGTATATCATCCCAAGATGGCTACTTTCTGACCACGGGTCGCAATCCTGTCGGGGGCCCGTGTGCTTCTCGTTGAAGCAGGCTTAAAAATCAGGCCGGCTTGTGCGCGTACTTCTTGCGGAATTTGTCCACACGACCGGCCGTATCGACGATTTTCTGTTTGCCGGTGAAGAACGGATGGCATTGCGAGCAGACCTCCACGCGCAGATCGCGGCCAAGCGTGGAGCGCGTGACAAAACTGTTACCGCAACTGCAGGTTACGGTGATTTCCTTATATTCGGGATGGATGCCGGACTTCATGGGAGCGGGGCGTGTGGCGGTTTTGAAGGGGGCGCATGATAGCGCGCGTTGCACGCAGCGGCAAGTTTGACCAAGTGAATCCCGGCTTACGTCGTTCGCACAAATGCTTGCGTATCGTTCGTAAGCTCAAATCTCGGTTGTGCTGCGTAACAGGTTGACTGCGCGTACGAAAAGCGTTTGTACACAAAAGCGGTGGATAAGTCTGTGGATGAAATGCAAGTGCTCTCAGGTAAGTCCGATGATTCTCCGCTTGGCCTTGAAATGGTGATTTCTTAATCAAACCTGAAAACAGTGTGGAATCAACAAGTTACGAAATGCCTGCAACCTGTGGATTGCGGAACATTTTGCGAGTTCCACGGCTGACACGCTCGCCAAGCAGATGTGCATAACATCTTGTTTCGGAGCAGAAAACCGCTCAGGCCGGGGAGGGTTGTGCGTCTGCAGGGACAGTGGCCACACGATCAAGCCGCAGGCAGCGGGACTCGCCCGCTCCGTTGTGACCTACCAGGAATTCCTCCCCATCGCGGGTCACAAGGTCTTCCGGAGTGAGGGTTTCCACATGGGTCACGCCATCGGTGGTCCGCCAGCGCACGCGCAACGGCGTGCGGTGCAGGATGGCAACTTCGTACCTGCTGTAGAGCGCGCAGGATATGGGTCGGTAATCAGTCATGGCCTTGGTCAATAGCGAACACCGCTTCCAGTCTAGTGCAGCACTGTTCGCGTGTCATGACGCGAAGGTTTAGCCGCCGATCCCGCGGCGGGCGGCAGGAATTCGGCCTGCAGGTCATTCAGATGGGCAAATCCCAACCGTGATGGCTTCCACTGACCATTGGTCACTTCCATCATTCCCCGTGTTTGGGTGCTCTCCAGGATCGGAAGCGGCTGGCTGAAGGGCAGGCCGGTTGCCGCTTCGAAATCCGCAGCGTTGAAGCCTTCGATCAAGCGCAAGCGGTTAAGCATGAATTCGAATACACGTTCATCGCCGCTCACTTCATCTACCCCGCCGATGCCGGCAGGTGTTCCGGCCGAGTCCAGATAGGCCGTGGGGTGCTTCACCTTCCACAGCCGCACGATGCGCCCTGCGCTGGCGTCGCTGAACTTGCCGTGTGCGCCTGCGCCGATGCCCAAATAATCGCCATAGCGCCAGTAGTTCAGGTTATGCCGGCATTGCCGCCCGTCGCGCGCATAGGCGGAAATTTCGTACTGCGCGTAGCCGCGTTCCGCCAGCCGCGCCTGGCAACGCTGCTGCATTTCCCAGATGGAATCCTCATCCGGCAACTCCGGCGGGTGCGCGTGGAAAAGCGTATTCGGTTCAAGCGTGAGCTGGTAATGGGAGACATGCGCCGGATGAAGCGCGAACGCCCGCATCACATCAGCCTCGGCTTCCGCCGCGTTCTGCTCCGGCAAGCCGTACATCAAATCCAGGTTGAAGTTTTCCAGTCCTGCGGCATGCGCTTCCTCCGCGGCGTGCACTGCCTCGGCAACCGAATGGATGCGGCCCAGCACCTGCAGGTGCTGGGCATTAAAGGTCTGCACGCCGATGGACAAGCGCGTGATGCCCGCTGCGCGGTATTCGGCAAACCGGCCGCGTTCCACCGTGCCGGGATTGGCCTCGAGCGTGATTTCTGCGTCTGGTATGAGCACCAGGTGCCGGCGTACGCCCTCCAGGATTGCAGCTATGGTTTCCGGCCGGAACAGGCTGGGCGTGCCGCCGCCGAAAAACACCGTCTGAACCGGACGGTCGCCGGCACGCGTCAAATCCTGGTCCAAATCGCGTAACAAGGCCACCGCATATTCGGCTTGCGGCATTTCTCCGCGCAACGCGTGCGAGTTGAAATCGCAATACGGACATTTGCGCACACACCAGGGCAGGTGCACATACAGTGACAGCGGCGGATTCTGCAGCATGGGTTCAACGCTCCGGCCATGTGCGCAGTTGCGCTACCAGCTTGCGCAGCGCCTGCCCGCGGTGACTCAGAAGGTTTTTCTCCTCCGGCTTCAGTTCTGCTGCCGAGCAGGTTTCCCCAGCTATCAGGAATACCGGGTCATAGCCGAAGCCGCCATGGCCGCGCGCCGCATGCAGAATGCACCCTTCCCACGTCGCTTCGCAGACCAGCGGTGCGGGATCGTCAGCGGTACGCACGCATGCCATCGCACAGTGAAAATGTGCGCCGCGCTGCTCTGGGGGTACATCCCGCAATTCATGCAGCAGCTTGCGGATATTGGCGGCATTGTCGCCGTGGTGCCCAGCGTAGCGCGCGGAGTAAATGCCGGGCGCGCCGCCCAGCGCGTCCACGACCAGGCCGGAATCGTCTCCCATCGCTGGCAGACCCGTATGGCGCGCCGCATGCCGGGCTTTGAGCAAGGCGTTTTCCGCAAAGCTGGCGCCGGTTTCTTCCACTTCGGGGACACCCAGCGCGCCCTGCGCGAGTACCTCGATTCCGAGATCCGCCAGCAAAGCCTGAAGTTCGCGCAACTTGCCGGTATTGGCGCTGGCCAGCACCAGTTTTTTTATCATTGCGCCAGTGTTGCGCGCTGTATGGCAATCAACTCGCGGATGGCGTCGCCGGCGAGCGCGAGCAGCCGGTCCAGTTCCTCGCGCCGGAAGGCATGGCCCTCGGCCGTACCCTGGATTTCGACGAACGCGCCTGCATCGTTCATCACCACGTTCATGTCGGTCTCGGCGTGTGCGTCTTCCTGGTAATCGAGATCCACGCAGGGTTCACCGCCCACGATGCCGACCGAAACTGCCGCCACCGCGCCGTGCATCGGGTCCTTTCTGATAGTCCGTTGCTTGAGCATGGTGCGCGCGGCATCCACCAGTGCGACGTAACTTCCGGTGATGGCGGCGGTGCGCGTTCCTCCGTCGGCCTGCAGCACGTCGCAGTCGAGCGTGATGGTGTGCTCACCGAGCGCCTCCAGGTCCACCACCGCACGCAAGGCGCGGCCGATGAGTCGCTGGATTTCGAGCGTGCGTCCGCCCTGCTTGCCGCGCGCAGCTTCGCGCTCGCTGCGCGTGTGCGTAGCGCGCGGCAGCATGCCGTATTCCGCGGTTACCCAGCCCTTGCCTGCGCCCTTGAGGAACGCGGGTACGCGCTCCTCAACGCTCGCGGTGCACAGCACACGTGTGTCGCCGAAACACGCGAGCACCGAGCCTTCGGCATGCCGGGTGTAATGCCGGGCGAGGGTTACCGGACGGAATTCGTGATTGGCACGGTTGTGGCTGCGCATGATCTGGATACCGGGATGTTGGGTTGACGAAATACGGAGACTGCCATTGCAGGATTCAGTCGCGCCAGCGCAAGGCCGCGGCGGTGACGTTGTCGCTCATCGGCGTGGAGCGCAACTCCGCCTGCAGTGCCAGCGACTCGAGGGCCGCCTGCAAGGTCAGGGTATCGCCCAAAGCCTGTGTCAGTTGCTCCCCCTCCAGTGGGGACCAGAAGCCGTCCGAGCACAGCAACACCACGTCTCCGGCCAGTAGCGGACGCGGATCGGAAATGGTTATGGTCGGCAAGTCGGATTTACCACCCAGGCACTGATCCACGAAGTTGTGCAGTGGATGGGAAGCCAGATCAACGTCTTCCAGTAGTCCCTGCTGGGCCAGGATTTCCACCGCGCTGTGATCGCGCGTGCGTTCCAGTACCTTGCGATCGCGGATGAAATACACGCGGCTGTCGCCGACATGCGCCCAGCGCACCATGCTGGCGGTGACCAGACAGGCAGTAATGGTCGTACGCGGCCGCACCTCCGGATCGAGATACGCTCCCAGCGCGACCACGGCATGGTGTGCATCCGCGATGCTGCGTCGCAGGAATTCCGCAGGATCCGGTGTATCGTCGTTCTGAAACGCCCGCACCAGCGTTTCCACCGCGGTCTGCGCGGCGAGGGCGCCGCCCGCGTGGCCGCCCATGCCGTCGGCCACGGTCAACAACACGCGTGGTTCTGTAGCCACGATGCGCACACGGTCCTGGTTTTCGTCGCGATTGCCCTGGCGGGTGACCTGGGCGGTTTCGGGGTTCACAACGCGGACCTGCTGCGTAGTCGACTACCGGATGGCAAGGTATTTAGCTTACCATTTTGTCCTCATTTTCCCGGACGCCGGACACACTCAATGACTTGCAGTATGACAGGCTTTGCGCGCGCGCAGGCGCGCGGCCAGTTTGGGACGCTCACCTGGGAGCTGCGCAGCGTCAATCACCGCTATCTGGACGTGAATCTGCGTCTGCCGGACGAGCTGCGCAGTCTGGAGCCGGATTGCCGCGAACACATCGTCAAGTTTGTGCGCCGCGGCAAATGCGACGCTCAGTTACGTTTTGAATCCGTCGCCAACGCGCAGGCGCGGCTGGAAGTGGACGAGGCCCGGGCTCGCGCGGTAGCCGAGGCCGCCGAGCGCATCAGCGGTTTGCTGCACCCGGCGGCCGCAGTGGGCGCCCTGGATTTGCTGCGCTGGCCGGGCGTGGTGCAGGAAACGCCCGCCGATGCCGGGGCGCTGGCGCCCGAGGTCCTGCGCCTGCTCGACCGGGCCCTGCAGGTGCTGGATGAAATGCGGGGCCGCGAGGGACGCAGGATTGACGACATGCTGCGCGAGCGTGCGACGCGCATCAGCACGATCGTGGCGGAAATCCGTGCCCAGGGCGCCGGCATTCATGCGCAGTTGCGCAGCAAGCTGCTCGGGCGGTTCGAGGAGCTGCAGCTCAACGTCGATTCGCAGCGCCTGGAACAGGAACTGGTGTTGCAGCTGCAGCGCTTGGATGTCTCGGAAGAACTCGACCGGCTCGACAGTCACGTGCATGAACTGCGGGCCGCACTTGCGGGCGGCGGCACGGTGGGCCGCAAGCTTGATTTTCTGATGCAGGAATTCAATCGCGAGGCCAACACCCTGGGCTCCAAATGCCAGGATACGGCCGTTACCCAGCGGGTGATTGAACTCAAGGTGCTCATCGAGCAGATGCGCGAGCAGATCCAGAATGTGGAATGAGAATTTGCGTGCGCACTCGGGCCGACCGTGAATAAGCCGGGGCGTTTACTGCTGATTGCGGCCCCCTCGGGTGCCGGCAAAACCAGTCTGGTGCGTGAGCTGTTGCGCAGCCACCCGAATCTGCGCTTTTCCGTTTCCTACACCACCCGGCCACGCCGCCCCAACGAGGTGGAAGGGCGCGATTATCATTTCGTGGACCAGGCGGAGTTTGCGCGCATGGTGGCGGCGGGCGAGTTCCTGGAGCATGCCCGGGTGTTTGATTATGGTTACGGCACCGCGCGGCGCAGCGTGCGCGCGGAACTGAACCAGGGCCACGATGTGCTGCTGGAAATAGACTGGCAAGGCGCGGCCCAGGTACGCGCAGCCATGCCCGAGGCGCTGAGCATTTTCATTTTGCCGCCATCGCGCACCGAACTGGAACGCCGGCTGCGCAGTCGCGCCACCGACAGCGAGGCGGTGATCCAGCGCCGGTTGCGGGACGCTGTGGGCGACATGTCCCATTGGCGCGAATTCGCCTATGTGGTGGTCAACGACGATTTTGCGCGCGCCCTGCAGGAACTCGCGGAAATCCTGGCCGGCCGCGGTAATGCCAGCCGCGCAGACCGCCCGGGCCTGCAATCGCTGCTGGCGGCGCTGTTGGCCTGACGCGCCGGTCTCCGGTAAACTGCCAACCCCCGATTTAATTGACCATTTCCGGAGCAAGCATGGCGCGCGTTACCGTCGAAGACTGTCTCGATCACGTGGATAACCTGTTTCAACTCGTGCTGGTGGCTACGAAGCGCGCCCGGCAGCTGACGCGTGGAGTGGAACCCACGTTACCCTGGGAGAACGACAAGTCCACAGTGGTGGCGTTGCGCGAAATCGCCGCGGGCAACATCGGTCCGGCGATCCTGAAGGAAGCCGAGCCGCCGGTGGTGGAGGAGCCGCCGGAGCAGCAACCGGTGGTCATCATGGACGCGGAGGATCCGCTCTAAGCGCGTCTCAAGTACATGCACCAGCCGGCTTCCATCTTTGATCGTGTCCGGGGGAAGCGCGCGGCTGGCATCGAAACGCTGCTTTCCAAGCTGCGCGGTTATCTGCCGCAAGCGCAGGTAGCCGAAGTTTCCCGAGCCTTCCAGTTCGGTGCGCATGCGCATGCCGGCCAGCGGCGTGTGTCCGGCGAGCCCTACATCTCCCATCCGCTGGCGGTGGCCTCGATCCTCGCCGACCTGCACATGGATCATCACACCATCGAGGCGGCGCTGCTGCACGACGTGATCGAGGACACCCCCACGCTCAAGGAAGAGCTGGTGACGCGCTTTGGCGCGGAAGTTGCGCAACTGGTGGATGGGGTTTCCAAACTCACGCAGATCAAGTTCACCAGCCGCGAGCAGGCGCAGGCGGATAATTTCCGCAAGATGGTGCTGGCCATGGTGGAGGATATCCGCGTGATTCTGGTGAAGCTCGCGGACCGCCTGCACAACATGCGCACCCTGGGCGTGATGCCGCCGCCCAAGCGTCGCCGTATCGCCAATGAAACCCTGGAAATCTACGCACCCATCGCCCATCGTCTGGGCATGAACGCCATGCGCCTGGAACTCGAAGATCTGGGGTTCGAGGCGCTGCATCCGCTGCGCTACCAGGTCATCAGCAAGCATCTCAAGCGTTCCCGCGGCCATCAGAAGAAGATGCTGGAAAAAATCAACACCAGCCTGAGCGCAGCGCTGGAGCGCGAGCACATCAGCGGCAGCGTGCTCGGGCGGGAAAAGCACCTGTACAGCATCTACCGCAAGATGCGCGAGAAAAACCTGTCGTTGAACGAAGTCCTGGATGTGTTCGGCTTTCGCATCATCGTGGACAAGACCGACACCTGCTATCGGGTGCTCGGTATCGTGCACAATCTGTACAAGCCCGCGCTTGGCAAGTTCAAGGATTACATCGCGATTCCCAAAGCCAACGGCTACCAGTCCCTGCACACCGTGCTCATCGGACCCCAGGGCGTGCCGCTGGAAGTGCAGATCCGTACCGCCGACATGGACAAGGTGGCGCATTCCGGGATCGCCGCGCATTGGCTGTACAAGACCGGCGACGAGGCCACCACGCCCACGGTGCGCGCCCGC
>JAGWLP010000061.1 GCA_028864905.1 Gammaproteobacteria bacterium
TCGATGATGGAAAAGCCGGACGTGGACCACATCGAGGGCCTGTCGCCGGCGATTTCCATCGAACAGAAATCCACGTCGCACAACCCGCGCTCCACGGTCGGTACGGTCACGGAAATCTACGATTACCTGCGCCTGCTGTTCGCGCGCGCCGGCATCCCGCGCTGCCCGGAGCACGGTATTGACCTCACGGCACAGACCGTAAGCCAGATGGTGGATCAGGTGCTGGCCCTGCCCGCGGATACCCGGCTCATGTTGCTCGCCCCCGTGGTCGAGCAGCGCAAGGGCGAGCACCTCGAGCTGATTGGGGAACTGCGCGCCCAGGGCTTCGTACGCGCGCGCATTGACGGTGAGGTGGTGGAACTCGAGCAGGCGCCGAAATTGGACTTGCGCAGCAAGCACAGCATCGAAGTGGTGGTGGACCGTTTCAAGCTGCGGCCGGACGTGAGCCTGCGCCTCGCGGAATCCTTCGAAACCGCGCTGCGCCTCGCGGACGGCCGCGCGCTCATCGCTTTCATGGACGAGCCGCGGCGCCGGCCCTTGGTATTTTCCGCCAGGTTTTCCTGCCCGGTGTGCGGCTACAGCCTCGCGGAACTGGAGCCGCGGCTGTTTTCCTTCAACAATCCGCTGGGCGCCTGTCCGGCTTGCGACGGCCTGGGCGTGAAGCAGTTCTTCGATCCGGCACGCATCGTCGTCAATCCACATCTGTCGCTCGCGGGCGGCGCGGTACGCGGCTGGGACCGGCGCAACGCCTGGTATTTCCAGTTGCTGCAGAGCCTGGCCAGACATTACCGCTTCGATATTGAAACGCCGTTTGACGAGCTGTCTGAAAAGATTCGCAAAGTGGTGTTGTACGGCAGCGGCGATGAAGTCATCGCCTTCCGCTACGTGAACGAGCGCGGCGGCACGTTTGCGCGCAAGCACACCTTTGAGGGCGTCATCCCCAACATGGAGCGCCGCTACCACGAGACCGAATCCCAGATGGTGCGCGAGGAGCTGGCGAAATACCTCTCCAGCCGTCCCTGTCCGGAGTGCGACGGCACACGTCTGCGGAAAGAAGCGCGCTACGTGTTCGTGGGCGGCGAGAACCTGCCTACGGTTTCCGGGCGTTCGGTGGGTGCTGCACTCGAATTTTTTGAGTCACTGATACTGCCCGGCTGGCGCGGCGAGATCGCGGCCAAGATCGTCAAGGAAATCCGCGAACGGCTGGCGTTCCTGGTGAACGTGGGCCTGGATTACCTGTCGCTCGATCGCAGTGCCGACACGCTCTCGGGCGGCGAGGCCCAGCGCATCCGCCTCGCGAGCCAGATCGGCTCGGGACTGGTGGGCGTGATGTACATCCTCGACGAGCCTTCCATCGGCCTGCACCAGCGCGACAACGCGCGGCTCCTGGATACACTCGTGCACCTGCGCGATCTCGGCAACACCGTGATCGTGGTGGAACATGACGAGGAAGCCATCCGCCATGCCGACCACGTGCTCGACATGGGTCCGGGCGCGGGCGCACACGGCGGCCGGGTGGTGGCCCAGGGCACGCCGGCCGAGATCATCGCCAATCCGGCTTCGCTCACCGGCCAGTACCTGGCCGGACGGCAGCGCATCGAGATCCCCTCGCTGCGCCTGCCCTTCGATCCGAAGCACACGCTGCGCATACGCGCGGCGCGCGGCAACAACCTGAAAAATATCGCCGTGGACATCCCGCTCGGGATCATGACCTGCGTGACCGGAGTGTCCGGCTCGGGCAAATCCACGCTGGTGAATGACACGCTGTACCGCTACGCCGCGCGCAAGCTCAATGACTCTTCCGAGGAACCCGCGCCCTGCGACGGCATCGAAGGTCTCGAACAGATAGACAAGGTGATTGACATTGACCAGTCGCCCATCGGGCGCACGCCGCGTTCCAATCCCGCGACCTACACCGGCTTGTTCACGCCCATCCGCGAACTGTTCGCCGAAGTACCGGAAGCCCGGGCGCGCGGCTACACGCCGGGGCGCTTCAGCTTCAACGTCAAGGGCGGACGCTGCGAAGCCTGCCAGGGCGACGGCGTCATCAAGGTCGAGATGCACTTTCTGCCGGACGTGTACGTGGCCTGCGACGTGTGCAAGGGCAAGCGCTACAACCGCGAAACCCTGGACATCCGCTTCAAGGGCAAGAACATCAGCGAAGTGCTGGACCTGACGGTGGAAGAGGCGCTTGCGGTCTTCGCCAACGTGCCCGCCGTCGCGCACAAGCTCGAGACGCTGACCGCGGTCGGGCTCACTTACCTCAAGCTCGGCCAGAACGCCACCACGCTCTCCGGCGGCGAGGCCCAGCGCGTGAAACTTTCGCGCGAACTGTCCAAGCGTGACACCGGCCGCACTCTCTATATACTGGATGAGCCCACCACCGGCCTGCATTTTCACGACATCGACCAGTTGCTGCGGGTGCTGAAGCAGTTGCGCGACGGCGGCAGCACGGTAGTGGTGATCGAGCACAATCTGGACGTCATCAAGACCGCCGACTGGGTGATTGATCTTGGGCCCGAAGGCGGCGACGGCGGCGGCCGCGTGGTAGCGACCGGCACGCCCGAGGACATTGCGGCGCAGCGTGACTCCTACACCGGCCGGTTTCTGAAGCGCGTACTCGAACGTGGAGAGCAGCGCACTGCGGCGCGGGAAAAACGCCAAGCGGTCAATCGCTGAGCGTCGGCCGATGTGCCGCAGCCGGCTGGCAAGCCGCCCAGAAGTTACTGATCCGGACAAGTCTGCATCCCATGGTGTCAACCCCTTTGAAAAAAGGGGGTGCACTTCGCGCGGGGGATTTTGCAAATCCTCCCCCGCCCTCCTTTTTCAAAGGAGGGGGAGAGGCATGCCGCGAGCAGTGGACCACGACATTTTGCGGGCCACATCCGCAGGAGGTTAGTCGCATCACCCGCCGTAGTAAGTCCGGTACCAATCCACAAAGTGCCGCACGCCTTCCTCGATGGAGGTCCGTGGCCTAAAGCCGACTGCGGCCTCCAGATCGTCAATGTCCGCGTAGGTGGCGGGCACATCCCCCGGTTGCATGGGTAGCAGGTTCTTCACGGCGCGGCGCCCCAAGGCTTTTTCCAGCACCGCGATGAGATGACCGAGTTCCACCGACCGGTTATTGCCGATGTTGTACACGCGATGCGGCGCGCGGCTCGTAGCCGGATCCGGCCGTTCTCCCGACCATTTGGGATCACGCGCCGCAGGTTTTGCCATCACCCGCACCACACCTTCAACGATGTCATCTATATAGGTGAAGTCGCGCCGCATGTTGCCCTGGTTGAAAACATCGATGGGTCGGCCGGCGAGAATGGCCTGCGTGAAAAGAAACATGGCCATGTCCGGCCGGCCCCAGGGTCCGTACACGGTAAAAAACCTGAGACCCGTGGCGGGCAAATCAAACAGGTGACTGTAAGCGTGCGCCATGAGTTCGTTGGCCTTCTTGGTGGCGCCGTAAAGCGATACCGGATGATCGGTGTGATCGTGTACCGAGAACGGCATGCGAGTGTTGGCACCATACACCGAGCTGGAGGAGGCATATACCAAATGCCGCACTTTCTGGTGACGGCAGCCCTCCAACACGTTCACGAAACCCGCGAGATTCGCTTCCACGTAAGCGTGCGGGTTTTTGAGTGAATAGCGCACCCCGGCCTGTGCGGCGAGATTCACCACGTTTTCGGGCTGCACGCGCGCGAACAGCGCCGCCATGCCTGTACGATCGGCGAGATCGAGCTTCACGTAATCGAAGTCCGCGGATTTCTGCAGCCGGTCGAGACGCGCCTGCTTGAGGTCGACGTCGTAATAGTCATTGAGATTGTCCAGGCCGGTGACCCGCAGGCCGTCGGCCAGCAGGCGCTGGCAGAGATGAAAACCGATGAAGCCCGCTGCGCCGGTGACCAATACCTTGCTCATTTCAACTCCGTAAATTGAACTCAGTCTTTCTCGAACAAAATGCACACCTGTGGCAAATCCCCCCGCGCGCGAAGCACGCTTCCCCCTTTGCAAAGGGGGCGAGGGGCGAAACCCTGAGCGGGCAGCCACTGACGGCTGCCTTGGACTTTCGGACGCAGCAGGATCGCGTAGTCCGAAAGAGGGGGGACCTCAGGTGTGCCTTGTGATCATGCGTCGCTCAATTTGTCAGATGCTCTTGCCAAAAAGCGCGACGCCTCCCGGTTGTGGGAGCGGCTTCAGCCGCGACACGCACTCAAAACCGAAACAACAGTTACAGATTCACAGCCGCCACACGCGAATGCCGGCCGCTTCCAGCGCGGCACGCGGAAACATGGCTTTCACGTCCATCACCAGCGGCGGGCTCTTGAGCAGGCGCTTGAGCTGCGGCGCACCCAGCTCGCAATACTGACGATGCGCAACCGCAGCCACCAGCGCATCCGCGGGTTGCAGGCGCTCGAAGGGCACGAGCTTCACGCCGTATTCGTGCTCGGCTTCCGCCGCGTCGGCGAGCGGATCGGCGACCTGCAGTTGCACGTCGAAGTCGCGCAATTCACTGAGAATATTGGCCACCTTGGAGTTGCGCAGGTCCGGACAATTTTCCTTGAACGTCAGTCCCAGCACCGTGACGGTGGCGCCGCGCAGTTCATGACCAGCGCGCACCAGCTCCTTGATGGTGCGCTGCGCGACGAATTTTCCCATGCTGTCGTTGATGCGCCGCCCGGCCAGGATCACCTGCGGCAGGTAGCCGATCTTCTCCGCCTTGTGCGTGAGGTAGTACGGATCCACGCCGATGCAGTGGCCGCCCACGAGACCGGGGCGGAACGGCAGGAAGTTCCACTTGGTGCCGGCCGCTTCCAGCACGGCCTGCGTGTCAATGCCCATGCGATCGAAGATCAGCGCCAGCTCGTTCATGAGCGCGATGTTGAGGTCGCGCTGGGTGTTCTCGATGACCTTGGCGGCTTCCGCCACCTTGATGCTGGGCGCCTTGTGTACGCCGGCCTCGACCACGCTCGCATAGGTCGCGGCCACGATCTCCAGCACCTCCGGTGTCTGGCCGGCCACGACTTTCCGGATGGTGGTGAAACGGTGTGCGTGGTCGCCGGGATTGATGCGCTCGGGGCTGTAGCCCACGAAGAAATCCATTCCGCATTTCAGGCCCGACTCGCGCTCCAATACCGGCACGCAATCCTCTTCCGTGGCGCCGGGGTAAACCGTGGATTCATACACCACGATGTCGCCGCGCTTGAGCGCTTTGCCCACTGATGCCGACGCCTTGAGTACCGGCGTGAGGTCCGGCTGGTTGGCGACGTCCACCGGTGTGGGCACCGCCACGATGTGGAAATCGGCTTTCCTGAGATCCACGATGTCGCTGGTAAACAGGATGCGGGTCTGTCGCAGATCGGTGTCAGCAACCTCACCGGTGCGATCGCGTCCGGCTTTCAACTCCGCGATGCGCTCCGATTTGACATCGAAGCCGATGACCTCGGCCTTGCGTCCGAAAGCGACTGCCACCGGCAGTCCCACGTAACCAAGTCCGATGACTGCTACTTTGCGCACCTTGCTCCCCAAGGAGGGCCGCTTCAGCCAGCGGCCGGAAAGGCACGGCATTTTACCGGAGCCGGCGGTTCCGGGCGACCGACAGCCGCGTCATGCATAAGCGTCGGGATTCTGCCGTTGCCAACGCCAGGCGTCCCGGCACATGTCGGCCAAACCGAGTGCCGCATGCCAACCGAACAGCTCGGCCGCCAAGCGGGGATCCGCATAGGTCACGGCGGTGTCGCCGGGCCGACGCGCAGCCATGCGGTGCGGAATCGTAATCTGGTTCACGCGTTCGAAGGTTTGCAGTATCTCGAGGACGCTGGTGCCGCGGCCGGTGCCGAGATTGATGGCGGAAAATCCCGGTGCGCGTTCCAGGTAATCCAGCGCTTGCAGGTGCCCCTGTGCCAGATCCATGACGTGGATGTAATCACGAACGGCCGTGCCATCCGGCGTGGGGTAATCCTTGCCGAAGACCTGAAGTTCCGGCAATTTCCCGGCCGCCACCTGGCAGATGTAGGGCATCAGATTGTTGGGCGTGCCCTGAGGCGCCTCGCCGATGAGACCACTCGCGTGCGCACCCACCGGATTGAAATAACGCAGCGCCACGGCGCGGAACTCCGGGTCGGCGATGCACAGATCGCGCAGTATCTCCTCGATCATCAGTTTGGTGCGGCCGTAAGGGTTGACCGGCGCGGTTACGGCCTGCTCGCCAATGGGCGAAACCGCCTGCGCGCCGTATACCGTGGCCGAAGAGCTGAACACCATGTGCTTGACCCCGGCCGCGCGCATCGCCGTGAACAGCGCAAGGCTGCCGTTCACGTTGTTGTCGTAGTATTTGAGCGGATCGGCCACCGATTCGGCAACCGCCTTGACACCCGCGAAGTGGATTGCCGCTTTCACCGGGTGCCGTTTCAATAATAAACGCAGGCCTTCGGCATCGCGCACGTCCAGCTTGTAAAACACCGGCGCCCTGCCGGCAATACGCTCGATGCGCTCCAGCACCGCAGCTGAGCTGTTGGAAAGATTGTCGGCGATCACCACCTCGTACCCGGCCCGCAGGAGTTCCACGCAGGCGTGCGAACCGATGTAGCCGGTGCCGCCGGTGACCAGGATTTGCATGCCGCGCACCTTCAGCCGGGCTGCCCGCCGATGAGTTCCAGAAGTTCCGCGGTGCGCGCCTTGAGCAGCGCCGTGTCGCCGCGGGTCTCGACGTTCAAGCGCACCAGCGGCTCGGTATTGGACTTGCGCAGATTGAAGCGCCAGTCGGCAAACGCCAGACTCACGCCGTCCACGTTCGTGATGCTTGCGGCTTGTGGCCGGAAATGTTCCGTGACGCGCTGCAGCACCTGGTCCGCGTTATCCACCGTACGGTTGATTTCACCGCTTACCGGGAATCGCCGTTGACGCTCAGCCACAAGTTCGGAGAGCGGCGCACGTTCCGTGGTGAGCCGCGCCAGCAACAACAGCCACGGCAGCATGCCGCTGTCGCAGTAGAAAAAATCCCGGAAGTAATGGTGCCCGCTCATCTCGCCGCCGTACACGGCATCTTCCTCGCGCATGCGCGCCTTGATGTAAGCGTGACCGCAGCGGGATTCCATCGCCACACCGCTCACACGTGTCACGATGTCGAGCGTGTTCCAGACAAGGCGCGGATCGTGAATGATTTTCGCGCCGGGAAACCGGTGCAGGAAATATTCGGCAAACAAGCCGATCAGGTAGTAGCTTTCAATGAACGCGCCGGCCTCGTCGAAAATGAAACAGCGATCAAAGTCCCCGTCCCAGGCAATCCCGAGTGCGGCGTGCTCGGTGCGCACCGCGCTTGCCGTCGCCGCGCGATTCTTCGCCAACATCGGGTTGGGCACGCCGTTCGGAAATGTGCTGTCCACCGCATGCGCGAGACGCACGACTTCGAGGGGCAACCCGGCCGCCAGGGCATCGAAGGCGGGACCGGCCATGCCGTTGCCCGCATTCACCACTACGCGCAGCGGATGGATGGCATCTTTGCCTACATAGTTTCGCAGATGGCGCACATAGTCCGGCCGGGTGTCCACCATCCGATAGCCGCCCCTGGGCGTACCGCGACCCGCCGCCGGATTGACCGCCACCCAGTCCGCGAGCGTCTCAAGCCCGGTGTCGAAACTCACCGGGCGCGCGCCCGCGGTCACGAATTTCATGCCGTTGTATTCGGGCGGATTGTGGCTCGCGGTAATCATGACGCCGCCGTCCACGCCGAGATGCGCGGTGGCGAAATAGATTTCTTCGGTTCCGCAAAGCCCCAGGTCCAGCACGTTCACGCCCTGTGCGCGCAGTCCCTCTGCGAGTGCCGCCGACAACGCCGCGCCCGACGGCCGCGCGTCGCGCCCAATCACCACCTGTTTGGTGTTGAACAGCGCCGCAAAACCCGCGCCGATGGCGCGCGCCATATCCACGTTGAGTTCATCCGGTACGCGCCCGCGGATGTCGTAGGCCTTGAATGCTGCTTTGGGATTCACGCCGGTATCGTCCTGCTGCATTGAAAACCGGATCGCATGAGTCGTCCTTCGGGTACTGCCAACCGGACTCACCGCGTCACCTGCTCATCCGCCCGTGCGCAATGGTCCTTGAAGCGCAGGATATCATCCTCGCCCAAACCGGGTCCGCATTGCGTTCGACGATCTCCAGCGACGGGTCGCTCATGTCATGCAGACCGTGCCTGATTCGCTTCGGACGGTCCTCGTACAGCGTGAACACTTTCTCGCCACCGCGTACCCGTCTGTTGCCGGCCGGCAAACCTACATGGCTTCCGTCGCGGCGCGCATCGCAGGAGCGCGCGCGGTAAACCGCCGTGCGCCACGGGCCACATGGCCGCAAATTTGAACTGAGCAACGATGCACGCCCCCATTGAACCGGCAGCTTGGCCGGTGTGGCTGGCGTCAGCGAATTTCGATGGAGGAATAGCTAACCCGCGTGGAACCTGACCATCTGCTCTTCGCCAGGCGGTAGCGCAGGTCCAGGTAGGTCATGGCGCGCTCCTTGACAGCCGGGCCGATGAGGATGCGCGAGCCCGGAGCACTCAACAAAAACGGCTCGGTTTCCACATACAGCCGCCCCGGATCGGTGGACTCGTCACGCTGGACGCAGTCAGAGGCAATGTCGAAGGCCACGATCAGGCGCGCCTCGCGCTCGCCCTGATAGGCCTCGGGTTTGAAAAAGTACAGGATTTCGCTCACCAGAATCCTGACCAGCGCATCCACGATGCCGCCACCGCTGGTCAGCCGTTCCTTGAAGGCCTGGATGGCCGCCAGATGCGGCTGCATGTCCTGCAGGATGTGGACCGCCGCCGCCGGATCGTATTCCATGCGGTACAGCACGGGCGCAATGGCGCGCGGCACGCCGCCCGGCGCAGTCGCCGGTTCCGCCGCCGCAGCCGGGGCGACCGTGAACGGCAAGCGTTCCCGATCCTGGCTGAACGCCGCGAGCGGCGTCACAAGGCACACGCCCTCACCGTTTCCGCCATGCGCGCGCCACAGGTCAAGGTAATCGGCGCGCAGATTGAAGGAGCCAAGATACACCGAATATTCGCGCCCGTCCCAGGGCGTGGTCAGCGGCCAGTCGTGCGAACGCTGCTCGGGGAAAAACCCGCGCAGCAAGGCGGCCGCAGGCGAGTCATGCACATCAAACAACAGTCGCCCGTCCTGCATGTCCTTGAGATATGCCGCGTTGTAGAGACGCAAGCTGTTGCCGGTGTTGTTCTCGACGCCGGCCATCAGGAGCGAACGCAGCATCGCGGCGGTGGTGAAGTGCGCGACCCCTTCCGGTGCTTCGCGTACCAGATGCGTGCTCTTGATCTTGCTGACTTCCACCTGCAGGCCCATGAACGGTTCGAGCGCCGCGTGCAACTGCGATGGCTCGATTTCACCGTCGCGCTCGAGATCGAGCAGTCCGAGGAGCACAAAGGCGGCTTGATCGCCCTCGCTGGACGCCACTTCCAGCCAGCGGCGACAGGCATCCAGATCACGCTCCGTGCCCTCGCCATCGTGATAGGCGAGCGCCAACCGGCGCTTGGCGATGACATCGCCGGCGTCCGCGGCACGCTTGATCCAGGTGAAGTAATTCAGGGCATCGGGAGCGCCACTGGGAGGGTTGCGGTACAGATCGGCAAGATCCGTCATCGCGACCGCGAGACCGGCGCGGGCCGCGCGTTCCGTCCACTCGCGCGCGAGCTTCAAATCGCCCAACACCCCGAGACCGCGCCGGTGCGCCATGGCAAGCAGGTACATGCCCCGTGGGTCCCCGGCTTCAGCCGCTGCCGTCGCGAGCTGCTCAAAGCGCGCACAGCGTGTGGCCTGCTCAAAATCCAGCGCGTGCCGATCCTTCAATGCCAGCCGGAAGTAGTGCACGGCTAGCTCGACCTGTGCGT
>JAGWLP010000004.1 GCA_028864905.1 Gammaproteobacteria bacterium
ATATGATGCACGTGCGCGTAGGATTCGATTGCCATCAACTCGTCCACGCGCACGCTGCCGGTGCGACACACACGCCCCAGATCGTTGCGCTCCAGATCCAGCAGCATTACGTGCTCGGCGCGTTCCTTGGGATTGGCCAGCAGCTCGTGGATCAGCGCTGCATCGAGTTTCGGGTCGGAGTCACGCGGCCGGGTGCCGGCGATGGGACGGGTTTCCGCGCGTCCGCCATGCACGCGCAGCAATCGCTCCGGCGAAGAGCTGATGATTGCGCTGTCACCGTGTAATGCCAGTGCTGCAAACGGCGCCGGATTGGCACAGCACAGCCTGCGGTATATTTCCGCCGCCGAAGCCTCGGCGCGCAACGGCGCCTGCCACCGGCGTGAGAGATTCGCCTGAAAGATGTCGCCGTCACGGATATAGCTTCGCGCCCGCTCTACGGCGTGCAGGTAGCGTCGCGGATCCTCCTCCGTCAGCGGCGCTGCCAACAGCGGCCGTGCGTCGGCGGTGGGCGGTGCCAGCGCACGCAAATCGGTTTGCATTTGTTCCATCTGCTCCGCGTGCCCGGATTCGACCAGCAATGTCGTGGTGCCTCGATCATGGTCGCAGATGACGGCGGCCGGAATGCGGGTCGCCCAGGCCAGCGGCAGGTTTTCATCCGGTTGCAGATGCAGCACCGGCTCGACCTCGGCGGCCAGTTCATAGGCCAGAAACAAAAACCAGCCGCCGCGAAACGGCAGGTGCTGCAGCGTGCCGTCCGGAGGCGGAAGGCACTCACGTTGCCACCACCCATCCAGCGCATCCAGGAAGCCGTTTCCTACAATCGCTCCGGACGCCACGCCGCTGAGACGGCCGTCCGTGTGCAGGGCGAGCGTGGCGCCGGGATAGGCCATGAGTATGTCGTAACGGCCGAGTGCCGCACCGCGTGCGACAGTTTGCAATAAATAGGGATAGCGCCCGGGCTGGAGACGTTGCAGCTCCGGCAAATTCGCCACGCCGCGCAGCACGCGGGTTGTGGAATCCGCTGCAGCCGCTTTCAGCATGCGATATGCGGGGCGCGCGCGGAACTCAGTGGAGGCGACGGAACACGAGTGTGCCGTTGGTGCCGCCAAAACCGAAGGAATTGGAGAGCACGGCATCCATCTGCATCTTGCGCGCGGTGTGCGGCACGTAATCCAGATTGCAGCCCTCATCGGGATGGTCGAGATTGATGGTGGGCGGGGCCACCTGGTCGCGCAGCGCCAGAATGCTGAAGATGGCCTCCACGCCGCCGGCGGCGCCCAGCAGGTGACCGGTCATGGACTTGGTGGAGCTGACTGCGACTTTCCTCGCCTGTGCGCCGAAGGTGCGCTCAATGGCGATGCTTTCGCCCTTGTCGCCCACCTGAGTCGAGGTTCCATGGGCGTTGATGTACTGCACCTGCGCGGGTTGCAGGCCGGCATCGTGCAGCGCATTGAGCATGCACAGGCGTGCACCCTCCCCGTCTTCCGGCGGTGCGGTCATGTGGTAGGCATCGCCACTCATCCCGAATCCGGCAAGCTCGGCATAAATCCTGGCACCACGCTTTTTGGCATGTTCGTACTCTTCCAGGACGATGATGCCGGCGCCTTCGCCCAGCACGAAGCCGTCGCGATCCCGATCCCAAGGGCGGCTGGCTTTTCCCGGAGCATCGTTGCGCGTGGACAGAGCGCGCGCGGCACAGAAGCCACCGATACCCAGCGGGGTGACGGTCATCTCGGCACCGCCGGCAATCATGACATCCACGTCGCCATACTGGATGCAGCGCATGGCGATGCCAATGTTGTGGTTGGCGGTCGTGCAGGCGGTCACCACAGCCAGATTCGGGCCCTTGAATCCGTAGATGATGGACAGATGGCCGGCAATCATGTTGATGATGCTGGAGGGCACGAAGAACGGCGATACCCGCTTTGGACCCTGGTTCTCCAGAATCGAAGCGTGCGCCTTCTCGATGTTGGTGAGCCCGCCAATGCCTGCGCCGATGGCTGCGCCGATACGTGCGGCATTGGCTGCGGTAACTTCCAGGCCCGCATCCTTGATGGCCTGCATTCCCGCCGCCACACCGTAGTGCACGAACGGGTCCATTTTCTTGATGTCCTTGGGCTCGATGTACTGCGCCGGGTCGAAGCCTTTCACCTCCGCTGCAATGCGCGTTGGGTAATTGGCCGCATCGAAATGGGTGACGGGTCCCACGCCGCTTTTGCCGGCGACGATGGCTTGCCAGGCCTGTTCCACGCTGTTGCCCACCGGGGAAATGATACCCAGTCCGGTCACCACCACACGCCGCTTGGACACAGCCTTAATCCTCTTGCACACCGGTCTGGAGAGTATAAGAAAAGACAAGGCCGCTGCCACCTTCCGGTAACAACGGCGCGTTTGTCAGGGGACGGGGCAGCTCAGGCGTTGGGCAAATGCGCCTTGATGTAATCAACCGCCTGGCCCACGGTGGTGATTTTCTCGGCTTCCTCGTCAGGGATTTCGCACTCGAATTCCTCTTCCAGCGCCATGACCAGTTCCACGGTATCCAGGGAGTCAGCACCCAGATCGTCGACGAACGAGGCCTGCGGAGTCACTTGTTCCTCTTTGACACCCAGCTGTTCCACGACGATCTTCTTGACGCGTTCTTCGATGCTACTCATGACTTTTGGAACCTCCCGAAGTGACAACAACAGTGTTGGCCGGGGTGGCCGGCCAAACTGGGGGCGGTATTGTAGTGAAATCCGCCCCCCCATGCCAGCACGGCCGCATTGCTAGGCCATATACATGCCGCCATTCACGTGCAGAGTTTCGCCGGTGATATAAGCGGCTGCAGGCGAGGCCAGGAACAGTACGGCTTGTGCAACATCTTCCGGCAAGCCAAGCCGTCCCAGTGGAATTTGATTCAACAAGGCAGTGCGCTGCGCTTCGCTGAGCGCACGGGTCATGTCGGTATCAATGAATCCCGGAGCCACGGTGTTGACGGTCACGTTGCGGGAACCGATTTCGCGCGCCAGCGATTTGGTGAAGCCAAGCATGCCGGCCTTGGCGGCCGAATAATTGACTTGCCCCGGATTGCCGGTGGCGCCCACGACCGAGGAGATATTGATGATGCAGCCGCGACGTGCCTTGAGCATCCCGCGCAGGCAGGCTTTCGACAGGCGGAACACGGAGCTGAGATCGGTATTGATTACCGCTTGCCAATCCTCTTCCTGCATGCGCATCAGCAGCGTGTCACGGGTGATGCCGGCATTGTTTACCAGGATTGTGGGGCTACCGAATTCCTTGCCGATCTTTTCCACCATCTGTTCCACGGCCTCCGGATGGGCGACGTCCAGTACCATGCCGCGGCCGGACAGATGTTCCGCTGCCAGGTAGCCGTTGATGGTGGCCACGCCCTCCATAGTGGTCGCCGTGCCGATTACCGTGGCACCGGCTTTCGCGAGCGTGAGCACTATCGCCCGGCCGATGCCGCGGGTGGCGCCGGTTACCAGCGCAAGTTCATGTTGGGGCAGGCTCATGGCGTGCTCACGGCGGCTAAAGCGGCCTGCAGGGTTTGCGGGTCATACACGGGATAGGCTTCCACAGACTTGTTGATGCGTTTGGTCAACCCGCTCAGCACCCGGCCTGGCCCGAATTCCACGAGTTTTGTGATGCCTTGGCTTGCCAGTGATTGGACGGTTTCCGCCCAGCGCACTGGGCTATACAGCTGTTCCTTGAGGGCCTGCCGGATGGCTGCAACGTCAGCATGAGCCGCCACATCCACGTTGTGGATGATCGGAATCTGCGGCGACTTTAACTGAAGGTCGGCAAGTCTGGCAGCCAGTTTGCCCGCGGCAGGCCGCATCAGAGCGCAATGCGATGGCACGCTGACCGGCAGGAGCACGGCGCGCTTCGCCCCTTTGGCACTGCAGGACGCCATGGCACGCTCCACGGCCGGTTTTTCTCCGGCAATGACGACCTGGCCCGGGGAGTTGAAATTCACTGCCTGTACCACTTGGCCTTGGGCCGCCTCCATGCAGGCAAGGCGCACGGTTTCATCCTCCAGGCCGAGGATCGCCGCCATCGCCCCTGCGCCCGGTGGCACCGCCTGTTGCATGGCCTGCCCGCGGAACTCAACCAGCTTGATGGCTGCCTTGAAATCCAGGGCCCCGGCGCACACCAGCGCTGTGTATTCACCCAAGCTATGCCCCGTCATGAAGGCTGGTTTGGATCCTTTACTCGATTGCCATAACCTCCAAAGAGCGACCCCCGCGGCCAGCAGCGCGGGCTGCGTCCGCTCAGTCGAATTCAGGCGTTCATCGGGTCCAGCTTGAACCAGCTCCCACAGGTCGTAATTTAAAACCTCGGAAGCTTCTGCAAATACCTGTTTAATCTCAGGATACTCAGGTAAAAAGCTCGCGAGCATACCAATTGATTGTGAGCCCTGGCCGGGAAAAACGGCGGCGAAACTCATGCGCAGGTCCTTTGGGAGAGGCGGCGGATTATACCTGCCCGCCTACCCTGTTTCGGCCAGTTTGCCAGTGCGACGACAGCAGGACCGCCGCGCCCACTACCGCACCGCTCAGGGCTCCCCACAGGTGCGCGTCTACAATGACCGGGCCGCCAGTTGTGGCCACGGACCACGGCAGCGGGCCCAGCAATTGCTCGTAGATGAGCTTCAGCACCAGGAACAGCGCGAGTACCCAGCCCAGCCAGTCGCGGCGCGCCATAAGCAACATGGCGCCAGCTATCCAGAGCGTGTTCAACGCGCCTGAGATGCCCACATACCAGCGTAAAGCCGGGTCACCCAACAGCAGGCCGAGACCTACCCCCAACGATCCAAGGACCACCAGCGCGGGGCAGCGCCAGCCAGGCAATTCGTGTTCGAACAGCAGCCAGAGTAGTACATAGCCCGCCAGGTCCTCGCCCAGATGTCCCCACCCGAGGTGCACCCAGTTGCCGGTGAAAATGCGCCAGATCTGCCCATCCAATATGGCAACCCGGTCAAAGCGCAGGGCGCTGCGTGCGGCATTGCCGGCAAGGGCAAGCAGCACACAGGGCACCACAATGACCAGCATGGGCCAAAGGCGCCGGGCGCTCAGCAGGGAACCAGGAATTGCGCGTGCAGTCATCGTCAAATGAGACAAGCCGTTGTTGTATGATGGTTTTCGGACTTCAGCCGCACTTTAACCCGCTCGCCTCAGCCAACCCGCCATGCGCATCCGCCAGCAGTCATCCGGTTTCACCCTCATCGAAGTCATGGTGGTAGTGGTTATTCTCGGGATTTTAGCCTCCATTATCGTGCCCAAAATCATGAACAAGCCGGACGAGGCACGCGTCGTCAAGGCCAAGCAGGATATCCGTGCCATCCAGTCTGCGCTGGAGATGTACAAGCTGGACAATTTCGTTTACCCCACCACCGATCAGGGCCTGCAGGCGCTCGTGACCAAGCCAACCACGGATCCGGTACCGCCGCACTGGAAGCAGTACCTGGATCGCCTGCCGATAGACCCGTGGGATTACCCCTACCAGTATCTCAACCCGGGTGTCCATGGCCCGATCGACATCTGGACCTACGGGCCCAAGGGCCCCTCCGGGGGCAGTACGGATGCCGGGGTGATTGGTAACTGGAACTTGGAAGGCAGTAACACGGGCACCGGCAACAGCGGCCATTGAGGCCGCGCTGCGAGTGCGGCATGGCAACAACACGTATCCGCGGGTTCACTCTGGTCGAAATACTGGTGGTGCTGGTCATCATCAGCATCGTGACTGCTGTCGGGATACTTTCGCTGGCATCGCTGGGTGCCAATCCGGCCGCGGAAAATGCCGCACAGAAACTCGCCGCGATTACCGATCTGGTAGCCCAGCAGGCCGTGATGCGCGGACAGCAATACGGCCTGCGCGTTTCGCCGCATGCCTACGAATTCCTGGCGTATGACGGGAGTAAGTGGTCGCCAGTCAATGATGACGAGCTGCTGCGTCGCCGGCAGCTGGACAGCGGACTGATCCTGTCGCTGCAACTGCAGGGGACCCCCATCCAATTACCGGTCAGCAATCCCGCGAGTGACGATCTTCTCACGGACAACAAGGCCGCCAATCAAACTGAAATCAAGCCGCAGATACTGCTGCTTTCCAGCGGCGAGCTTACGCCGTTCACCATCACCGTGCGTGGTGCCGATAACAACAGCAGCTACCGCGTGACTGGCGACTTGCAACACGGTATCCGCTATGTTCCCCCGGATAATAATGATGCCGGCTGACGCACGCGCACCGGCAAGTTGTCGTGCCCGGGGTTTTACGCTGATCGAAGTGCTGATTGCGCTGGCGTTTCTGGCGCTCGCCATGAGCGCCATCATCGCCACGGTGGGAGTCAGCATCCGCAATGCGGCCGGGTTGCAGGACAAGACCTTCGCACACTGGGTGGCGATGAACGAATTGACCACGTTGCGTTTGGCACCTGCGTGGCCGGACATCGGCACGCAGAAAGGCGATGCCGAAATGGCCGGTCAGAAATGGAATTGGCAGGCGGTCGTGAGCAGCACCCAGGATCCGGACCTGCTGCGCGTGGATATTGACGTCAGCAATGCGCTGTCGCCCGCCACGGTGAGCGCCAGCCTCGTTGGCTTCATTGGCCGGCCACTGCCGCAGTTACCGGGCAGCAATCCGGCACCACACGCCGCTCAGGGCGGCACGGCGGCACCATGAATAGGTGCGCGCACGGCTTCACGCTGATAGAAATTCTGGTGGCCATGGTCATCGTGGCCGTTATTGGAGTGCTTGCCTACGGCGGCCTGCACGGGCTGATTCGCGAACGCGAGCAAACCGCAACCAGCATGCAGCGCCTGCGCCTGGCGCAGCAGGCACTGGCCATCATGACGCGCGATTTCAGCCAGCTCGAACCACGGCCGATACGCGATCCCTTGGGCGGCACACCGCTCGCCGCCTTCCTGAGCATGCCTCAGAACCAGCCGTCGCTGGCATTCACGCGCGGCGGATGGAGCAATCCGCTCGCCGACGTGCGCAGCACCGAGGAGCGCGTGGCGTACCAGCTGGATAACGACCAGTTGCTGCGCTTGTCATGGCCGGAACTGGATGTGCCCGCGCAAACCGAACCCGCGAGACAGGTGTTGCTCACCGGCGTCACGCAGTTTGATCTGCGCTTCATGGACAGCAGCGGCACGTGGCAGAACCAATGGCCGCCGCTGAATGTGAATAGTGCGGCCTACCTCGCGCAGTTGCCGCGCGCGGTGGAAATCGACGTTACGCTCAAGGATCTGGGCCGCATCACGCGCATTGTCGAGGTAGCAGCACCGTGAGTACGCGGGCGCATGCATCGGCAAAACAGCGCGGCGTGGCGCTGCTCATTGCTCTGGTGGTCGTGGCGATTGCGGCGACGCTGTCTACCGGCATGATCTGGACTCGCGAACTGGACATACGCCGCACCGCCAACATTACCCAAGGCGATCAGGCGATGGAATACGCACTCGGCGCCGAAGCTTGGGCAGAGCAGATACTGCGCCGCGACTACCAGTCCAGTCCCAACAATACAAATCTCACCCAGGATTGGGCCATGCAACTGCCGCCGCTGCCGGTTCAGGGCGGCTCGGTCACCGGACATCTGCAGGACCTGCAAGGCCTGTTCAACGTGAACAATCTGGCCAGCAGCAATGCCGCTCAGGCCGCAGCTGCGACTGCACAGTTCCAGCGCCTGCTGGTGGCGCTCAATCTGGACCCGGAAATCGCCACTGCGGTATTCGACTGGGTGAACGGCGGCAGTCAGCCGCATTTCCCTGGCGGCGCCAAGGATGAATACTATTCGCGCCTCAGCCCCCCCTACCTGACCGCGGAGCAACCGATGACCAGCATCAGCGAATTGCTGCTGGTCAAAGGTGTCACGCCGCAGGTCTATGCGGCCTTGCTGCCCTATGTGTGTGCCCTGCCCCTGCACCCTCCGGGTACTCCGTCGGGAACGCCGTTGACACCGGTAGCGGTCAACGTCAATACCGCGCCTGCACCGGTGCTCATGATATTGACCACTGGTATCAGCGGCGAACTCGCAGCCGGTGCAGTGCAGGCACGCGCCCAGCAGCCGTTCCAGAATGCAGCGCAACTCACTCAACTGCTGGGGAACATTGCGATACCGGCAGGTGTGCCCGCACCCCGGACGTTCAGCAACTGGTTTCGGCTATCCACGCAGGTGACCATTGGCAGTGCACAGTTGACCATGTACAGTTTGCTGTACCGCACCGGAACCGGCGTGACCATTGCCGTGCGGCGCAGCTTCGGAACCCTATGAGCGAAACCCTGGTATTGCGGATGCCGGAAGCCGGGCGCCCCGCCATGTGGCTGGTAATGGATGCGTTTGGCAACCGCATGGGGCAGCCGGGCAGTGGCACCCTGGCGCAAGCCGCAGTGATCGCCGACGGCAGGCGGGTGCGCGTGTGTGTGCCCGGCGCACAGACGCTGTTCCTGCATGCCGACCTGCCCACGCGTAACAGCCACAAAATCCAGCAAGGCCTGCCCTACGCGCTGGAAGACCGGCTCGCCGAGGACATTGAAAACCTGCACTTCGCCGTGGGCGTGCGCGATGCACGCGGCTACCCGACCATCGTGGTCGCGCGGGCGCACATGCAGGCGTGGCTCGACGAGCTCACAGCGGCCGGCCTGACACCTGCCGAACTGGTCGTGGATGTGCTCGCCTTGCCGGTGCGCGAGCACAGCCTGGTCACAGTGGCTGATGGCGAACAGGTGCTGGTGCGTTTCCCGGACAGCAGCGGCATCGTGGCGGACCGGACTCTCGCCTCGCTGTTGATTCAGCGGCAACTTGCCAAGCTGCCTGAATCGCAGAACTGCACGCATGCCCTGGTGTATGCCGCCGATGAGCCCGCGCAACAGGAAGCCGCAGCTTTGCTCGCCGGTCTGGATCTCGAGATTGCCTACAGTCACTTGGGTTCCGGCGCGATTGGCCTGATGGGCGGAAGTGCACGCGCGCCGCAGGCCATCAATCTGTTGCAGGGAACGTTTGCACGTCGCGATGGCGCGGCGGGATATTGGCCACGCTGGCGCGTCGCGGCAGTATTGTTGGCGGCGCTGATCGCGATCCTGATCGTACAGCAGGGTGTGAGTGAGTTCAGATTGCGGCGCCAGTCCGCGACGCAGCAGGAACAGGTTGCGGCACTCTTTCATCGGGCGCTTCCCGATGTCACGCGCATGGTGGAGCCACGCGTGCAAATGGAGCGGCGCCTCAGTCAGCTTAGCGGAGGCAGCGGTTCTGCCACCGGCCTGCTGGCGATGCTGGCGAATGTGGGCGCGGCACTGCAAGCGCAATCCGGCATGCAATTGCTGGGATTCAGCTATCACGGAAATGTCCTGCAACTGCAGGTCCAGGCCGGCAGCATGGACGCGCTGCACGACCTGCAATCGGCATTGGCAAACAACGCCGCACTCGAGGTGCAGCTGGATTCGGTCAGCAGTGCGGCCGGCCAGACCACGGGTCGTTTGACGCTGCACGGGCGCAATCCATGAATACCCTGCAGCAGTTGCGCCAATGGTTTATGTCGCTGGAAAAGCGCGAACGCCGGGTACTGGGAAGCGGCGTGGTGATTCTGGCGCTGTTCATTCTTTACGCGGGACTGGTTTCTCCCTACGCGAGCCACCGGCGTGCGTTGACCTCGGAAGTGCAAGCCCAACGTGCGTTGCTTGCCTGGATGCGGCCCGTGGCCAGTCGCATTGAAGCCTCGCAGGGCAGGAAGCCGGCAGCGCTTCCCGGGGGATCCTTGCTCGGCGCGGTCAATGCGAGCATTACCAGTGCCGGTCTGGCCGGGGCCTTGCAGCAGGCGCAGCAGTCCGACGATGGCACGGTGAGGGCGCAGTTCAAGAGCGTGGATTTTGACAGCCTGGTGAGCTGGCTGGCGGGATTGCAACGCACCTACGGCGTGGTGGCCAGCGATGTTACGGTGACACGCGCATCGGGGCCGGGCCAGGTGGACGCCAGCATCAGGCTTGAGGACTCCGCTTCGTGAGCTGGCGCTCCGGTCGCTGGTGGCTGGCCGGCATCGTTGCGTATCTGGTATTTCTGCTGGCCACATTGCCGGCTGGCTATGTCGTCGGGTGGTTGCACAAACGTGTGCCGGATCTCCGGCTCGCGGGAGTACAGGGCAGCGTGTGGGCGGGATCCGCTCAGGACATCGCATGGCAAGGTCAATCCTGGGGTCTGCTGCGCTGGCGCTTTGACTGGGCGGCGTTGTTTGCCGGCCATGTGGGCTTTTTTCTCTTTCTCAACGCCCCCGATCTGGTACTTCAGGCCCGGGTTGCGGGCAACCGCAGCAGATTACTGCTCGAGGATGTGGTCGGCCACCTCCCCGTTAACCAGGTGGTGCATTGGCTGCCGCTGCCGTCCGGAAGTGTTGCGGGCCAGATTAATATAAGGATGCAGCGCATGATTCTGATAAACGCGCGCCCCAGCGCAGCCGACGGCATGATCAACCTGACCGGCCTGAGTTTGAGCTGGCCACAGTCAGTAGTCTTGGGAGACTACGAACTGAAGCTGCAAACTCAAGGTGACGGCGTCCACGGAAGCCTGCTGGATACCTCCGGACCCTTGATAGTGCAAGGTAGCCTGCGTGTCACACCGGATGGCGGCTACGACTTGACCGGTATCGTGGCAGCGCGTGATCCGGCCGATACCGCGTTAAACAATCTGCTGCAGTATCTTCCCGGCAACCAGGGCGGAAAACATACCTTCAATATCAATGGCAAATGGTAAAAATGGTTGTCAATTCTTATGGATATCAGTGGCTTATGGGGATATACGAGATAAAAGCTGATATTATTTGGCTGCCAGAGGTGGAGTCGCCGAACGGCTTGGGCCGTTTAGCGCTGGGAGCGCCCCATCCATGAAACCCGAAAATGCCATGCACCTGTCCCCGGCCGGCGCGTTTCACGCGCTGACCGAGCAGTTGGCGGGGGTCACAGGCGAGGACTTCACCCGGGAGGTGGTGCGGCGTTTGGCATTTTCACTGGATGTCGAATACGCCTTTGTAAGCGTGCGCCAGCCGCCTGACAATCCCAAATTGCGCATCGTCTCCGCCTGGCATGTCAATCGCGCGGAGTCAGGCAGCGAATTCGCCATGGAGGGGACGCCGGCGGCGCGCGCGCTGGCTGAATCCGAGGTGTGGCACGAAGACGAGGTCAGCAGCCTCTATCCCAAAGACCGGTGGCTGCGCAAACACGGTGTGCGCGCATACTGTGCCGTGGCCATTCGTGATGTAGACGGCCACGCAATCGGGCACCTGGGCGTCATGTCGCGTCAGCCGCTGCAGGCGGACACCGAGTTAATCTCCGTTCTGCGCGCTCTGGCGATGCGCGCTGCGGCGGAATTGCGCCGGCAGCGTCTGGAGGAAATCCAACGCCTGACCGCGGCGAAGTTGGGCAGCCTGTTCCGCATGACGTCGGACATCATCGGTGCTGCAGGGCTGCAGGATTTCCAGATTACCGACATCAGCCCCTCCGTGGAGCACGTGCTCGGCTACAGCCCGGCTGCGTTGATAGGTCAAAGCCTGTTGCACACGGAGTTATTCGAAAATTCGCAGCTGGGCAGCGCATTTTTTCAGGAGCTGAAGGCCGGTGGCCATATTGTGAACCGCAAAGTCGCCTTGCATGCGAGCAACGGTTCGGTGCGGCACGCCAGGTTATCGGTGGAAGTCGGTGAATTCGGCGGGACGCGTCACATCCTGTTCAGCCTTGTGGACGTAACCGATTCGCAGGCGGCTCTGGGCCACGTTCAAAACCTCAACGCCACCGTCGATGCACTGTTCAGCACTGCACAGGATGCGATTTTTATCTGCACCTATCCACTGGCAAATCCCGCAGAGTGCAAATTTGTGCAGGTCAACGATATCGCCTGCGAGTGGCTGGGTTACACCCGCAGCGAACTGCTGCAATCAACCTGCGTCCAGGTTCTGGATGCCAGTGACCTCAACAAGCTCCAAACCGGAGCGCAGCGCCAGCGGCTCAAATCTGAGCCGATGCACTTCCGCAGCAAGGCTGGAAATGCACTTCCCTGCGAAGTACACGCCAGATTGTTTGGTGAGGGCAATGAACGCGTGTTGTTGCTGCGGTGTCAGCACCGGGCGCAAAATGCCGAGTCCCCTGGTGCACAGCGGGAACTCGAGCACAAATATCAGGATTTTTTTGACAACGCCAGTGATGGTATTTATCGATCCACCCCCGAGGGCTTGATTGTCAGCGCCAATCCCGCACTGGCGCGCATTCTCGGCTACGACAATCCGCAGGAATTAGTCGCGGACAAGCTGAACATTGCCGCGCGGATTTATGCGCACACTGAGCAGCGCGCCGAGCTTTTGCGGCGCATCGAGGAGCACGGGCAATATTCTGCGCAGGAATTCCAGATATTCCGGAAGGATGGCACAACGATCTGGGTGTGTGACAACTCGCGCGCGGTCAAGGACGCACGCGGGCGCACCCTGTATTTCGAGGGCACCCTGCAGAATATCACCGGCCGCAAGCGCGCCGAGGAGGCTCTGCTGCGTTCAGAAGAAAAGTATCGGTTGCTGGTGGACATGAGCCAGGACGGCGTATTTCTCAGCCAGGCCGGCAAGCTGGTGTACGTGAACCGCGCGTTTGCGCAAATGCTTGGGTATCGCTCCGAAGACATGCATGGCATGCCGCTCAGCGAGGTGATCGTCTCGGCGAACGACGGGTTGGCTGAAAAAATTGCCGCGGATTCGGTTGATGAGCATTATCTGGACCCCCACGAAATGCACTTGCGCGGCAAGCCCGGCATGCCGCGCATCACCGCGTCGGTTGCCGTAAGCCGGATTTTCTGGCGCGGTCGCCCCGCGGTCATGGGCACGGCGCGCGACGTCACCGAACGCAAGAAAGTCGAGCAGGATCTGGTTCACAGTGCCTACCACGATGCACTCACGGGGCTGCCAAACCGCAGCTTTTTCATGGATCGCCTGCGCCAGGCCGTGGCCTCGGATAATTCCGCCGGATCCGCCCGATTCGCGCTGTTATTTCTCGATCTTGACCGCTTCAAACTGATAAACGACAGTCTGGGCCACAGCTTTGGGGATCGTCTGCTCACGGCCATCACCAAGCGCCTGCGTACCTGTCTGCGACCCGCGGATCTCATGGCCCGGTATGGCGGCGATGAATTCACGATCCTGCTCGAGCATATACAGGCCCTGGACGAAGCCACGGCGGTGGCGGAACGCATTCATGAGGAGCTGGCGCGGGCCTTCAATGTCGGCGGCCGCGACGTATTTACCACTGCCAGCATCGGTATCGTTACCAGCGCGCCCCACTATCGGCACCCGGATGAATTGCTGCGCGACGCGGACACCGCCATGTACCGCGCCAAAGCCGCCGGCAAGGCGGGCTACGTGGTTTTTGATGAGGCCATGCACCAGCATGTCAAGGCCAATCTCAAGCTCGAAACCGAGTTGCGCCACGCGTTGCAGCGCAATGAATTTCGCGTGTACTTTCAGCCGATCCTCGATCTTGCCAGCGGGCGCCTCACCGGTTTCGAGGCCTTGGTGCGCTGGGCGCACCCCGAGCGCGGTCTGGTGGCGCCCGATCAGTTCCTGGCGGTTGCTGAAGAAACCGGGCTGATTATTCCGCTCGGCTGGTGGGTAATTGAAACTGCATGTGCGCACTTGTCCCAGTGGCGCAAGCGCCACCAGCATCTGGGTGACAAATTCACGGTGAGCGTGAACATTGCGAATCGCCAGTTTGCCCATTGGTTGTTGCCGCAACGTGTGGCGCGCGTGCTGGACATGACCGGCATTCCCGCCAATACCTTGTGCCTGGAAATTACCGAGACGGTATTCATGGATAATCCGGAGCTGGCTGCCGAAACCATCAGCCGCCTGCGCGCCATAGGGGTTAATTTGCAAATGGACGATTTCGGCACCGGTTATTCATCTCTCAGCGCCTTGCGTACATTCAAGCTGGATACACTCAAGATTGATCGCTCATTCATCGCCGGCATAGAAAAGAACCGCAGTGACCGCGCGATCGTCCGCACCATTACCGTGCTGGCGGCGGACTTGGGGATGGATGTGGTTGCCGAAGGCATCGAAACCGCGAGACAGCTTGAACTCCTGCGTGCGCTTGGTTGTCGGCGTGGCCAGGGCTATTATTTTTCCAAGCCATTGGCTGTCAATGAAGTGGACCGCTACCTGGCGGCATTGAAACCGATCAACGCCTGAACGGGCGACATTGCTGCTGTAGTAACTTGGCTGGGCACCGGTCGGATGCGGCGATGTTTCCTGTGTTGGTGATTTCTACAAAACAGCGGCTATGGCCAGCAGCCATTTGGGCCAGTGAACTCCTGCAATACCCATTGCGACCAGCACGATTACTATCACCAAGGCGAGCACAAAAATTAGCTGCGTCAAACGCAGGGAACTGAGTCGTGCTTTTTGGTCGGGATCAGATTTCACGTGATGCAGAGGATAGGAGGATCCGCTGCCGGGATTTATTGAGCTGGATGGATGAATGCCAAGCATGGCAGGATGTAGGCATGCATGAGCTTGCTCGTGAATGCGTGCAAGCTCGGCGCTTTCGGCAGCACGGCGCTGGTGGTTGGATCCGGCTGTACGACAGCATCTTGAAGGGCATAATTTCAGGGGATTGGTCGGGGCGAGAGGATTTGAACCTCCGACCACTTGCACCCCATGCAAGTGCGCTACCAGGCTGCGCTACGCCCCGCTCGTTTGAACTACAGGTGAATGCACGCGACGGTGCCATGATAACCGATACACGCACCCGGTGCCTGGAAAATGTTCTTGCGGTTCAGCGTTTGAGCAGCTGCAGCAGATCTTCGAGCTCGGTGCGCAGCTGATGGACAATCTGCTGGCTTTGCGATACGTCTTGACGTGCTGTGTCGCTGGAAAGCTGTTGACGCGCACCCCCGATGGTAAAACCCTGGTCATAAAGCAGGCTGCGTATCTGGCGGATGACCAACACGTCGTGGCGCTGATAGTAACGCCGGTTGCCGCGGCGCTTGACCGGCTTGAGCTGCGGAAATTCCTGTTCCCAATAGCGCAATACGTGCGGCTTTACGCCGCAAAGATCGCTGACTTCACCGATGGTGAAGTAGCGCTTGCCGGGGATGGCCGGCAGTTCGTTATTGTTCCCGGCTTCCAGCATAGGTTTCGACTCGCGCCTTGAGTTTTTGCCCGGGCCTGAAGGTCACCACGCGGCGTGCGCTGATGGGGATCTCCTCGCCGGTCTTGGGGTTCCGGCCGGGACGCTGGTTTTTGCTGCGCAGGTCGAAATTGCCGAAGCCTGACAGCTTTACCTGCCTCCCCCGCGCCAAGGCTTGGCGGACTTCCTCGAAAAACAGGTCCACCAGTTCCTTCGCCTCCCGCTTGTTGAGCCCCAGCTCTTCAAACAAGGCCTCTGCCATCTCCGCCTTGGTCAGCGCCATGCTCAGTCTCTTATTGTTGCACCCAGTTTATCCTGCAGCTGCCGAACTACGTGCTTGACAGTCGCATCCGCAGCCTCGTCCGTTAGAGTGCGCGAAGAGTCTTGTAAAATCAAGCTTAAAGCCACACTTTTTCGTCCAGAATCTATACCAGGGCCATGATATATGTCAAATATGTAAACTTCAATAGGCTGGGGGGCCACGGCCTCCCGCACCAGCCCCAAAATCGTAGCGGCAGGTACCCTTTCGTCCACTACCACCGCCAGATCCCGCGACAACGAAGGAAATGGAGATATTGGCGCGAGCTTCGGCAGACGGCCATGCAGCAATGGCTCCAGGCGCAGCTCAAACAGGAGCACCGGCTGATCCAGCGTCATTTCACGGAGCAGGATTGGATGTAACGCTCCCATCCAGCCCAGATCAACGCCGTTCAGGTAGAGTTTTGCCGACTGGCCGGGGTGCAACGCAGGGTGCGGTGCTGCACTGGCTTCCAAGCGCTCCGCGGCGCCGCTCGCCACCAGCAGGGCTTCTACATCGCCTCGAAGATCGGCAAGGTCGGCCACGCGCTGCGGCAGTCCCCATTGCGCTGGATATTGGGAACCAGTTATCAATCCAGACAGAATATTTTCTTGTGTTATTTCATCATGTTGCGGAATAAAACTCATTCCGCATTCGAAAATACGCATGCGCTTTTGTTGGCGATTCAGGTTGTAACGCAACGTCTGAATCAGACCCGGCCACAGACTGCAACGCATTTCGGTCATGTCGGTGGTGATGGGGTTGGCCAGTGCAATGCCCGGGCCGCCGGTAAGCCGTTGCTGCAGCGGCCCATCTACGAAGCTGTAGGTGATGACCTCCTGGTATCCGCGGCCGGTCAGTATGTCCCGCAGTCGGGCCAACGGCAGTTGCTGCTCCGGCAATGGCAGCATGCGCTGGGTGGACGGGTAGGCAATGGCAGGTATGCGGTCATATCCGAACACCCGCCCCACCTCTTCCACCAGATCTTCTTCCCTTTCAATGTCGAAGCGGTAACTGGGTGCCCTCACCTCCCAAGTGTGCGCGCGCTTGCGTGTCCGGAATCCCAGGCGGCTCAAAATACGGCCCACTTCGCGTTCGGGAACCCTGATACCCAGCAACTGCCTCAATTTCAGTTGCCGCAAAACCAGTTTGGCTGCCGCATTTTTCCTCCCCGCAACCCTGTTCACGGGGCCCGGCTCTCCATTCGCAAAGTCCAAAAGCAGCCGGGTCGCACGCTCCAACGCACGCGTCTGGCCCGTCGGATCAACGCCGCGCGCGAACCGGTAGGCCGCATCCGTTTGCACACCCAATTTGCGCTCACGGCTGCTGATGGTCTGGGGCGGGAAAAAAGCGGCTTCCAGATAGATATCTCTCGTATCCACCTGCACGCTCGACGCCGTTCCGCCCATGATTCCGCCCACGCCCAACGGACGCTTGCTGTCGGCGATGACCAACATGTCCGGCTCCAGAGTGTGCGTGTTTCCATCTAGAAGCTGCAGTGACTCACCGGCCCTGGCCATGCGCACCACAATGCCTCCTGACAGCTGCTTCAAATCGTAGGCATGCATGGGTTGTCCCAGTTCCAGCATGACGTATTGGGTTACGTCCACCACCGGGTGCACGCAGCGTAATCCGGCGCGGCGCAGTCGCTCGCGCATCCACAACGGGGTTACGGCATCGGTACGCAAACCACGAATGATCCGCCCGGCAAATACCGGACAAGCTTCCGGTGCTGCGAGATTCACTGGCAGCGTGTCCTTGATCGTCGGCTTTACCGGCGCACACTGCGGTAGATTCAAGTCCAGATCAAAGAGCGTGCCCAGCTCGCGCGCGATGCCGAGCACGCTCAGACAGTCGCCGCGATTCGGCGTGATTTCCACTTCCAGAACTTTGTCGGCACCGCCCAACACCTGGACCAACGGCTTCCCGACGGCCGAATCCACGGGTAATTCCACAAGGCCCGAGTGATCATCCGCAATGCCCAGCTCGCGCGCAGAACACAGCATGCCCTGGGATTCCACTCCCCGCAGCTGGCTCACGTGAACCTCGGTGCCGTCCGGCAAACGGCCGCCGTGCAGAACAACGGCCACCTTCATGCCGGTTCGGACATTGGGTGCACCGCAAACGATTTGCAGTTGCTTCCCGGCGCTGATGCGGACGTCACAAATGCTGAGTTTGCCTGCCTGAGGATGACGCGCGACCTTCAGCACCTCACCGACCACCACCTTGTCAATCGCCGGCAGCGCATCCGTAACGGACGAGATTTCAATTCCGGCCAACGTCAGGCGCTCGGCAAGCTCCCCTGCCGTGGCCCGCGGGTTCACGAATTCACGCAGCCACTGCTCGCTGAGTTTCATGGCTGATCCTCAGCGGAACTGGCGCAGGAAGCGCAGGTCGTTTTCATAGTTCATGCGGATATCATTGATGCCGTAGCGCAGCATGCCCAGCCGTTCAATGCCCACGCCGAAGGCCCAACCGCTGTAGCGCCGGGTGTCGACGCGACAGGTTTCCAACACGCTGGGATGCACCAGGCCGCAGCCCAGCACCTCCAGCCAGCCGGTCTGCTTGCAGACGCGACAGCCGGTGCCGTTGCAGAAAATGCAACTGATGTCGACCTCGGCTCCCGGCTCCACGAATGGAAAATACGAGGGACGGAACCGCAACTTGAGATCATCCTTTTCAAAGAACCTCTGCAGGAAATCGGTGAGCGTGCCGCGCAGGTGCGCCATGCTCACTCCCGCGTCGACGAGCAGACCTTCCACCTGGTGGAACATGGGTGTATGTGTCACATCGTAGTCGTGGCGGAAGGTACGACCCGGCGCGATCACCCTGAGTGGCGCGCCGTGTTTGAGCAGCGCGCGGATCTGCACAGGTGAGGTGTGCGTGCGCAGCAGCAAAGGCCGGTCCTTCAGATAGAAGGTGTCCATCTCGGCACGCGCCGGGTGCGCCGGCTTGAAATTCAGAGCGTCGAAGTTGTGGAATTCGTCCTCAATTTCCGGCCCTTCTTCCACGCGGAAGCCGAGGCTGGTGAACAGCGCTTGTACGCGTTCCAGGATGCGGGTCACGGGATGCAAACCGCCGGGGTCCTGGCCGCGCCCGGGCAGGGTCACATCCACGGCATCGGAGGCCAGTTGCTTCGCCAGGGCGCGCTGCTCCAGCTCATGGCGGTGCGCGTCCAACAGCTCGGTAATCGCCTGCTTGGCCCGATTGACATGCTGACCGGCCGCAGGGCGTTCCATGGCCGGCAGGCTGCCCAGTGCTTTCAGTTGTTCGGTGAGTACGCCCTTCTTGCCGAGGTAGTGCACGCGCACCTCGTCCAGCGCCGCGAGCGATTCGCTGGCGGCGGCGCGCACGTGTGCTTCCTGGATCAGCTGATCGAGTTCAAGCACGGTTCTCGGTTCCCTGGTTCGCAAACGGGGGAAAAACCTCGCGGCCTTTCCCCTCGCTGGTTCACCGGCGGCCGCTACGGGCGGCGAACAAGTCAGGCCAGACTTGTCTTGGCCTTTTCCACGAGCGTTGCGAAGGCTGCCTGATCGCTGACGGCAATGTCGGCGAGCAATTTGCGGTCGAGGCTGACCTGCGCACGCTTCAGTCCATGCATGAAGCGGCTGTAGGACAGGCCGTGGAGCCGTGCGGCGGCATTGATGCGCGCCACCCACAAGGCACGGAATTCCCGTTTGCGCACGCGGCGGTCACGGAAGGCGTATTGGCCCGCCTTCATGACTGCCTGTTTGGCGGCCCTGACAGTTTTACGCCGTGCGTTGTAATAGCCCTTGGCGCGACCCAGGGTTTTCTTGTGCTTGGCGCGGCTGGTTACCGAACGTTTTACGCGAGCCATGGTGATGTTCCTCCGTTATGACCAGGGCAGCATTTGCCGCACGCGCCCGTGGTCCTGCGCCACGACTGTCGTGCCGCCGCGCAACTGGCGTTTGCGCTTCGGGCTTTTCTTGGTGAGGATGTGCCGCTTGTGCGAGTGTCCGCGCTTGTATTGGCCGCTGGCGTTGGCGCGGAAGCGCTTGGCCGCAGCACGGTTGGTCTTCAACTTTGGCATTGCCTGAACTCCTGGGTTTTACTTTATAAAGTCTGGCCCCGCGTGCGCGGCGTTTTGACTGCCAGACGGCGGGGCAACCATGGCCCCGCTTTTGCTTCAGTCTCCAACGAGACTTATTTCTTCCTGGGCGACAGCACCATGACCAGCTGCCTGCCCTCAAGTCTTGGATATTGCTCCACCTGTGCGGCTTCCGTGAGATCGCCGCGGATGCGCTCAATCAAGCCGGTGCCCAGTTCCTGGTGGAGCATCTCGCGCCCGCGGAACCGGATCGTGACCTTGGCCTTGTCGCCCTCCGCCAGGAAGCGCGTCAGATTGCGCAACTTGATCCGGTAGTCACCCTCGTCCGTGGTAGGCCGGAACTTCACTTCCTTTACCTGTATCTGCTTCTGCTTCTTGCGCGCGCTCTGCTGTTTCTTGTTGAGCTCGAAGAGGTACTTGCCAAAGTCCATTACCCGGCACACCGGGGGTTCAACCGCCGGCGACACCTCCACGAGATCCAGTCCGGCCTGCTCCGCGTACTGTACGGCCTCGCGAGTGAACATGATGCCGATCTGCTGGTTATCCGGGCCGATGACCCGGACCTTGGGTGCCGTGATCTCCCCGTTGCGCCGGGCGCGTTTTTCCGAACTGATTAGCCGATCCTCCAAAAATAAACCTGAACCCGCCTCATAATTGCCCTTGGGGCGGCGTTCAGGCCGACTCTCCGCGGCTCGCAACCTCGCCGGCAAGCCGCCGGGCAAATTCCTCGATTTTGAGGCTGCCCAAGTCGTTGCCGGCGCGGGTACGCACCGCCACGGAACCTGATTCCTGCTCCCGGTCGCCCGCCACCAGAAGGTAGGGGACGCGCTGGAGCGTGTGTTCGCGAATTTTAAGGCCGATCTTCTCGTTTCTCAAGTCAGCTTCCACCCGAAGCCCCTGATTTTTCAGGATTTCGGTGACTTGGCCTGCATAGTCGTCCTGCCGGCTGGTAATGGTCAGCACCACTGCCTGGACGGGGGCCAGCCAGACCGGAAAACGGCCGGCATGATGTTCCATGAGGATGCCGAGGAAACGTTCCATGGAGCCCACGATGGCACGGTGCAACATCACCGGCACGTGCCGGGCACCGTCTTCGCCGACGTATTCGGCACCCAGGCGGCCCGGCATGGAGAAGTCCACCTGCATGGTGCCCACCTGCCAGGAGCGGCCGATAGAATCCTTCATGTGATACTCGATTTTCGGTCCATAGAAGGCACCTTCGCCCGGTAGCTCCTGCCACTCTACCCCGCACGCGCGCAGTGCCTGGCGCAGCGCAGCCTCCGCCTTGTCCCAGACCTCATCGGAACCGATGCGCTGGCTGGCGCTGGGACGCAGGGCGAGTTTTACGCCGATAGCGGGGAAACCGAAGTCTCCGTAGACGCGCATTGCCTGGCGGTGAAACGCCACCACTTCGCCCTCGATCTGGTCCTCCGCGCAGAAAATGTGGCCATCGTCCTGCACGAAGCCGCGCACCCGCATCAGCCCATGCAGTGCACCGGAGGGCTCATTGCGGATGCAGGAGCCGAACTCACCGTAGCGAATCGGCAGCTCGCGGTAGCTGTGCAGCCCGTGTTTGTACACCAGCACGTGGCCCGGACAGTTCATGGGCTTGAGCGCGTAATCGCGATTTTCCGATGCGGTGATAAACATGTTGGCACGATAGTTCCGCCAGTGGCCGGTCTTTTCCCACAGGCTCTTGTCGAGAATCTGCGGACAGCGGATTTCCTGGTAACCGCTGTCGCGGTACACACCGCGAAGGTATTGCTCCACCGCCTGCCATATCGCCCAGCCCTTAGCATGCCAGAACACCATGCCGGGCGCTTCTTCCTGGGTGTGGAACAGATCCAGCTCACGGCCGAGACGCCGGTGGTCACGCTTCTCTGCTTCTTCGAGCCGGGTCAGATATTCGCTGAGCGCTTTCTTGTCCGCCCAAGCCGTGCCGTAGATGCGTTGCAGCATCTCGTTCTTCGAATCACCGCGCCAATAGGCGCCCGCGACTTTGGTCAGGTGAAACGCCTTGAGGCGTGCGGTGGACGGCACGTGCGGGCCGCGACACAGATCAATGAAATCGCCTTGGCGGTACAGCGAGATTTCCTCGTTGACAGGGATGCTCGCAATAATCTCCGCCTTGTATTTTTCGCCCATGTCGCGGAAAAACTTGATTGCTGCGTCGCGCGGCATGCTGCTGCGGCTCACCGGCTGATCCTGGGCCGCGAGCTCCTGCATGCGTTTCTCGATGGCGGCGAGATCCTCTTCGGTGAATGGCCGCTGGTAGGCAAAGTCGTAATAGAAGCCATCCTCGATCACCGGACCGATGGTGACCTGGGCTTGCGGAAATAGCTGCTTCACCGCTTGCGCCAGAAGATGCGCCGTGGAATGGCGGATGACCTCGAGTCCTTCCGGGTCGCGGTCGGTCACGATAGCGAGCTTGGCGTCATGGCTGATGAGGAACGAGGTGTCCACCAGCCTGCCATCGACTTCGCCGGCAAGCGCCGCCTTGGCAAGACCAGAGCCTATGCTCGCGGCCACTTCGGCCACGGTTACCGGACGGTCGAACTTTTTCTGGGAGCTGTCGGGGAGTGTAATGATGGGCATTGCAATCTTCCTTACAGTGGCGGCCTATACCAAAGGCCGCGTGTTTCGGGTTGGTTAAACTTTACAGTTTGGTATCTGGTAGGCGCGATTGGACTCGAACCAACGACCCCCACCATGTCAAGGTGGTGCTCTAACCAGCTGAGCTACGCGCCTGCAGGGTGCAAACGATACCGGAATGACGCCATAGCGGCAAGATTTCAGCCGGATGTGTATTCAAAGACCCATGGCGACCGTATGCATGCGACGAATTATATCCAGCAAGCGTGCCGAATCATTCGTTTATTGATCATTCCGATAGGCATCCGTACTCAGATATCTCAGGCCGGAATCAATTATCAGCGTGACCACCGTTACGTCGGGACCGAGCGTCTGGGCAAGCTTGATTGCCGCGATGACATTGAGACCGGATGATGTACCTCCGAAGATGCCTTCCTCCCGTGCCAGACGGCGGCACATCCGAATGGACGCCTCTGTGGTATCCGCCAGGACCGTGTTGACCCGAGTCGGATCCCACAGGGGTGGAACGAAGCCGATGCCGATGCCTTCGATCTTGTGGGAGCCCTTGGGTTTCCCCGACAGCACTGCGGATTCGGCGGGTTCGGCAGCGGCCAAATAAAGGTCCGGATTGTGCCGGCGCAAGGCCTGCGCCATTCCGAGGAGCGAGTGAGCCGAACCAACCGACTGCACGAAAGCGTCGACCTTGCCATGCGTTTGTTCCCAAATCTCTTCGCCCAGTGGGTAATAACCCGCGGCGGCATCCCGATTATTGAGCTGGTCGAACCACCAATGCCCGGGTCTCCGGCTGATCTCACGCGCGGCCTCGATCATGTCTTGCACCAGCTTTGCGGTGATTTGCCTGTTATCGCTGCGGATGCAGGTTATCCGGGCCCCGAACGCACGCATGGTGCCGATCTTTTCCTCGCTGAAGGCGTCCGAAGTGACGATATGCAGACTGTAGCCTTTCGCTGCACATACCAATGCCAGCGACGCCCCGGTCGAACCGCCGGTGTACTCGACGACGGTGTCGCCAGGCCGCAAGCGTCCACTGGCTTCAGCCGCTTCGATTGCAGCCTTGGCCATTCGGTCCTTCATGTTGCCGGTCGGGTTCGCGCCTTCCAGTTTGACCAGCACGCGCGCGCAGCCGGGTGGTACAACCCGGTGCAGCTGGACGAGCGGCGTGTTGCCTATGGCCTCGAGAACATTCCGCGCGATAAGCATGGCTCGTTTCTGCACGGTTCCTTGTTGATGTGTGTCAGATACCGCGTACGCAGCGATCGCAAGTGACTGGATTGCACTTGAAGGTTGGCGCAGTCACGTCCGGGAGTCAGCCCGTCTTGACCTCTGGCAGGCCCATGTCAATTTCCTGGATACGGCGGATTTCATCGCGCAGGCGCGCCGCCTCCTCAAACTCCAGTTCGCGTGCATGCTTGTGCATCTGTTGTTCCAGCTGCTTGATGAGCTTCAGGCGTTTGTCCGGCGTCATGACTTCGTATCTGGCGCGCTCTTCGGCGACCTTGAGATAGGTCACTTTGGTTGCACCCGGCGCCGTGCTGCGCGCGCCTTCCAGGACGTCCGCCACGGCCTTGCGGATGCCTTGCGGCGTGATGCCATGCTGCTGGTTGTGGGCCATCTGCTTGTCGCGACGCCGGTTGGTCTCGTCCAGTGCGCGCCGCATGGAGCCGGTGACCTGATCGGCATACAGGATCGCCTTGCCGTGCACGTTGCGCGCTGCGCGACCGATGGTCTGGATGAGCGAGCCTTCGGAGCGCAGGAAGCCCTCCTTGTCCGCGTCCAGAATCGCCACCAGCGACACTTCCGGCAGGTCCAGGCCTTCGCGCAGCAAATTGATACCCACGAGTACGTCGAACACGCCGAGTCTGAGATCGCGGATAATCTCGGTGCGTTCCACGGTCTCGATGTCCGAGTGCAGATAGCGCACGCGCACCGCCTGTTCGGCAAAGTACTCGGTCAAATCCTCGGCCATGCGCTTGGTGAGGGTGGTCACGAGTACGCGCTCGTTCTGTGCGGCGCGCGCGCGCACCTCGGAGAGCAGGTCATCCACCTGCGTGCGCGCGGGGCGCACTTCCACTTCCGGATCCACCAGGCCGGTGGGGCGCACCACCTGCTCCACCGTCCGGTCGGAATGCTGCTTTTCGTAGGGGCCGGGCGTCGCGGAAACGAAGATGATCTGCGGCGCACGCGCTTCCCATTCCTCGAAACGCAGCGGCCGGTTGTCCAGCGCCGAGGGCAGGCGGAAACCGTATTCCACCAGGGTTTCCTTGCGCGAGCGGTCGCCGCGGTACATGCCGCCCAACTGCGGGATGGTCACATGGCTCTCGTCCACCACCAGCAGCGCATCAGGCGGCAGATAATCGAACAATGTGGGCGGCGATTCGCCGGGCTGCCGGCCCGAGAGATGCCGCGAATAGTTTTCGATGCCGCTGCAGTAACCCACCTCGGCCATCATTTCCAGATCGAAGCGCGTGCGCTGTTCGAGCCGCTGGGCCTCGACCAGCTTGTTCAGCTGCCGCAGCTCGGCCAGCCGGATTGATAATTCCTTCTTGATGTTCTCCACCGCGTCCAGTACCTTGTTGCGCGGCGTGACATAGTGGCTTGAGGGATAGACCGTGTAGCGCGGCAGGCTGCGGATCAGGGCCCCGGTCAGCGGATCGAACATCCGCAGGGACTCGACCTCGTCGTCAAGCAGCTCGACCCGCAGGGCCTCGCGCTCGGATTCCGCCGGGAAGATGTCGATGACTTCGCCGCGCACGCGATAAGTTCCGGGGTTCAGCTCCAGCTCGTTGCGGGTATATTGCATCTCCGCCAGCCGGCGCAGCATCTGGCGTTGTTCAATGCGGTCGCCGCGCGACAGGTGCAGCACCATGCTGAGATAGGATTCCGGATCACCCAGGCCGTAAATCGCCGACACCGTGGCCACAATCACCGTATCGTGCCGCTCCAGCAGGGCCTTGGTGGCCGACAGGCGCATCTGCTCGATGTGCTCGTTGATGGAGGCGTCCTTCTCTATATAAGTGTCGCTGGACGGCACGTAGGCTTCCGGCTGGTAATAGTCGTAATAGGAAACGAAGTACTCCACCGCGTTGTGCGGGAAGAATGCCTTGAACTCGCCGTAGAGCTGGGCGGCCAGCGTCTTGTTGGGCGCCAGCACCAGCGTCGGCCGCTGCGTGTTCTGAATCACGCTGGCGACCGAGAAGGTCTTGCCGGAACCGGTTACACCGAGCAGCGTCTGGCGTGCCAGACCGTCGCGCAACCCGCCCGTCAACCTGGCAATGGCCTCGCCCTGGTCGCCGGCCGGCGAATACTCGGCCGCCAGCTGGAATTTCGCGTCGTCGTGCATTGGCAATTTCCCGGATGCTTATTTAAGATGATAGCGCCGTGCCGGATTCCATGGAGATTCCCGTGACTGCTGCCTTGCTTGCGGAGCGCGTGCAGCGCCTGCAGCCCTCGCCTACGCTTGCCGTAACCGCGCGCGCCGCCGAACTCAAGGCCCAGGGCCGCGACATCATCGGTCTGGGCGCCGGCGAACCGGATTTCGATACGCCGGAACATATAAAGGAAGCCGCGATCCGCGCCATCCGCACGGGCCAGACCAAGTACACGGCGGTCGGCGGTACGCCCGCCCTGAAGCGCGCGGTCATCGCAAAGTTCCGCCGTGAAAACGGCCTCGATTATCAGGCGGACCAGATACTGGTTTCATGTGGCGGCAAGCAGAGCTTTTTCAACCTTTGTCAGGCGTTGCTCAATCCCGGCGATGAAGCGGTCATTCCGGCGCCCTACTGGGTCAGCTACCCTGAAATAGTGGCGCTCGCCGGCGCCATCCCGATCATGCCCTACGCGGGCCCTGAACAGCACTACAAGCTCCGGCCGGAACAGCTGGAACGCGCCATCACGTCACGCACGCGCCTGCTGGTGATCAACAGCCCGTCGAACCCGACAGGCATGGCCTATAGCCGCGCGGAACTCGAGGCCTTCGGCGCAGTGCTGCACCGGCATCCGCGGGTGTTCATCGCCACCGACGACATGTACGAGCACTGCCAATGGCGCGGCGGGCCCTTCAGCAACATCGTCATGGCCTGCCCCGATCTCCATGCGCGCACGCTGGTGCTGAACGGAGTGTCCAAGACCTATGCCATGACCGGCTGGCGCATCGGCTACGCCGGCGGCCCCGCATGGCTTATCAATTCCATGACCGATGTGCAGTCGCAGAGCACTTCGAATCCGGCGTCCATGTCACAGGCGGCGGCGGAAGCCGCGTTGACCGGTGATCAGTCCTGCGTGAGCCGCATGTGCCGCGCCTATGAGGAACGCCATGCTTTCGTTTACCAGCAGTTGCATTCCATGCCCGGCATACGCGTACTGCCGGCCGACGGCACTTTCTATGCTTTTCCGGATTTGTCCGCGGTGATCGCCAAGCTGAAGCTCGCCGACGACAACGCGCTGGCCGAGCGCCTGCTGAACGACGCGGGTATTGCACTGGTCGCCGGCAGTGCCTTTGGCGCGCCCGGGCACCTGCGCCTGTCGTTTGCCACCAGCATGCAGAATCTTGAAGCGGCCATGGCGCGCCTGCATGATTTCCTGCACAAAGCGGGTGTGTGACGCACATCGGCGTTGACCCTCCGGAAGCGCTTCATTACCATATGCGCCCTTCCGCCACTGTTCCCCGGTAGCTCAGTTGGTAGAGCGACGGACTGTTAATCCGTTGGTCGCTGGTTCGAGTCCGGCCCGGGGAGCCAATTTCCGCACGCCCCTGCAATTCCCGGCTGCATGCGCTTGCCGAAGTCCGGCACTCCAGTCCGCATGACTGCACGCACCAAAATCGGCGTGATCGTGCTGAATTACAATTCAGCCGGCTACACCCTGCGCTGCATCCAATCCCTGCGTCGGTATACCAGCGCCTCCGCGGATGTCACCGTAGTCGTCGTGGACAACAATTCCGCTCCCGACGACCGAAAGCAAATGGCAACCATCCCGCAAAGCACGGCCGCCTGCATGTGGTCCGAGCGCAATCTCGGGTTCGCCGGCGGCATGATGCTGGGGGCACGCAGTGTGCAGGCTGATTATTATTTCTTTCTGAACAATGATTGTGAATTACTGAATGACGTGCTCTCCATCCTCACGCAGTTCATGGAGGCACATGCGGATGCTGCGCTCTGCAGCGCCAGCATGTTCGATGCCGATGACCAGCCGCGCTCCAGCTTTGGTTATTTTCCCTCGCTGGCGCTAGCCTGCTTCGGCGCCGGCGTGCTGCGTCTCTTCCAGCCGCGGCGCTATCCCCGCCGTCGCAGACTGTATCGAACACCGGTCGAAGTACCGGTGGTCACGGGTGCCGCCCTGTTTGTGCGCGGGACGGTACTCTGGCAGCTGGGCGGCCTGGATACCGCCTATTTCCTGTATTGCGAGGAAGAAGACTTCGCTTGGCGCGTGCATGCGGCGGGCCACAGGGTGTACCACGTTCCGCAGGCCAGGATACGCCACATTGGCGGCGCGAGTTCCAAACGGCCGGAGCTGCAGCTCGCCTTGCAGCGGGAGTATTACATCAGCCTGTTTCGCTATCTGCGCCGGCATCATGGTGCCGCTTATTCGTTTGTGTTTCGCATCCTGGTCGCCGCCAAGATACTGCGGCGTGCCGTGTTGGGCGGGAAGCCATTCGGCTTGCTGGGTTTCGTGTTGCGTGGTGCGCCGGAGGACCGGAGTCTGCGCTACCGGCAAAACGAATAACGGCTATTCGCCCACCAACTTCAACCCGATGATGCCGATGAGAATGAGCGCGACGCAAGCAAGCCGCAGCGCGCTGTGCGAGTCTCCGAACAGCAGGATGCCCAGCACCACCGCGCCCACGGTGCCGATTCCGGTCCACACCGCATAGGCGGTGCCGATCGGCAGGCTGCGCGCGGCCAAACCGAGCAGGCCCATGCTGGCGATCACGGCCACGGCGGTAAGCATGGAAGGCGCCAAGCGCGTGAAGCCGGCACTGTATTTGAGACCGATGGCCCAGGCCACTTCGCACAGGCCCGCCATGATCAGCAATACCCAAGCCACAGACTTGCTCAATTCCATGGCTGCGTTCTCCGGCGCATTCAGGACTGGCTGCGGTCCAGCTTGCCACTGAGCGTGCGCAGATAATCCCGGAACGTTTCCCCCAGATCGGCGTGCTTCAGGCCGTATTCGACCGTGGCCTGCAGATATCCGAGCTTGCTGCCGCAATCGTAGCGCGTGCCCTCGAACTCACAGGCATACGCTGATTCTTTGGCCAGCAATGCCTGAATGGCATCCGTCAACTGGAGCTCGCCGCCCTTGCCCTTGCCGATGTGCTTCAGGCACTCGAAGATTCCCGGCGTCAGCAAATAGCGGCCCACCACTCCCAGCGTGGACGGGGCCTGTGCAGGCGCCGGCTTTTCCACGATGCCGCGGATTTCATGCAGCCGCGGCTCCATGGACCGGGGCGTGATGATGCCGTAACGGTTGGTTTCGCTGCGCGCCACCTGCTCCACACCCACGACACTGCCCGGGTGACGGACATATACATCGCGCATCTGCTGCAAGGCGGAACGGCGCGCGCCGTCAATCAGGTCGTCGGCCAGCACCACGAAGAAAGGTTCATTGCCGATCACCGGCTCGGCGCACAGCACCGCGTGGCCCAGGCCGAGGGCCTCGGCCTGCCGGATGTACACGCAGGTCACGCTGGGCGGCACAATGTTCTGCACCAGTTTCAGTTGCGCCTGCTTGCCGCGCTGCGCCATTTCGGTTTCCAGTTCATAGGCGCGGTCAAAATGATCGGAAATCGCGCGTTTGGTACGGCTGGTGACGAATACCAGCACTTCGGCACCCGCCTCGACGGCTTCCTCCACCGCGTACTGGATCAGCGGCTTGTCCACGATCGGCAGCATTTCCTTGGGGCTGGCTTTGGTGGCCGGGAGAAAGCGCGTCCCCAAGCCGGCCACGGGAAAAACGGCTTTGCGGATGATGATGGGTTTCATGCAGGAGCGTTCCTTATCATGCGTGAGGCGCGGCCAGGGCCGACTCTGTTCAGGTAAGTGGGGCGGCACCCGCCGCCGTAAAGGCTATTTCGTGGAATGGCATGGTGCGGTTCCAGGTTTTACAGCCCGGACATTGCCAATACAGGGTTTTGCTGCGGAATCCACATTCCTCGCAGCGATAGCGCGGACCGTTGATCAGCAGCTTGCGCACCGCCAGCTGCAGGGGTTCGAGATCGCGCACCGCGCTCATGCCCTGCTGCTGGCCAAACGCGGCAAACATGTCGTACAGCCCGCGCAGGCTGGGTTCGCTGCGCAGGTAGTCGGCCACGCACCCGCGCGACACCGGATCATCGAGCTCCGGGTCCATGATGGCGGCAATCGCCAGATAACCCGATGCCTTCGGATTGTCGCGCCGCAACTTTTCGGTCACCGCCTGCAGCGATGCCTGGCCATCGAGCTGGCGCGTCACGCGCGCCAGCGCCGGCAATACCTCGGTGGCGTACCGGATCTCGTGTTCCAGCACCCGGCCGTAGTGCTGGCGGCTGCGTTCCCATTGCTGCTCGGTTTCGTCGATCTGCGCCAGCAGCAGATGGGCACGCACGCAGTCGGCGTCCTGCGATTGCGCGCGCTTCAGCAGACGCCGTACCAGTGGCAGGTCCTTTGCGGACAGCGCGGTTTGCGCCATTTCGCAGTAGTACTGGGCGATGGTCTCCTCCTGCGCAGCGCCGTTCAGCGTCTGCAGGCGCCGGCGCATGGCGATGGCCTGATCCCAGTCCTTTTGCTGTTCATAAAGCGAGATCAGGCTGTGCAGAGCGGATTCCGTATAACCCGGTACGTCGAGCAATTCCAGCAACAGGCTTTCCGCCCGGTCCAGCAGGCCGGCACGCAGATAGTCCTGCGCCAGTTCGAACAAGGCCTGGGCGCGATGTTCCCGATTGAGGTTGGGCCGCGCAATCAGGTTCTGATGGATGCGGATGGCGCGGTCCACTTCGCCGCGTCTGCGAAACAGGCTGCCGAGTGCAAAATGCGTTTCCACCGTGTCGGAATCCACCTCGGCCACGCGAATGAAGACTTCCAGCGCTTTGTCGGGCTGTTCATTCAGCAGGTAATTGAGTCCCTTGAAATATTCGGCACTCACGAACTTGAAGTGCGAAGCGCGCTTGCCGCCCCGCCCCCAATGTGCCAGCAGCCAGCCGAGCACTGCCGCCGCTACCAGCAGCAGCACGCTGACCACGACCGAGTCAGTGATCATGTTTGAGCGGCAGGTTGCGCAGGTTGCGGATTTCCGCTTCCGCATCGCGCACCGAGCGCTTCAGCCGCCAGGCCTCCCGTTTGAGACGGAAAATGACCAGCAAGCTGCTCAGGATTCCCAGCAGCCAGCCGATAATCGCTGCCGCGAGCAGCGCCGAGGACAGATGCACCTGCCAGCGGCCGGCGAGGTAATCCAGGGTCACGGTCGAGCCGTTGGCGTAGGCCAGCAGCAGGGCGAGCGCAAACACACACAGCAGGATGATGACGGCGATCCAACGCAGCATGACAGCCAGCTCCGATTACGTCTGGCGACGATAGTCCCCGCGCATGCGTATCAGCCCGCGAGACTTTCGTTGACCCGGTCGCGCAGATCCTTGCCGGGTTTGAAGTGCGGGACATGCTTGCCGGGCAGGGCCACGGAATCACCGGTCTTGGGGTTGCGGCCCATGCGCGGCGGGCGGAAGTGCAGGGAAAAACTGCCAAATCCCCGGATTTCAATGCGCCGGCCGGTGGACAGCGCCGCACTCATGTGCTCGAGAATGGTCTTGACCGCAAGCTCGATATCCTTGCCGGCAAGGTGGCTCTGCTTGCGGGCGATGATCTCGATGAGTTCCGATTTGGTCATGACTCAATCATCCGCGCTGGCACGACTCGCTTCATGTGCTACCCAACCCCCATGCCGCAGGAATCACCTGTCCTGCAGCGCCCGATACGAGTAATCACCCGCACACTTGCATGCACTTATTCAGTCTTGTCTCCGCCGATGTGCTCCTTGAGCAGGTCGCCGAGGGTCGTGGTGCTGGACACGGCGCTGCGTGCGTAATCCTCCAGCGCCTGAGCTTCCTCCTCGATTTCCCGGGCTTTCACCGACAGGCTGATGCTGCGGTTCTTGCGGTCCACGCCCACAAAGCGCGTTTCCACCTCGTCGCCCTCCTTGAGCACAGTGCGTGCATCTTCCACCCGGTCGCGTGACAGTTCGGAGGCGCGCAGGTAACCCTCGATGCCGTTGCCCAGATCCATTACCGCGCCCTTGGCATCCACGCTGGTGACCTTGCCCTTGACCATGCTGCCCTTGGGATGCTCGGCCAGGAAATTCGAAAACGGATCCTTCTGCAGTTGCTTGATGCCCAGGGAGATGCGTTCGCGCTGTGCATCCACGGCCAGCACCACGGCTTCCACCTCGTCGCTCTTCTTGTAATTGCGCACCGCTTCCTCGCCGGGCGTGTCCCAGGCGATGTCCGAGAGGTGCACCAGACCGTCGATGCCACCCTCCAGACCCACAAAGATGCCGAAGTCGGTAATTGACTTGATCTTGCCGCGGATGCGATCGCCCTTGTTGTGGTTGGTGGCGAATTCCTCCCAGGGATTCGGCTTGCACTGCTTCATGCCGAGCGAGATGCGGCGGCGCTCCTCGTCGATCTCCAGCACCATGACTTCGACTTCGTCGCCTACTTGCACGACTTTGGCCGGATTCACGTTCTTGTTGGTCCAGTCCATTTCCGATACGTGCACCAGGCCTTCGACGCCCGGCTCGACCTCCACGAAACAGCCGTAATCGGCGAGGTTGGTTACCTTGCCGAACAGCCGCGTGCTGGTCGGATAGCGCCGCGTGATGTCCACCCACGGGTCATCGCCCAGCTGCTTGAGGCCGAGCGACACGCGGTTGCGCTCGCGGTCGAACTTGAGCACCTTGACCTCGAGTTCCTGGCCCACGCTCACGACTTCGGAGGGGTGCTTGACCCGCTTCCAGGCCATGTCGGTGATGTGCAGCAGGCCGTCAATCCCGCCCAGGTCCACGAAGGCGCCGTACTCGGTCAGATTCTTGACGATGCCCTTGACCACCGCGCCTTCCTGCAGGTTTTCGAGCAGCTGATCGCGCTCCGCGCTGTATTCCTGCTCGACCACCGCGCGGCGCGACACCACCACGTTGTTGCGGCGCTGGTCCAGCTTGATGACCTTGAATTCCAGTTCCTTGCCTTCGAGATACACCGGGTCGCGCACCGGGCGCACGTCCACCAGCGAACCCGGCAGGAACGCGCGCACCGAGTCCACCTCGACGGTGAAGCCGCCCTTGACCTTGCCGCTGATGAAACCCTTGACGATGGCGCCTGAGGTAAAAGCTTCCTCGAGCCGTGACCAGGAGCGTGCGCGTTTGGCTTTTTCGCGCGACAGCCGGGTTTCGCCGAAGCCGTCTTCGACGGCATCCAGCGCCACTTCCACGTCGTCGCCGACGGCGATTTCCAGTTCGCCGCTCTCGTTCTTGAATTGTTCGGCCGGGATGACGCCTTCGGATTTGAGACCGGCGTTGACGATGACGACGTCGGGCCGGATTTCCAGGACGCGGGCCTTGAGTATGGCCCCGTTGCGCATCTGTTGCTGTTTGATGCTTTGTTCGAAAAGTTCCGCGAAAGACTCGGTCATTGTAGGTTGAATCCTGTACATCCCCGTTACCGGGGGCCTGGGTTGCCGCAGTTCCGTCCCGGAGACACGCGGGTTGATTGGCCAAGGGAGCGGTGCATCCTACCCGCCCTGCCGTCTGCCCGCCGCCGCCTCGCCGTACCGCCGCCGGGCCCGATCCAGAACCTGGTCCACCACCGCCTCGACCGGCATGCCGGTGGTGTCGAGTACCACGGCATCGGGTGCGGGCTTCAGCGGGGAAACGGACCGGTTGCGGTCACGCTCGTCCCGGGCGATCAGGTCGCTAAAAAGGGTCGGTAAGGTAGCATTTAATCCTTTTTGTTTCAACTGCTTATAGCGTCTTTGGGCGCGCTCCTCGACGCTCGCGGTGAGGAAGATTTTAAGACCGGCGTCCGAAAAAATGACCGTGCCCATGTCCCGTCCGTCGGCCACCAGCCCGGGCGCGCGGCGAAAGCCGCGTTGCACTCCCACCAGCCCCTGGCGCACTTGCGGGATGACCGCCAGCTCGGACGCGCGTTTGCCGCTCTGCTCACTGCGCACCACCGCGGTCACGTCCCGGTCATCCAGCAGGATCTGCTCCGCACCCGTGGGCGTACGCATGAATGCCACGCGCAGCCCGCGCGCCAGCTCCTCAAGGCGTGCGGGTTCGTCGGCCGAAACGCCGGCCTGCTGCGCCACGTGCGCCAGGATCCGGTAAAGTGCACCGCTGTCCAGCAAATTCCAGCCGAGCGCTTGCGCCGCCCGGCTTGCAACCGTACCCTTGCCGGAGCCGCTCGGCCCGTCAATCGCAATGACTGGCGGCAACTCAGCGTTCATAGGGTTTCGGTTACGCGCAAATCCAACCCCACTTTGCGGGCGGTTTCGGCAAACCCGGGAAACGAAGTATCCACATTGCGGCAATCGCGTACGCGCACAGGTCTGGTCGCGCGCAACGCCGCCATGACAAAGGCCATGGCGATGCGATGATCGCCGCAACTGTCGATCTCGCCGCCGCCGAACTGACCGACGCCGGTGATCTGCATGCCGTCTGTGAACAGTTCAACCGACACTCCCAGAGTGTGCAATCCCGCGGCCATGGCCGCCAATCGGTCGCTTTCCTTGACGCGCAATTCCGCGGCGCCATACAACCGGGTCTGACCCTGCGCCAGGGCCGCCGCTACCAGCAATATCGGCAACTCGTCAATTGCCAGCGGGACATCGGCTGGAGTGATTTCAATGCCCTGCAGGTCGCCACCCCGCACTTCTATATTGGCCGCCGGTTCGGCGCCAAGCTGCGGCAGAAATTGCACATGGATAACGGCGCCCATGCGTTGCAGCAATCGCAACACGCCATCACGGGTCGGATTTACGCCGACCCCTTCGACGGTGACAGCCGCACCCGGACAGATTGCCGCACCTACGAGGAAAAACGCCGCCGCCGACAGGTCGCCGGGCACGGTGATGTTGGTTGCGTGCAGCTCATTGCCACCCACCACACCCAACCAGTCACCGTCGCACAACAGGCGGCAACCGAGGAGTTGCAGCATGCGTTCCGTGTGATCGCGGCTCACGGCCGGTTCCTGTACCCAGGTTTCGCCCGTGGCCTGCAAGCCTGCGAGCAGTATCGCCGACTTCACTTGTGCGCTCGCCACCGGCAACTTGTAGCGCAGGGAATTGAGCGGCCGGCAACCGTGCACCGTCAGCGGCGCGCGACCGGCGGTGCTGTCGAAACGCGCACCCATGCGCGTGAGCGGCTCGATGACGCGCTGCATCGGCCGGTGGCGCAGCGAGTCATCCCCGTCGAGGGTCGCGGCGAACGGCTGGCCGGCGAGCACGCCACTCAGCAGGCGCATGCTGGTGCCGGAATTACCGCAGTCCAGCGTCCGCACCGGCACTCGCAGGCCGTCCGCACCCGCGCCTTGTATCCGGACATGGCCGGTTGGTGCGTGATCCATCTGCACGCCGAGCACACGCAGTGCGTTGAGCGTGGCCAGACAATCCTGGCTTTCCAGGAAATTCGAGACCTGAGTTTCGCCACGGGCCATGGCGCCCAGCAACAACGCGCGGTGCGAAATGGACTTGTCACCCGGCACCCGGATGCGCCCCTGCATGCCGCCGCCCGGCTGCACCACAAAATCGCGGCGGCTCGCCGATGGCAGGGCCGTGGCAGAGTTCACGCGGCGAGCACCTGCTCAAGCGCCAGCAGCAGGCGTTCGTTTTGTTCCGGCAAGCCGATGGTGATGCGCAGATGATGCGGCAGCCCGTAATTGCCCAGCGGTCGCACGATGATGCCCTTGTGCAGCAAGGCGTCGTAGATCGGGCGCACGGGCCGGCCGAAATCCACGCTCAGAAAATTGGCGATCGAGGGCATCCACTTCAGCCCCAGTTCGCGGAACCCGGCCTGCAGTTGCTCGTGGCCGGCACGGTTCAACTCCGCGCTGCGCCGCACATGTGCCTCGTCGCCGAGCGCCGCGAGCGCACCCATCTGCGCAAGATTTCCGGCGTTGAATACCAAGCGCATGCGATTCAGCAGTTCTGCAATGCGGGCATGCGCCAGCGCATAGCCGCAGCGCAGTCCTGCCAGACCGTAGATCTTCGAGAACGTACGGGTAACGATCAGGTTGGGAAACTCGGGAAGCCACAGCGTGCACTCGGGATAATCCGCTTCCGCGACGTACTCCGCGTACGCCTCGTCCACGACCACCAGAACCTGCGGGGGCACGCGGGTCAGGAAACCATGCAGTGCACGCCGCTCGAGCCAGGTACCGGTCGGATTGTTGGGGTTGGCGATGAACACCACGCGCGTGTCGGCATCGATCGCCGTCAACAGGTTGTCGAGATTGTGACCGTAGGCTGCGGTCCGGTGGTCCGGTGCATTGGCTTCGGCTATGCGGCTCGCGGCGCCGACTGCCTGGGTGACGATGGGATAGACGGCAAACGCATAGCGGGAAAACACCGCATTCTTGCCGGGTTGCAGGAAGCTGCGCGCGATGAGTTCCAGCACCTGTTCGGAACCGTTGCCCACGGTGATGCAGGCCGGATCAAGATGAAACCTCGCGGCCAGTGCGCGGCGCAGTTCATAGGCTTGCGCATCGGGGTAAATGGCCATCCCGCCGAGCGCGGCGCGCACCGCAGCCAACGCCCTGGGGCTCGGTCCCAAGGGGTTTTCGTTGGAGGCGAGCTTGATGACATCGCGCACCCCGAATTCGCGTTGCAGCTCGCTGACGGGCTTGCCAGGCTCATAGGGCTTGAGCGCCCGGACGCCGGGAGCACAGATGTCCAAGAGGTCGAAGCTGAAATCAGTCATGGGCCCAATCCCGGTTTATCCGTACCGGCGCGCGAAGTCACGCATGAACTCGGCGAGCGTCGCAACTCCGGCTTCCGGCATGGCATTGTAGATGCTGGCACGCATGCCGCCGCTGCTGCGATGACCGGCGAGATTTTTCAGACCTGTCGCCGCAGCTTCCTGCAGGAATAGAGCTTCAAGTTTCTGATCGTGCAGGCGGAATGGCACGTTCATCCAGGAACGCGATGACTTGTCCACCGCATTGAGATAAAAATCCGATGCGTCCAGCACTGCATACAGCAGCTCTGCCTTGCGCTGGTTGCGCGCCGCCATTGCACCAACCCCGCCCTGCGATCTCGTCCACTTGAGCATCTTGCCGAGCACGTACCACGCAAATACCGGCGGCGTGTGGGGCAAGGACTCGGCTTCCAGACTCACTCGGTAATCCAGCAGCGAGGGCGTGCCGCGTGGCGGGGTACGCAAGGCCGCGGGATTGAGGATCACCACGGTAATACCGGCGATCCCCAGGTTTTTCTGGGCCGAGGCATATATGAGCGCATGCTCGGAGACCTTGACCGGCCGCGACAGGATCATCGAAGTCATGTCGGCCGCCAGCGGTACGCCCGCGCTTGCGGGCGCGGCGTGAAACTCCACGCCGGCGATGGTCTCATTGACGGTGTAATGCAGATAGCCGGCCGCGTGCGGTACCCGCCATTCATGGCGCTCCGGCACGCGCGTGTAGCCATCGGCCGTGCCGTCCCACACGGCTTGCGCATCGGCAACACGCTCGGCTTCGCGCCAGGCCTTGGCCGACCACTGCCCGGTCACCAAGTACGCGCCGTGGTCGCCGAGATTGAGCGGCGCCATGGCGAACTGCAGCGTAGCGCCGCCCTGCATGCACAGCACGGCGTAATCCGGGGGAATCGCCATGAGTTCGCGCAAATCACCCTCGGTTTCGCGCATCACGGTGCGAAACTCCGGGCTGCGATGGCCCAGTTCCAGGATGGAAACACCGCTGCCGCGGAACGCCGGCAATTCGGCGCGGATTTCGGCAATCACTTCCGGCGGCAACACCGCTGGGCCGGCACCGAAGTAGTAGCTGCACGGAACTGCAGCAAGCGGCGCGGCTTCAGCTCCCGTTGCCATTGCCATCCTCGGCTTCGACGCGTTCCACGCCCACCAGCTGTTCGCCCGTGTCCAGGCGTATCAGACGTACTCCCTGGGTGTTGCGGCCGATGACCGAGACATCGCCCGCGGGGGTGCGTACCAGGGTGCCGTGACTGCTGATGAGCATGATTTCGGCGTCTGCGCCCACCTGGATGGCGCCCACCACGTGCCCATTGCGCTCGGTGGTCTGGATGGAAATCACGCCCTGTCCTCCGCGGCCCTGTACCGGATAGTCCGTCACCGGCGTGCGCTTGCCGTAGCCATTTTCGGTGACGGTGAGGATATCGCCCTCGCCGACCATCACCAGATCAATCACGTGCTCGCCTTTGGCGAGGTGAATGCCGCGCACGCCCGTGGCATTGCGGCGCATGGGACGCACATCAGCCTCGCGGAAGCGAATGGATTTGCCGTTGCTGGCAAACAGCAGCACGTCACGTTGGCCGTCGGTGATGGCCACACCCACGAGCTCGTCGTTCGCCTGCAACTCGATCGCCAGGATGCCGCTGGCGCGCGGCCGTGAAAAATTGTCGAGCGGGGTCTTCTTAACCGTGCCGCGGCGCGTGGCCATGAATACGTATTTGTCGGCGGCGTATTCGCGCACCGGCATGAGGGCGGTAATGCGCTCGCCCTCGGAGAGCGGCAGAAGATTGACTACGGGCTTGCCGCGCGCACCACGCGCTGCGTGCGGGAACTGATACACCTTGAGCCAATAGACCTTGCCGATGCTGGAAAAACACAACACCGTATCGTGACTGCTGGCGACAAACAGGTTATCCACGAAGTCCTCGTCCTTGACTGCAGTCGCGCTCTTGCCGCGGCCACCGCGGCGCTGCGCGCGATAAGTCGAAACCGGTTGCGATTTGGCGTAGCCGGCATGCGACAGCGTTACCACCACGTCCTCTTCCTCAATCAGGTCTTCGATGGTCAGGTCTTCATGATCGGAAACAATTTCGGTGCGCCGCGCGTCGCCGTATTGCGTGCGCAGCACCGTCAACTCATTGCGGATCACCTTGAGGAGTTTCTCGGGACTGGCGAGGATGGCGCGCAGGTCGCCAATCAGAGTCAGCAGCTCCTGGTACTCGCCGACGATCTTGTCCTGTTCGAGCGCCGTCAGGCGTTGCAGTTTGAGATCCAGAATTGCCTGCGCCTGGATTTCCGACAGGCGATACTTGGCGTTGCGCAGACCGAACTCCGCCGCCAGCTCCTCGGGGCGCGAGGCTCCGAGTCCGCCGCGCTCCAACATGGCCGTGACCACGCCCGGCTGCCAGTCGCGTCCCATCAATGCCGTCTTGGCCTCTGCCGGGCCCGGGGAGCGCTTGATGAGCGCAATCATGTCGTCAATGTTGGCGAGCGCCACGGCCAGGCCTTCGAGTACATGCGCGCGCTCCAGTGCCTTGCGCAACTCGAACAGCGTGCGCCGCGTCACCACTTCGCGGCGGTGGCGCACGAACGCCTCCAGCACCTGCTTGAGATTCAGCAGTCGCGGCTGGTTGTCCACCAGCGCCACCATGTTGATGCCGAATACGCTCTGCATGACGGTGTGCTGATACAGGTTGTTCAAAACAACCTTGACGTTCTCGCCGCGGCGCAGCTCGATCACCATGCGCATGCCATCCTTGTCCGATTCATCGCGCAGTTCGGTGATGCCCTCGAGTTTCTTGTCCTTGACCAGTTCCGCAATGCGCTCCAGCAGCCTGGCCTTGTTCACCATGTAGGGCAGTTCGGTCACGATGATGGATTGCTTGGTGCCGTCCGCGCCCTCCACGTGACTCTTGGCGCGCACAAACACCCGGCCGCGGCCGGTGAAGTACGCTTCATGAATGCCGCGCGCACCGCTGATGAGGCCGCCGGTGGGGAAATCCGGCCCGGGCAGGTGCTTGATCAATTCCTGGATGCTGATGGCGGGATCGTCAATCAGGGCCACGCACGCGGCGATCACCTCGCCGAGATTGTGCGGCGGGATGTTGGTGGCCATGCCCACGGCAATGCCGGACGAGCCGTTGACCAGCAGGTGCGGCACGCGGGTCGGCAGCACCGCAGGCTCCTGCTCGGATTCGTCATAGTTGGGGACGAAGTCCACCGTCTCCTTGTCGATGTCGGCGAGAATCTCGTGCGCGATCCTGGCCATGCGCACTTCGGTGTAGCGCATGGCCGCAGGCGCATCGCCGTCCACCGAACCGAAATTGCCCTGCCCGTCCACCAGCACGTAGCGCATCGAGAACGGCTGCGCCATGCGCACGATGGTGTCGTATACCGCGACGTCGCCGTGCGGGTGGTATTTGCCGATCACGTCACCGACAATGCGTGCGGATTTCTTGTAGGGCTTGTTGTAGTCGTTGCCCAGTTCGCGCATCGCATAGAGCACGCGCCGGTGCACGGGTTTGAGACCATCGCGCACGTCCGGCAGCGCCCGCCCCACGATTACGCTCATGGCGTAATCCAGGTAGGACTGCTTCATCTCCTCTTCGAGATTGACGACGGTCAGCTCGCGGGCAAATTCGGCCATGCGGGAAGCGCTTTTTCGGGGAATTTTGGGCCGCCGGAGGCGGAAGATTCAAAGCAGAAATTTTACCATAGGCATCATGCTTATCTCCCGTTTACACAGCGCCGGAATGCGTGCGCAGGCGCGAAATCCGGCTGCGCCAAGTCTGTTATAGTGGCTGCGCGTCACAAGCGCACGCGTGCTGTCAGTGAATGACCGAATCGGCAAAATGCAATCCCGGGATGTCAATGCGTGGCGGGATCGTGTTGGTCCCGCCCGCCACGGGCGCAGGGCACGCCGCGCTCCGGGTTCGGGCTGTCTGTCGCCTGGCTGACGACGGTCGGCCACTCAGCGGCCCCCAAGGAGGCGTGTGCCGGTTGAGTGAGTGCATTCCCGATTAATCAATCCCAATGACCCCTGCCGATCTTGTCATTCACGCGCGCTGGGTGATTCCGGTCGAGCCCGAGGGCGCGATCCTGGAACAGCACGCCATCGTGGTGCGTGACGGGCGCATTCTGGCGCTGCTGCCGAGTGCCGAAGCCCGGCGCCAATACCACGCCCACACCGGCGTTGAACTGCCCGACCATGTGCTGATTCCCGGTTTCGTGAACGCCCACACGCACACCGCCATGTCGCTGCTGCGAGGTGCGGCCGAGGATCCGTCGCTCACGCTCTCGCTGCCAGAGCCTGCATGGACAACGCAAAGCCGCTGGATGAGCGCCGAGTTCGCGCGTGACGGCAGCGAATTGGCCATGGTACGCATGCTGCGCAGCGGCACCACCTGTTTCAACGACATGTACTTCTTTCCCGATGTTACTGCCGAGGCCGCGCAGCGCTGCGGTTTGCGTGCCTGTCTGGGCATGATCGTTACCGAGGCTCCTTCTGCCTGGGCCGGCGGAGCGCGCGAATACCTTGCCAAAGGCACGGCGCTGCGTGACCGGCACAAGGATGAACCGCTGCTGAGCTTCGCATTCGCACCCATCGCTCCCTGTACCATGGCCGCGTCGCGGCTGCAGGAAATCCGCACGCTGGCCGATGAATTGGATGTACCGGTGCATGCGGAACTCAATGCCACAGCCGCAGAAATCCAGCTTAGCCTGCAGCAACACGCTCAGCGTCCGCTGGCGCACCTGGCCGCGCTTGGATGGCTGACATCAAATCTCATTGCCGTGTACATGACGCTGCCGACTGATTCCGAAATCGCCGGACTTGCACGCGCCGGCGTACAGGTGGTGCACTGTCCGGAATCGAGTCTGAGACTCGCCCGCGGTTTCTGCCCGCTGGCGAAGCTCCTGGCCGCGGGTGTAAACGTCGCGCTCGGTACCGGCGGCAGTGCTTTCGACATGCTCGCCGAGATGCGCTGTGGGGCATTGCTTGCCAAAGCCGTGGTTGGCGATGCGGCGGCGGTACCCCCCGCGAGCGCGCTGCGCATGGCCACGCTCAACGGCGCGCGCGCGCTCGGACTCGATCAGGCCACGGGTTCGTTGCTGCCGGGGAAATGGGCGGACTTGGCGGCCGTGGACATGAACGTTCCCGAGTGCCAGCCGCTGTACGATCCGCTGTCGCAGCTGGTGTACGGCGCCAGCCGCAGGCAGGTGAGCGATGTCTGGGTAGCCGGCCGGCAATTGTTGCGCGCCGGCGCACTCACCACGCTGGATCAGGATGCGATCCTCGCGCGCGCCGCGCGCTGGCAGGAACCTGGCCGCAGTGCCACGCCCGAGGCCGCAAGCGCATGAGCTCCATGCACACCAACCTGGACCGGCGCGAGATTTCCAAATTTGACGCGCTGGCCTCGCGCTGGTGGGACCCGCAGGGCGAGTTCCGCACGCTGCACCACATCAATCCGCTGCGGCTGGCATACATCGAACAGCGCGCCGCACTGAAAAACCAGCGTGCGCTCGACATCGGCTGCGGCGGCGGTCTGCTCGCGGAAGCCATGGCGGAGCGCGGCGCCGAGGTCACCGGCATCGACATGGCCGATGAGGCGCTCGCCGTGGCGCGCTTGCATCTGCACGAATCCGGCCTGCAGGTGCACTACCGCAAGATCAGCGCCGAAGCGCTGGCGGCGGAAGCGCCGGCGCAGTTCAACGTGGTGACCTGCATGGAAATGCTGGAGCACGTGCCGCAGCCGGAATCCGTGGTGCGCGCCTGTGCGACCCTGATCAAACCCGGCGGCCAGGTGTTTTTCTCCACGCTCAATCGCAACCTGAAATCCTTCATGCTGGCCATTGTCGGCGCCGAGTACGCGCTGCGGTTGCTGCCGCGCGGCACGCACGAATACGCCAAATTCATCCGCCCGTCCGAACTGGACGCCTGGGCGCGTGGCGCCGGACTGGAACTGCGCGGCAGCACCGGCCTGCACTACAACCCGGTGACCCGCGACTACCGTCTGGGCGGCCGCTTGGACGTCAACTACTTCCTGCACTACAGGCGACCGGATTGAGCATGCAACTCGTTTTGTTCGACCTTGACGGCACCTTGCTGGACACTGCGCCCGACCTGGGCGCAGCGCTCAACACCTTGCGTGCGGGACACAGCCTGCCGCCGCTGCCCGCCGAGCGCATCCGCCCACTGGTCTCGCACGGCTCCCCGGCCCTGCTCAAGCTGGGTTTCGGCATCGAGCCGCAGGATTCACGCTATGCCGGCATGCGCGCGCAATTACTGGATGTTTACCGCACCCGTCTCAGCCGGGAGACCCGGTTTTTCCCTGGCGTGGAAAGTCTGCTGGACAAGCTGGAGCAACGCGCTCTGCGCTGGGGCATCGTCACCAACAAGCCCGCAGCGCTCACCCAACCGCTGGTCGAGGCCTTTCATCTGTACACGCGTGCGGCTTGCGTGGTGAGCGGCGACAGCACACCGCGGCGCAAGCCGCATCCCGACCAGTTGCTGCACGCCTGTGCCCTGTCCGGAGTCGAGCCGCAAGCCGCCGCCTACGTAGGCGATGCCGCGCGCGATGTTGCGGCCGCACACTCTGCCGGCATGCGCGCGGTGGTGGCCCTGTATGGCTACATCGGCGAGGACGAGCAGCCGCAAAACTGGCAGGCCGATGGACTGCTGGTCGCGCCCGCCGACCTGCTCGGGTGGCTGAACGCACAAGCCTTGATCCCGCCGGTGCTGAATGGTGTTGCGTCATGACCGCAGCGCTGGCCGTCATCGCGCTGATTGTCGGCTTGTTGGCCGGATACCTGGCTGCCACATTGCTCACCCACCGGCGTCTCGGCGAATTGCACATGGAACTCGCGGAGCTGCGCGCCAAATCCGAGGCCCTGAACGGCACGCACGAGCAGATGGAAAACACCTTCAAGGCATTGGCCGGCGATGCATTGCGCGCCACCAGCCAGTCGCTGCTGGAACTCGCGGGCCAGAATCTCGGCAAGTTCCAGGCCGAAGCCAGGGGTGATCTGGAAAAAAGACAGCAGGCCTTTGCGGAACTCGTAAAGCCCATCGGCGAAACCCTGAAGAAAACCGAGCAGCAGCTGCGTGAAATCGAAAAAGAACGGCGTGAATCCTTCGGCAGCATCACCAGCCACCTCAAGCTCATGGCGCAGGGGCAGCAGCAGCTGGAGGCGGAAACCCGCAATTTGGTGAATGCCCTGCGCCGCCCGGAAGTACGCGGCCGCTGGGGTGAGATTACGCTGCGACGCCTGGCGGAACTCGCCGGCATGGTGGAACGCTGCGACTTCTACGAGCAGGAAACCCGGGAAAGCGGAGATGGCCGGCAGCGGCCCGACATGGTGATCCGCCTGCCGGACAACCGCACGCTGGTGGTGGATGCTAAGACGCCGCTCGACAGTTACCTGTCGGCCACCGAGGCCGGCAGCGACGAGCAACGCGCGGCGCATTTGGCGCAGCACGCGCGCAAGGTGCGCGAGCGCATCCGGGAGCTCGCCAGCAAAAAATACTGGGATCAGTTCGACAACAGCCCGGACTTCGTAATTCTGTTCATTCCCGGCGACCAGTTCCTCAGCGCGGCGCTCGACCGCGAGCCCGGCCTGATTGAAGAAGCCCTGCGCCAGAAAGTCATGCTCGCCACGCCCACCAGTTTCATGGCGCTGCTCAAGGCCGTGGCCTACGGTTGGCGGCAGGTGGCGCTGGCGGAGAATGCCGAGGCCATCCGCGAGCTGGCTGAAACCCTGCACCAGCGCTTGGCCACGTTTGCCGAGCACGTGGACAGCGTGGGCCGCGCCCTGGATCTGAGTGTCAAGAATTACAACAAGGCGGTGGGCTCGCTGGAACGCCAGGTGTTGCCCGCGGCGCGCCGCTTCACCGAACTCGGCGTCCAGGCGAAAAAGGAACTGCCTACGCTTGATCCCGTGGAAACCGCGCCGCGCCTCGGCAACGACGCCAAGGAATGAACCTCGCCGAAGAAGCACGACGCAGACTCGCCGCCGCACCCGCCGATCTGCGCTTCGCCGTGCTGTTTGCGCCACATGCGCAACGCAGCGTGCTGACCACGTTGTTCGCGGTCTATCTCGAAATTCGCGAGATCTTGCGGGAGTGCTCCGATGCCGACGTGGCGCGCGCCAAGCTCGGCTGGTGGCGGGAAGAGATTGCGCTGCTCGCCGGGCACCGGGCGCGCCATCCGCTGAGCATCCGGCTCGACCAACTAATCGGCGACGTGGCCCTGCCAACGGAACCGCTGTACGAAATCATCGAGAGCGTCGCCAGAGACATTGACGCCGCAGCGTTCCACGATTTCGATGAAGTGGAGAAATACTGCCGCCAACGCGGCGGTGCGCTCACGGAACTGACGACGGCACTTGCCGGAGCTTGCATACCCGGCACTCTGGCCGCTGCACGCCTGCTCGGCCGGAGCTGGCAACTCGCGGACATCGTCGTGAACGGGCTGGTGTATGCCGAACACGGGCGCATTTACTTCGCATCCGACGATTTGCGCAAACATGGCATCGATCGTCACGTTTCCGGAGCAGCGCATTCCTTCGCCGGTGTGCAGGCCTTGCTCGCGGATTACGCTGCGCGCGCACGCGCACTGCATGCCACGGCGCTGGCGCAGACTGAAGTCACCTGGTCAGACCTGAGTGCGGGTCTCGTTCTGGGTGGATTGGCGCAGGCACGCCTGAAGAAATTTGCGCGCACCGGTTACCCCAAGGCAGCTGCGCCGGTAGAATTGCAGCCCTTTGCGCAACTGTGGACGGCGTGGCGCAGCGCCCGCCGCGCCCGCTGACAACTCACGGCACCATCACCGATGACGACCTCCAGCATTCCCGCCGCTTATGCTCCGCCGCAGAACCTGCTCAGAGACCGCGTGATTCTTGTTACCGGCGCGGGCGACGGCATTGGCCGCGCCGTCAGCCGTGGTCTCGCAGCCTACGGCGCCACCGTGGTGCTGCTGGGCAAGACCATCAAGAAACTGGAATCCGTGTACGACGAAATCGTGCAGGCCGGCGGGCCGCTGCCGGGCATTTATCCCATGGACCTGCGCGGCGCCACGTACAAGGATTATGCAGACTTGGCCGCGGTGCTCGAAAAGGAATACGGCAAGCTCGACGGCCTGTTGCACAACGCCGGCATGCTCGGTGAACGCGCACCGATTGAGCATCACGAAGTGCAGATCTGGCAGCAGGTCATGCTGGTAAATCTCACCGCGCCTTTCCTGTTCACCAAGGCCTGTCTACCGTTGCTGTACAAATCGCCCGACGCTTCCGTGGTATTCACCGCCAGCAGCGTGGGCCGCAAACCGCGCGCCTACTGGGCAGCCTACGCCGTGTCCAAGGCCGGGCTCGAAGCGCTGTCCGCCCTGCTCGCGGATGAAACCGAATTCCGCGGCACGTTGCGCGTCAACAGCCTCAATCCCGGCGCGGTGCGCACCGAAATGCGCCGCCTTGCATTTCCGGCGGAGGACCGCAGCCAGTTGCGTGCTCCCGAGCAGTTGTTGCCGGCCTACCTTTATCTATTGGGGCCCGACAGCCGCGGCCAAACCGGGCAACAATTCGAGATCCCGTGATTCGCCGGAACACAGAGTGATGCCAGGGTCACCGCGGGGCTAGCCGGAAATCCGCCGCTTGTGTACAGTCTGGCGCTCCAACCACACAGTCATCGGGAGACAGGACATGGAAAAGACCACCAAACTCCTGGGGGGATGGGGTTACATTCTGCTTATCGCCGGCAGCGTTCTCGGCTCACTTACTTTCGTGTTTCACCTTGTAGCGCTCGCGGGCTGCATTTGCCTGCTGATCGCGTTTTACCGGGCGAGTAACGAATTGGGCCAGCGGAAAATCTGGCGCAACATACTTGTTGCAATCGTGCTGTATATCGTTGCTTCGCTGTTGGTGATCTTCGTAGTCGGCTCCGCACTCATGGCGGCATTCCACGGCGGTGCCGCGGGTACGAGCGCGTTCACCAGCGGTGCCATCGGCGGCGGACTCGTTGCCTGGGTGCTGTGGATGATCGGCGCGTGGTTTTGGTACCAGGCTTCGATTCCACTCTCGGAAAGCACCGGCGTCGGTCTTTACAAGACCGGCGGCCTGCTGATCTTTATCGGCGCGATTACGGTGATTGTTTTTGGCCTGGGCGCCATCGTGATGCTGATCGGTGAAATCATGCAGACCGTGGCGTTCTTCACCACTACCGAGAAAGTCCCGGCCAATTCGCCGGCCTGAACGTTAAAAGCTAACTATTAACAATCGCCGCCTTATCGTGAGGCGGCGATTGTTGGTTATTGTCACGCAAGATTCCGCAGGTCGTAGAAGTCGCAGGTAATCCACATCATCTACGATGTCTAGTGGACGTAACGTTATCTATGATCTTCCGTATCTGCATCACAAATTCTTGTGTATCGAGAAAATAGTTTGGGTAAGCCTTTTTAAGAACATTAATTGGTCCTGCTGATACCAAAACAGCCTCAATTGGTTCACCTGCTTTTGTACGTTGCTCAATCTGCCCGTACGCAGAATTTGCCTGCTCAAGGTTCGTCATCGAAAATGGTTGTATCCTTACTGTTCGATTCCCTGAATCGAGAGTGATTAGATGATAAGCCCCTGATCCTCTTGAAGCTAAAATTTTGTCGGCAGCAATTGCGAATCCCTGAAGTTTATCTAGCACGCGTAGTGATTGTTCTGCATTTGCAAGCAGCTTAAAGACCTGCTCTCTAGTGTAGCTCTCATATCCCGGAACCGCTGGTGTCTTCTCAACAACGGCTAGCGCTGCTCCCGCATTCGCAAAAAAGCTGCGCCACTCTTGTTCTCCTTGTCCAGACTTCAAAGCCTGCCCGAGAAAGGTTCCCATCGTCTCAACAGCCGTCGCCCATGCGTGTTGCCTACGAGTTCGGAATTGTAATTCCAGCAGTAGGCCGTTATAGGCAGAAACATTTGTGTTCACGTACCTATAAACAAGATGGATGCTACGGTAACCATCTGCTTTGGGTTCTTTGATGTAATCTTTGGAAGATGTAAGCTCATGTTTAAAGTGAGCCCCACGGTACGCACTTTCAAGTTTGCGCACCTTTCTGATGGAGCCAAGTATTGCCCTTAAGCCACCGATGTCTTGCATCCTGGCAAGTTGCATCCCGTGAAACCGCTGTAGCTTTAAAATAACTGATGGAGCGCGTTTTAATCTCTGGGCCACAATGGCTTTTGCGTCTATGAATGCAAGTTTTTGTCGAAGCGTCGCTTGAAACGTATTCATGGGATATCCATGGCAGGCTCGCCAATTCGCAAGAACTTCACCAGCCCAGTCCTGGTCTGTATCTGAACACGATTGAGGAGCTATCAAAATAGCTCCGGCCCGATTGACTTGACTCCTTGAGTACCGTGGTCTAATAAATGTCATCGGATTCCTATAGTCCCTTTTGGCTAAAAGTTCGCGCTCCATTGACACGAATACGCCGTATCCAAAATACCTGGCTTAGAATGCCTTTTTATCCTCACGACGGATAGGGCTTGCCGTCTTTATGCGTGAAGCCGGGGGAACCGGCGCGGATAGCCAGATCAATGTCGGGATAATCCACGCCATCGCCTTTGGGATTGCGCGTGCCAATTTCGAGTATTACCGCTTCTTTGCCGCTGCGGTTCTGCAGCTGGTGGCCGTCCGGATCGCCCGCCTTGAATCCTGCACAGTCACCAGCCCGCAGGATTTCCTCGCCGCTGTTCGTGACCAGCACCACCTCGCCCTCCAGCACCCAGACAAACTCGTCTTCGGTTTCGTGCCAGTGACGCTGACTCGACCAGACACCGGGCGGCAGGCGCAACAAATTGACGCCGAACTGCGTGAGACCGGCGGCGTTGCCCAGCCGCGAGCGCGTGCGTTTGCAGCAGGGCTGGTCATAGGGCTCGGGATAGCCGCTGCCCTGCCGGATCGGCGCGTTTTCAATCTTGATCT
>JAGWLP010000062.1 GCA_028864905.1 Gammaproteobacteria bacterium
TGCATCGTGCAGGCGGAAGACGAACTTGCGGCCATCGGCATGGTGCTGGGCGCGGCCTGGAACGGCGCACGCGCCTTCACGCCCACCAGCGGTCCCGGCATTTCGCTGATGAACGAGTTCATCGGCTTTGCCTATTACGCCGAGATTCCGGCGGTGCTGTTCGACGTGCAGCGCGTCGGGCCGTCCACCGGCATGCCCACGCGCACCCAGCAGTGCGACATTCTGTTTTGCGCCTATGCCTCGCACGGCGACACCCGCCACGTGCTGTTGTTTCCCGCCGATCCGGGTGAATGTTTCCACATGGCGGTTGCAGCTTTTGATCTCGCCGAACGGCTGCAGACGCCGGTATTCGTGCTCTCCGATCTCGACATCGGCATGAACGACTGGATGGTGCCGAAGATCCGCTGGGACGCGAAATACGTCCCCGACCATGGCAAGGTGTATTCCCGCGAGCAACTGGAGCAGATGCAGGTATTTCATCGTTATACTGACGCCGATGGCGACGGCATTCCCTATCGCACGTATCCCGGCGTGCATCCCAAGGGCGCGTTTTTCGTGCGCGGCTCCGGCCACAACCGCCGCGGCGGCTATACGGAAGATGCCGACGAATACAAGGACGTGCTCGACCGGTTGCGCCGCAAGCACGACACCGCCAAGGAGCTGGTGCCGGCGCCGGTGATCAAGGCCAGGAAAGGCCTCAAGACCGCCATCGTGTCGCTCGGCAGTTGCGATGCCGCAGTGCGCGAGGCGCTGGACATGCTGGCGCGCGAAGGCACTGAAGTGAATTATCTGCGTGTGCGCGGTTTCCCCTTCGGCAAGGCGGTGGAGGAATTTTTGAGCCAGCATGACCGGATTTTCGTCGTCGAGCAGAACCGCGACGCGCAGTTGAAATCCCTGTTGTTGCTGGAAACGCCGGTGGAGAAGCACAAACTGCGTTCCATCCTGCACTACGGCGGCATGCCCATAGATGCGCGCTGCATTGTCGAGGGCGTGAACCGGGCGCTCGCCAAAGGAGCGGCGGCATGAGTTTCATGCGCAAACCCGCGGTCAGCCATTCCATGCTCGCCAAGAACGAGCGTGGCCTCACAGTGCGCGACTACGAGGGCAGCATGTCCACGCTGTGCGCCGGCTGCGGCCACGATTCCATCACCGCGGCCGTGATCCAGGCGTTCTGGGAACTCAACATCGAGCCCTATCAGGTCGCCAAGATGAGCGGCATCGGTTGCTCTTCCAAGACGCCGACTTATTTTCTTTCGGAAGCGCACGGCATCAATGCGGTGCATGGCCGCATGCCGTCCATCGCCACCGGTGCCAACGCCGCCGATCGCAACCTGTATTACATCGGCATCTCGGGCGACGGTGATTCGCTGTCCATCGGTCTGGGCCAGTTCATCCATGCGATGCGCCGCAACCTGAACATGCTTTACATCATCGAGAACAACGGCGTGTACGGCCTGACCAAGGGCCAGTTCTCGGCCTCGGCCGATGTCGGCAGCAAAGCCAAGAAAGGCGAGGTCAATCAGCAGCCGCCGATCGATCCGGTGATTGCCGCACTTACGCTCGGCGGCAGTTTCGTGGCGCGCAGTTTTTCGGGCGACAAGGCGCAGCTGGTACCGCTCATCAAAGCGGGCATCATGCATAACGGCTTTGCGTTGCTCGACGTGCTCTCGCCGTGCGTGACCTTCAACGACCACGAGGACTCCACCAAGAGCTACGCACACACCCGCCAGTTCTACCATCCCGCCGTGCACGCGGATTTCATTCCGCCGAGAAAGCCCATCCGTGCGGCCTATGACGAGGGTGAGGCCATGCCGGTGGAACTGCACGACGGCAGTACCGTGGTGCTGCGCAAGGTGTCGCGCGACTACAATCCCAAGAACCGCGGCGACGCTTATTCCTATCTGTACGAACACCAGAAGCAGGGCGAGATCGTTACCGGCCTGCTTTATATAGATGAAGATCAGCGCGAAATGCACGACATCAGCAACACCGTCAGCCAAGCGCTGCGCGACCTGCCGTACGCGGAACTCTGCCCCGGCGCCAAGGCCCTGGACGAAATCCAGAACCTGTATCGCTGAGCCCGCGCCGCACTGCGGCCTGACCCGGCCGCGTCACCACCTGGTAATGGCGCAAGCGCTGCGGCATCGCGAGCAGAAAGCCTGCATCCTTCGGATAGTAGCGTGCGCGTCCGATATCCTCGCCGGCAAATGCCCGGATGGCCTGGGGCGAGTCCCACAGGCTCAGCAGCACGACCTCACTTTCCTTGACGCCTTCATCCAGCAGCACCCACGTGCCCAGATGGCCGGGCGTAGCGGCATAGTCGCGCAGGCCAGTGCGGCGCAGGTACCTGAGGTAGGCACCGGCTTTGTCCCGCGGCACGCGGCCGCGCCACTCCCGCAAGGTCATGGGGTGGTCCGCGGCGAATACCGGCGCGCGCGGCAGCCGGGCATGGGCCAGCACGATCGGCGGGTAGCTGCGGAAATACGCCACCAGCCCCAGCCACAGCGGCCGCGGGTATTGGCGGACATAATCCGCGAGGGTGTGCCACAGGGGCAGGAAGTAATTCAGGTCCAAGTCAGAAATGTTCATGACGGAGCCCTCGCCGCTGTAACCGTCTAGTTATAACTAGACGGTTACAGCATAGACTGGGCACCGTAACTAGTCAAGTGTGGTACACTGGTTACAGGCAAAAATTATGGAAGCTCATGGATACCCCGATTCGTAATCTGGAGACCCTGGATTGGGTGGCCGGCCACCCGGCCCTGGACTTCGTCAATACCGTTTCCTGGGCGTCCGCGGGGCATCCCGACTACCTGCATGGTTACGCTGACCTGCTGGCCTGGACGGCGCAGGCTGACCTCATCAGCCCCCAGGACCGGCGCGCACTCAGCGAAAGCAGCGGGCATGCCCAGGCGAGCGCCTTCAAGGAAGCCCAGACCCTGCGGGAATCCCTGCGCGCCATCTTCCAGGCGATCGCAGAGGGGCGGGGCCCGCCGCAGGCGGACCTCGACCATCTGAATGCCGTGATGCAAAAAACCGTGAGGTGGCGGAGGCTCAGCCTTGAGGGGCGCAAAGTACGCAGCGATTGGGACTTCGCGGGCGCACCGCCCGGCGCGGCGCTCGGCCCTGTCGCCTGGAAAGCGGTGGAGCTGCTGGAAGACGGCCCGCTGGAACGCGTCAAGGAGTGTCACCCCGGCTGCGCCTGGCTGTTCCTGGACACCTCCAGGAACAGCTCGCGCCGCTGGTGCAGCATGCAAACCTGCGGGAATGACGCCAAGGTGCGGCGCTTTCGCAAGCGGCAAAAAACCGGTGCTGTTGCCTAGCAGAGGGATAGGACTGGCGAACCTTCCGTGGATATTGCGTCGGCCAGCGGTCGCCGGAAAGTATTCGCACCGCCATGGCTGCCAATGGTGCGCGCACGCCAAGAACATCGAACAAAATGTGCGGCGCTGAATACCGTCACGTCTGAAATCCCCCCTCTTTCGAACTTCGCTTGTTGGCTGCGCAGTCCTGCTTCGCCAAAAGCCCAGCCCATACATCCTGCATGGGCGTTCGCGGCGTTGCCGCTCACCCTGCTTCGTCCGAAAGTCCAGGGCAGTCCCGAACACTCCGCAATCCTGCTCCGTGTTTGGGTCCAGGGCGGCCATCCATGGCCTCCCGCACATCGCTTCGCGACGTGCCCATGGCTGCCCGCTTGGAGCTTCGCTCCTCGCCCCCTTTGCAAAGGGGGGAGCGCGCTTTGCGCGCGGGGGGGATTTGTCACGAGTGTTCATTCTGTTAGGTGCTCTAGGAGAAAAGAATTCAACCGGACCTGCATGAGAGTCACGCTGGGCGTCAACGGCTCCGTGATGCACAATGATCTGATTCAGCGGCCGTCCTGACACGCACCCGCGCGGAAGGCGTAAAATTCCATGCCTTCCCAGTTCCGAAAAACAATCCATCTGTCTGGAGGTGTCCCATGTCGCTGTCCATGTATCAGGCTTCCGTGCCGGTGTTTATTCGTGCGTTGAGCAATTTGTCCGCAATCCTCAGCAAGGGTGAAACTTACGCGCAAGCGAAAAAGATTGAGCCGACGGTGCTGGTAAACGCACGCCTGTATCCCGATATGTTCCCGCTGGTGCGCCAGGTGCAGATCGCCAGCGACACCGTCAAGGGCTGCGCTGCGCGCCTCGCCGGCCAGGAACCGCCGAGCTTTCCGGATACTGAGCAGACTTTCGCGGAACTGCATGCGCGTCTCGATAAAACGGTCGCGTTCCTCAAAACTTTGAAACCCGCGCAGATCGACGGCTCCGAGGAGCGCGCCATCGAATTGAAGATGCGCGACCGTACCGTGCACACCAAGGGCCGCGAGTACTTGCTGGAGCGGGCGTTGCCGAATCTGTATTTCCACGTCACCACGGCCTACGACATCCTGCGGCATAACGGCGTAGCGATCGGCAAAGGGGATTTTCTCGGTCTCTAGAATTTTTGTGGGAGCGGTGATATTCACCGCGACAAAAGACCGCTCCCATTACGGAGCGGTCTTTGATTTTTACCAGCGCGGTTAATTCGCCGGCGGCAAGTGCGGGTGGTGGTTGGGGTAGGGCGGCCGCGGAAACTTCGGTGCCGGATGTGCTTTCAATGCCTGCATCAGTACCTCCACGGTCTTTTCCAGTTGCGGGTCGTGGCCTTGGCGCACCAGCTTCGGATCCTGCCAGACCTCGATGTTGGGCGCGATGCCGTGGTTCTCCACTTCCCAGTGCCCGTGCAGGCCGTAGATCGCCCAGCGCGGCGCGGTGATGCGCCCACCATCCATAAGCACCGGATAGCCGCCGATACCCACCAGCCCGCCCCAGGTGCGTTCGCCGATGAGCGGCCCGATGTCCATGCGCTTGAAATACCAGGGCATGGCGTCACCGCCCGAGCCGGAGAACTGGTTGATGATCATGGCTTTGGGGCCGAAGATTGCCTGCGTCGGCTCGGTGTAATCTTCGCCCTCACGCGTGGCCACGCGACTCATCGGCTTGCGCATCAGGTAATTGACAATGTAGTCGGCCAACTGGCCGCCGTGGTTGTAGCGTTCGTCAATCACCGCGCCCAGTTTGTCGGTCTGCGCGAAGTAATAGCGGTTGAAACTGGTGAAGCCGCCGCCAGCGGTGTCCGGCAGATGCACGTAGGCGAGTTTGCCGCCTGATAGCTTGTCCACCAGGCGCCGATTGCCTTCCACCCAGTCGAGATTGCGCAAGGGGAATTCATTCGCCACCGGCACCACGGTCACGTCGCGCGCGCCCGTGCCGTCCGAACTCGGTCCCACGCGCAACACCGTCTGCTGGCCGGCGGTGCCCACGAAATAGCTGTAAAGGTTGTCCTTGGCCGTGAGCGTGCGGCCGTTCACCGCCAGCAAATACTCACCGGCCTTGACGTTCACGCCCGGCTGGGTGAGCGGCGCCTGCAACTGCGGATTCCAGTTCTCGCCGCTGTAGATCTTGTTGAAGCGATAGCGGCCGTGGTCAACCGCATAATCGGCGCCCAGGAGACCGACGTTGAGTTTCTTCATCTCGGGCTCGGCGCCGCCGCGCACAAACATGTGGCCCACGGACATGTAAGACAGCATCTTGCGGAACAGGAAATTCAGATCATCGCGGCTGGCGATGCCGGGCAGATACACGGCAAAGCGTTTTTCCGCGAACCCCAGATCCAGGCCGTGATAGTGCGGGTCGTAAAAGAAGTCACGCTCGATGCGCCACACCTCGCGATACATCTGGTTCCATTCCTGCCGCGGCACCACCCACACCTGCATGCCGGCGGTATTGATCTGGCCAGCGCCGGGTTTCGGCGGCGCGTCGCTCTTGGCAATGAACCAGCTGTCCTTGATCTGGTAAAGCATCTTCTCGCCGTTGAAGGACAAGGCAAATGTCGTGACACCACTCAACAACGGTTTGGTCTCGCGGTCCTTGAGCGTGAATTTCAGAACGCTCAGAGGCACGGGGCCGCGGCCCATGAACACCAGCGGCGCTTCCTGCAGATACAGCACGCCGGATTCGCCGGGGGCCAGACCCACGTAATTCGCCGCTTGGATCGGCAGCGCCAGGGTGCGCTGCAACAGGCCCTCGAAATCAATGCTCACCGTCACGGGTTTTTCCGCAGTTTTCCCCGTGCTCTTGTCTTCGGGCGGTTTGGGGGATTCAGCGGGTTTTTCATCGTCGCTCAGGGGCGCGATAGGCGAGGGCAGGTTGCGACGCAGCACCGCCACGTACACGCTGCGCGTGACAGGATGCGCCTCGCTGGTCATGTCCAGCCAGCCGGTGGTAAGCCCCATGTCGGTGCTGGCGGTGAAATACAGATATTTGCCATCCTTGTCCCACACCGGATACAGGCAGTCGCTCATGCCGTCGGTCACCTGATGGACCCTGCCGTCGGCGAGGGAATACACGAACACCGCGCGCAGGTGATTCGGCAGTTGTTTGGTGTAGGCCAGCCACTTGCCATCCGGCGACCAGGACTGATCGAACTCGTGCAGCGGCGTGTCGAACAGATCGGTATCCACCTTCACCGGCGCGGGATGATCCAGGTCCACATACCAAAGATTCAGGCGCTTGTCGCTGTAGGCGATTTTCCTGCTGTCCGGCGACCAGGCAGGCGAATAGAAGAACGACGGCGGGTTGCCGAGATTTATTACGCGCGGTGGCTTCAGGCCGTCCTGATCACGGATGTAAAGCGTGTATTCGCCGGAAGCATCGGAGAAATACGCCACGGATTTGCCGTCCGGCGACCAGGCAGGGTCGCGCTCGGCGGCGCCGGGCGTTGCGGTGATGTCGCGGATGTCGCCTTTCTCCGCCGGTACCGTGAGGATCTCGCCGTGCGCTTCAAAAACCGCGCGCGCCCCGGTCGGGGAAATTCCCGCATTGAGTATATCCTTCGCCACCTTGACGAAATGTGGCGCCAGCTGCGGCATGTTGCCCGCCACGCGCACGTTCAGCGGCGTAGCTACGTGCGACTTGAGGTCGAACAGGTACAGTTTGCCCATCTGCGAATACACGATGGCGCCGGGTCCGGCCGAGGCGGAGTCAATGTCAAAGCCGTCGTTGTTCAGCAGTTTGGTTACCTTTCCGGTTTGGGTGTCATAGACGAACAGCGTCACCGGTCCGTCGCGGTCGGAAAGGAAATACACCATGTTGCCCACCCACATGGGGTCGCGGTCGTTGGAGTTGTCACGCGGAATCTTCACCACGCTGGAATCCGAGAGCCGCGCGATCCAGATGGGCGTGGTCTGCCCGCCGCGATAACCTTTCCAATCCGGCTCCCACTGGAATACCGGACTGTAGGCGAGATGCGAGCCGTCGGGAGAGTACACACCGTCCTCGGCCATGGACAATGGCAGTTGCGAGGGCAATCCGCCGGTTACCGGCACCGTGAACAGGCGGTCGGAATCGGTGTTGCTGTCGCGGTGCGAGTTGAACAGCACATGCTGGCCGTCCGGTGTCCAACCCACCACCCCGTTGTCATTGGGGTGCCAAGTGAGCCGGCGCGGCTCGCCGCCGGCCGCCGGCACCACGTACACATTGTCGCTGCCGTCGTAATTGCCGGTGTAGGCCACCAGGCTCCCGTCGGGCGAAAATCGGGGATTGCGGGCGAGGCCGTTGCCGCCCGCCAGCACGCGGGCGTCGCCGCCCGTGCGTGGTGCGATCCAGATCTCATCCCCGTAGGCAAACGCGATTTGCGTCCGCGACAGTGTCGGGGTCTGCAGGAGCAAGGGCGGATTGGCCGCGACAGCGAAAGGCGCAAACAGAATAAGCAACAGGGCAACGAGGGCGGCGCGCATGGCAGACTCCGTAGGGTGTGGGTAGTGATGCCGGAAAGCCGGGCGAGTATAGGCTATGCTGAGTGCAAGGCCGAGGGAATAGCCGTACAAATTGCAAACTCCCGGAACTTCGCGGGCTTGGCCGGTCCAACACGGTTCCATTCTCAATGCACAGGAGACATTGCATGACCTTCAAGAACTTTCTGGATTGCAGCGCGCCGCGCGTGCAGAGTGTGTTGCGTATCGTCGTCGGCCTGATGTTCATGGAGCACGGCACCTCCAAGTTGTTCCACTACCCCGCATCCATGGGTCATATCGAGCTGTTCTCCCTTTTTGGCCTGGCCGGAATTCTCGAGACCTTTGGTGGAGCGCTGATTGCGCTCGGTTTGTTCACCCGGCCGGTGGCATTCATTTTGTCCGGCGAAATGGCGCTTGCGTATTTCATCGCGCACGCGCCGCGCGGCTTCTTTCCGCTGATCAATCAGGGAGAAGCTGCGGTGTTTTATTGCTTTGTGTTTCTGTACTTCGCGGCAGCCGGCGCCGGCCCCTGGGGGCTGGACGCGTGGTTGTGGCGGCCGCGTGCGGCCAAGGTTGCGGTGACTTGAGAAATACGGGCGGCGGCCATGAAAGAGCTGAAGCATGAAGGTGAACTGGTGAAGCGTGCGATTCTCGCCGGAGTGAAATATGCGGAACAGCGCGGTGCGGCGGTGTTCGAGCCGACGGATTCAGCAAGCGAAAAGATCCTGTACATTTACCGCTTGCTGGTACATGACAAGCTTATCCAACCGCTGCCCGAAGACCAGGTGTCGCAGCAAAGCATGCGCCACAAGCTCGCCATCTGGTATGCGAAGCAGTTGCCGCAAGACCATCCATTGTTGAAATGAAACGATGGGCCAAAGCGTCATGAACGCCAAGGCGCGTCACTGGTACGTCTATCTGCTCGAATGCCGCGGTGAGCGGCTGTACACCGGCATCACCACCGATGTTGAACGGCGTCTGCACGAGCATCGCGCGGGCCAGAAAGGCGCGCGTTTCACGCGCGCGCATCCACCGGTGAGGATGGTGGCCGCGGTGCGCGTGGCTTCCAGGCCGGCGGCGCTTCGGCTTGAGGCGGCCATACGGAAACTGCGCCACGCACAGAAACTGCGCTGGGCTTTGGCCGTGGGAATCGGGAGCGCGTGTACAGCTTTGACTACGTAATCGTGGGCGGCGGTGCGGCGGGTTGCGTACTGGCAAGCCGGCTGTCCGAGAACCCGACTGTGCGCGTCTGCCTGCTGGAAGCGGGAGGCGAAGGCCGCAACTGGCTGGTGCGCGTGCCCTTCGGCATGGTGCTGAGCGTGCCCACGCCGTTCATCAACTGGGGCTTCAAGACGGTTCCGCAAACAGAGCTGAACGGCCGGCGGCTGTACCAGCCGCGCGGGCGGGCGTTGGGCGGCTCGAGCGCCATCAACGCCATGATCTACACGCGCGGCCATCCTTCCGATTACGACGCGTGGGCCGCGGCCGGCAATCGCGGCTGGTCCTGGCAGGAGGTGCTGCCGTACTTCAAACGTGCCGAAGCCAATGCACGTTGGCGCAACGCTTACCACGGAACGGACGGGCCGCTGCCGGTGAGCGATGCGTTCACGGACAATCCGATGCACAAAGTGTTTCTGGATGCGGCGCAGCAGGCGGGGTTTCCGCCGACCGACGATTTCAACGGTGCACAGCAGGAAGGCGTCGGGGTGTATCAGGTAACGCAGCACCAGGGCGAACGCTGGAGTGCGGCGCGTGCCTATCTCGAGCTGCATGTTTCGCGCCCAAACCTGTGTGTGCTCACCGGGGCGCGTGCACGGCGCGTGTTTTTCGAAGGCCGGCGCGCACACGCGGTGGAATACCGCCGTGATGGACGGGTGCAGACTATCGCGGCCAGGGCGGAAATCATCGTGTGTGCCGGCACTTTCCAGTCGCCGCAGTTATTGATGCTTTCCGGCGTGGGCGACGGCGAGGCGCTCAGGCGCTACGGCATCGCCGTCGTGCAGCACCTGCC
>JAGWLP010000063.1 GCA_028864905.1 Gammaproteobacteria bacterium
ATCGCCACTTAATTGAGCCGCAAGGCGCATTTGTTTTTCCGCCTCGGTATAGCGCCCGTGGTCAATCGCAAGTACTGTGGCGTAATGGTGCGCGAGTGTAAGCTGCGGGTGCGTCTGCAGCGTGCTTGCAATCTGTGCCAATGCAGCATCATAACGGTGCATATCGTTGAGGATTGAAGCGCGAGTGACGCTATTCACCCCCGCCAGCGGATCGAGCATCTGCGCGCGCTCGATTTCGCGTAAGGCTGGTTCGAATTGTCCAGTCGCCTGCTGGAATTGCCCGTATTGGTCCACCGCTTCGGCATCGCCCGGCGTCAGCATTAAGGCGTGATGGAATGCTTTATTGGCATCGGCCCACTGCCAGCGATTGGTGTACACCATGCCCAGCGCGACATAGGCCGGCGAGGTATCCGGATTCAGCGCCAGCGCATGTTGCGCCGTGGTTTCGGCACGCGATTGTGCGTCTTGCACCGCATCCGGTGTGTATTGCGGCGACAGTGCCTGGGCTTGCGCCAGCTCGCCCCACGCCAGCGCATAGTCGGGATCGAGCGTGACCGCCTGCTGGAATGCAGCAGCGGCCTCGAGCACCGAACGCGCGGCCTGAAAGCTCAGGCCACGCAGATAGAAGTCATGTGCGCGCGGGTTGACCGTCTTTTGTGAGACCAACGGCTGATCACCGCCACCGTTCAATTGCACCTGCAATTTGTCCGTGATCGCTTTGGAAATCTCATCCTCGACCGCAAAGATATTGGTCAGCTTACGATCGTACTTCTCTGACCACAGGTGATAGCCGCTGCGCGCATCAATCAACTGCGCGGTGATGCGCACCTCGCCGCCGGCGGTCTGCACGCTGCCTTCGAGCACCGTTGCCACGCCGAGCACTTCGCCGACCTCGCGCAGATCCTCGTCCTTGCCCTTGAACGCAAATGCCGAAGTGCGCGCGGCGACCTTCAGATTCGGCACCTGCGCCAGCGCATTGATGATTTCCTCGGTAATGCCATCACTGAAATAGCCCTTTTGGGGGTCTCCGCTCATGTTGACGAATGGCAACACCGCAACCGATTTGGCTGGGATCAGCGTCGCCGCTGATGGCGCGAGAGTGTTCGCGGATACCGGGGCCGCTGCGCGGGCGACAGCCCGCTCGGCCGCCACACCCGCTCCGTGGTGTTCGGCGTAGTGAAAGGCATAAATGCCGGACACCACCACCGCCGCGATGACTATGGGCGTAACCACGGCTCCGAGCTTCCAGTGTCGCCGCTGCCACCGCGTCTCACCGGCAGGACTCGCGGGCTTGACCAAAAGCCAGGCCAGCACCAGCGCCACCGGGAAACTTGCGATCAGAACGATGATGACGGCCGGCACTGCCGCCGACCAACCGAAGTACGGGAAGGCACGGGCGGCCACCTGGATCAGCACCGCGATGGCAGTGCCATAACCCACCGCTACTCGGTAGATGTGATGCTGCTTAAGACGGGTCAGAAAGCTCGGCGTTGCATCCGCCATGGAATCCCCCCCGGCCTTTGAAAGGCGCCTAACTATATATGAGCGGCGGGAGGAACGGGCAACCGGGGCGCGCGAAAACCCGGGTCAGCCCCTCGCCCATGCTGCAACAACCACCGGGACACTCTCTGGCGGGCGCGGCGGGTGCATGTGGCAATTCATCGAATGCGTAGCTCTCGTACCGGCGTGGCAAACCCCGGCATCCAGCGAAACCTGGATCGGAAAGATCAGCCCACCAGCGACGGGAAGACCAACAGGACGTAATGATCCGTCAGCAACAGGATGAAAAGCGCGGTGAGATAGATGATGGAATAGGCGAAGGTGCGCATCGGCAGGGACGGATTGCGGCTGAAATGCAGGCCGATGGCATAGGCCAGGAAAATCCCGCCCAGAAACAACGCCCCGACGAAATACGCCAGGCCGCTCATGCCGATGAGATACGGCAGCACGCTCGCCATTACCAGCAACACTGTATACAGGATGATCTGCAATACCGTGTACGGCACGCCGTGCGTCACCGGCAGCATGGGCACGTTGGCCTTTGCATAGTCCTCGCGGCGGTGGATGGCGAGCGCCCAGAAATGCGGCGGTGTCCAGAGAAAAATGATCAGACACAGGAGCAACGCACCGGCCGACACCTGACCGGTGACCGCCGCCCAGCCGCACACCGGCGGTGCCGCGCCCGCGAGCCCGCCGATCACGATGTTCTGCGGCGAGGCGCGCTTGAGGAAACCCGTGTAAATGACCGCGTAGCCGATCATGGAAACGAAGGTGAGCAGCGCCGTGAGCCAGTTCACGAAGATCAGCAGGATTGCCATCGACAGCACGCACAACACCACTGCATAAGTGATGACTTGGCGCTCGGTTACGTGGCCCTGCGGCAGCGGACGGCGGCGGGTGCGGAACATGACGGCATCGGCACGCCGGTCGAGCAGGTGATTGATGGCCGCCGCGCAGGATGCTGCCAGGCCGATGCCAATCGAGCCGGCGATGAACTGCCGCAGCGGCACCGCGCCGGGCACCGCGAGGAACATGCCGACCATGGCGGTAAACACGATGAGCAGCACGATGCGCGGCTTGCCGAGCTCGTAGTAATCGCGCCAGGTCGCGTGTGAGGTTGTCGCCGGGGAGATTTCGGTTGTGCTGGTGTTCATTTCGATGCCGTCAGCGGCAAACCCGTCAGAGCCGCCGACCTCGCCCACGCTGCCCAATTCCACGCGACCACTGTCCCGAGCAGCAGCGCGGCGACTCCGGTATGTGCGTCGGTGAGCACCAGCGGCAGCGCGAAATGCACCATGCTGACGCCGATCAGCACTTGGCAAACCACCAAGAGCATGGCGAGTCCGCCCAGCCATTTTAACGCGGGCCGGCCGCTTCTGAAGATAAAAAACAATCCACTCACGATCACCATGATGAACGTGACCAGCGCGCCCAGCCGGTGCGTCACGTGAATGGCGACACGTGCCGGATCGTTCAGGATCCCGCCCTGATAATCCGGTCCCAAGCCGTGCCAAGCGAAGGCGCCACGGAAATCCATCGGCGGCCACCATTGGCCCTGGCAGGTGGGGAAATCCGGGCACGCGATGCCCGCGTAATTGCTGCTGGTCCAGCCGCCCAAGCCCACCTGCAGCACCAGCACGACGAGCGTCGTGGCCGCCAGCCAGCGTAACGTCGTGCCCGCGCCATCCGCTGCGCGCCACCAGCTCCCGGCCTGTAAAGCCAGCAAAACCAGCAGCGCCAGCGTGAGATAACCGCCGAGCAGATGGCCCATGACTACCGGCGGGAACAACAGCAAGGTCACGGTCCACATGCCGAGCAGTGCCTGAAAAACGACGGTCAACAACGCCAGCGATGGCAACACAATGGGCTGCCGGCTGCGTCTGCGCCGCCACCACGCCGCGACGGCCAGCACCAGAACCAGCACCGCGAGGCTGCCGGCAAAATAGCGATGGATCATTTCTTTCCAGGCGCGTGCGGGTTCGAGTGGACGCGCCGCATAACGCGCGTCCGCCTGTGCCACGGCCTGCTGCGTTTCCGGCACGGTGATGTGGCCGTAGCAACCCGGCCAGTCCGGACAGCCGAGCCCGGCCTGTGACAAACGCACGTAGGCGCCGAGCACGATCACGCCGAGCGCGAGTACCACCGCCAAAACCGCGAGCCACAGGTACCAGCGCGGCGTCATCTCACAGGCCCCCGCCCTGGCCGAGCAGATGCTGCAAATCCTTGAGCAACCCCTCAGGCGGGCCCTGGATCGGGTAGCGCAGCATGTAGTAGCCGCGCGGATCCACAAGATAAATGTACTTGCCTATAGACGGCGAGGAGTGGCCGTCGGCGCTGAATTGCCGGATGAAATCCTGTCCGGCCAGACCAGATACATCCGCGACCGTAAGGTCCGGCTGCTCGCGCAACAGCTTGGCCGGATTCGCCGGTTGGCCCAACACCAGGTACAGGCGCTGTGCGGATTCGATTTTGCGGCCGAGCGCAAGGCGCGTCTGGCGCGTGAGGATCAACGCGGCCTCGCAGTCGGGGTTGCAGTCGGCCGCGCTCAGGTACACCAGCGTGTAGCGGCCCCGGAAGTAATCCGGCGCGAGCGTGCCGCCGGTGAGCGGCAATGGCAGCGCGGCCGGGTGCAGCAGGCGCGCGGGCGTTACGAATTCGCCGTGCTGCGTGGTACCGAAGTCCACACGGTTGATGTTGAGGTACAAAAACCAGGCAGCGACCACCGGCAGCACGAATACCGCCGCCAGAATGCCGATCAGCAGCCACGGCGACTTGCGGCGGGGTTGCGCCGGAGGCAAGGGTTCAACGGTTTGCGTCATGCCTGCTGTTCACCACGATCCAGATAATTACCAGGGCCAAGGCCAGCGCAAACCACTGCAGCGCATAGGCATCATGGCGCACCGGTGGAAAGCCGATGTTCGGGCGCCAGTCGCGCACGAAGCCGTCGGATTGCGCCGCGTCCAGCAGCAGCACCGGTTGCAGCAACTGCGCGCCGTACAGCTCTGACAATGTTTGATGACTCGGATAGAGCATGAGCTTCGGCCAGCCGTTCGGCACGACGGTCTTGCCGAGACGCAGGCCAGGTACCGGCAGGATTCCGAGTATGCCCTCGACGCTGCGCGTGTCGGCAGACACGCTTACATCCGGAAGTGCCTTCACGCCCGGCGTCCGGGCAATGAAACCGCGATTCACCAGCACTATCTGGCCGCCCGGCTGCAGCACCAGCGGCGTCACCACCTGGTAGCCGACCTGACCGCCCTGCTGCATGTCGTCCAGCAGAATCTGGCGGTCGCCGTCGTAATGCCCTTGCGCCTGCACGTGACGGTAGCGCGGCAAACCGGCAAGATTGCCGTCGGCCACGGCCGCATTCAACGACATCGGCGGCAGAGTGGTGGCACGGTGATACTCGGCCAGCAACATACGCTTGTAATCGGCGCGCTGCAGCTGCCAGATGCTGAGCGCAATCAACACCGGCAGCAGGATCAAGGTCGCCACGGTCGGCCACAGCGTCGGACGGAATTGCCATTTGCCTATGCGCATGCACGCGTGCTAACTTTCGGCAAGCAGGCCGTACATCCCGCACTCACAGCGCACTGCCGACCGCGAGCGCCATGACCATCACGCCCCCCGACATCGTCATTCTGGTGATTCTGCTGATCATCGTGGTAAGCCTGTTCTCCGGCATGTACTACATGCTGCATGACCGCGGGCAGTCCACGCGCGCCGTCAAGGCGCTCACCGTACGCATCGCCATCTCGCTGCTGCTGTTCGCGGTGCTCATGATCGGCTACTGGAGCGGCTGGCTGCATCCCCACGGCCTGCTGCCGCCGCACCGCTGAATGCCGCGCGTGCCGGGATAAAAAACGAGAAGCGCCGCGGGCACAGCGCTGCTCCTGAATGCCGCGGGCGCCCGGCTCAGAGCCAATATACGAAAATAAACAGGCCCAGCCACACCACGTCCACGAAGTGCCAGTACCAGGACACCGCCTCGAAGGCAAAGTGGTGTTGTGGGGTGAAATGACCACGCAACGAACGGATCAAAATCACCGTCAACATGATGGCGCCGATGGTCACATGCAGGCCGTGAAAGCCGGTAAGCATGAAGAACGTCGAGCCGTAGATGCCGGTGCCGAGCGTCAGGTGCTGCTTGTACCAGGCGTCGAGGAATTCATGACCCTGCAGGGCGACGAAGGCGAAGCCCAGAATAATCGTGAACAGCAGGAACCAGCAGAGCTTCTTGCGGTTGCCTTCCTTCAGCCCCCAGTGGGCAATGGTCACGGTCAGGCCGCTGGAGAGCAGGATGAGCGTGTTGATGGCCGCCAAGCCGGTCGCGGTCATGCCCTCGAAGTCGCCGCCCAGATTGCCGGGACCGTTGCTCGGCCACACCGGTTCGTAGCCTTTCCAGATGATGAGATTGGTAAACAGGCTGTTGCTGCCGCCCGCCAGCCAGTTCTCCACGAACACGCGCGCGAAGAACAGCGCGCCGAAAAATCCGCCGAAAAACATGACTTCCGAAAAAATGAAAAAGGTCATGCCCCAGCGGAACGAGCGATCCACCTGCGCGTTGTAGGTGCCGCTCAGGCTCTCGCGGATCACGGTACCGAACCAGCCGAACATCATCACGCAGATGATGATGAGCCCGAGCAGCAGCACGTATTTGCCGAACCCCATGTCTTCCAGCCACAGGGCCCCGCCCACCGCGGTGGTAAACAGGCCCACCGAGCCCAGGATCGGCCAGTGGCTGGGATGCGGAAGGTAGTAGTGACTGCCGGCGTGTGCCTCTGCTGACATGGTTATCTCCGGTAATCTCGGGTTGGGGTCATGATGGTTGCCAAGTACAGATCAATCGCTGGGTTCCGCACGGGTGCCGTCGGCGCTGACGTTGTAATACGTGTAGGCCACGGTCACCACCTGCACGTCGCGCGGCAGCGACGGGTCCAGGTAAAACTTCACCGGCAGGTGCCGCACTTCGCCGGGGGCGAAGTTTTCCTGCTGGAAGCAGAAACATTCGGTCTTGTGCACAAAGCGCGCCGCACGCCCCGGCGCGTAGCTCACCACGGCCTGCGCGCGGATGCGCGTAGAGCTGCGGTTGGCCGCATAGAAGTTGGCGGCGTGCAGCTCGCCCGGGTGTACGCGCAGGCTGCCGACCTCCGGACGGAATTCGAACGGCAACCCGGACCCGGTGGTGGCCACGAACTGCACCAGCACGCTACGGTTGTAATCCACCTCGCCGGCATAGGCTGCGGCCACCGACTCCACGCCGCGGCCGTTCAGGCCGGTGAGCCGGCACAGGGCGTTGTACAGCGGCACCAGCGCAAAGCCAAAGCCGAACATCGCCACGCTCAGCAGCAACAGGCCGGCCGCGAGCTTGCGGTGTTTGACGCGACGTGGCTGCTCTGTGCTCATCGGCGCGCGTAGTGCATAAACAGGAAAAACCCCACGTAGAATCCAATGGCCACCAAGGCCACGATGATCGCGGTGCGCATCGCGGCACGTTGCCGGCGCGCTTCCGGCGGTGTTGGTTCAGGTGCACCCACGGCGGCTGGCGATACTACGCTGGTTCCTCAGCTCGCCTGGTAGGGACGCGTCCAGATGAGGTTGGCCGGCGGCGGCTCGGCGAAGCTGTGGTACGGCGCCGGCGAAGGCAGCGTCCATTCGAGCCCGTGGGCGCCGTCCCAGGCGCGCGCTTCGGCCTTTTTGCCGCCGCGTACGCACAGGATGATGCAGGCCACAAACAGCAGTTGCGACGCGCCGAACACGAAACCGCCCACCGACACGATCTGATTGAGGTCGGTGAACTGCACCGGATAGTCGGGAATGCGTCGCGGCATGCCCGCCAGCCCCAGGAAGTGCATGGGGAAATACAGCACGTTCACCGAGATCACGCTCAACCAGAAATGCCATTTGGCGAGCGTCTCGTTGTACATGTGGCCGGTCCACTTGGGCAGCCAGTAGTACACCGCGCCCATGATGGCGAAGGCCGAACCCGTAACCAGCACGTAGTGGAAGTGCGCCACCACGAAATAGGTCTGGTGGTATTGCCAGTCGGCCGGCACCAGCGCCAGCATCACGCCGGAGAATCCGCCGATGGTGAACAGGAACACGAAAGCCACGGCAAACAGCATGGGCGTTTCAAACGAGAGCGCGCCACGCCACATGGTGGCCACCCAGTTGAACACCTTCACACCCGTCGGCACTGCGATCAGCATGGTGGTGAACATGAAGAACAGGTCGGCCGCAAGCGGCATGCCCACGGTGAACATGTGGTGCGCCCACACGATGAACGACAGGAACGCGATCGAGGCGATGGCGAACACCATCGAGGTGTAACCGAACAACGGTTTGCGCGAGAACGTCGAGACGATCTCGGAGATGATGCCGAAAGCCGGCAGGATCATGATGTACACCTCGGGATGCCCGAAGAACCAGAACACGTGCTGATAAAGCACCGGGTCGCCGCCGCCTGCGGCGTTGAAGAAGCTGGTGCCGAAGTACTTGTCCATGAGCATCATGGTCACGGCACCGGCCAGCACCGGCATCACCGCAATCAATAGATAGGCGGTAATCAGCCAGCTCCACACGAACATCGGCATCTTCATGAGCGACATGCCGGGGGCGCGCAGATTCAGGATGGTGGCGATGATATTGATGCCGCCCATCACCGAGGAAATGCCCATGAGGTGAATGGCGAAAACCTGGAACGGCATGGCCACGCCGGATTGCATGAACAGCGGCGGATACATGGTCCAGCCGGCGCCGGCCGCACCGCCCGGCATGAACAGCGTGGACAGCAGCAGGATGAAGGCGAACGGCAGGATCCAGAAGCTCCAGTTGTTCATGCGCGGCAGCGCCATGTCGGGCGCGCCGACCATCATGGGAATCATCCAGTTGGCCAGGCCCACGAACGCCGGCATGATGGCGCCGAAGATCATCACCAGGCCGTGCAGCGCGGTCATCTCGTTGAAGAACTCCGGATCCATGAGCTGCATGCCCGGAGTCCAGAGCTCCACACGGATCAACATGGCGAAGCTGCCGCCCACGAAGAACATCAGCAGACTGAAGCACAGGTAGAGTGTGCCGATATCCTTGTGATTCGTGGTGGTAACCCAACGCCAGATACCGCTCGGATGCCCGGCATAGTGTTCGTGGACGACCGCGACCGTGTTCATCGTGTGCACCTCAACATTGCATTCAGTGGGCTGTCTTGGCTCGGGCGATATCGGCGGGCTGAATCAGTCCACCGCCGTGATTGCCGAAGGAATTGCGCTCGAAGGTAATCACCGCGGCCAGATCGGAGTCGCTGAGGATATTGCCCCAGGCCGGCATGATGCCCTTGCCGTGCAGGACCAGCGAGATATGGGCCGCGAGCGGGCCGTTGGGAATCGGGCCGCCGGCGATGGCCGGTACGCCCATGGCCGCATTGCCCTTGCCGTCCTGCATGTGGCAGGCCGCGCAATTGTCGTCGAACACTTTCTTGCCGCGCTCCATGGCGCTCGCCATGGTCCAGGTTTTTTCCGGTGCAGCCGCCGCCGTTTTGGTCACGGGCGCGGCGGCCGCGGGACTGGGCGCCGGCGCGGCAGCTGCGCTGGGACCGGGCGTGGACGGGACCGCGCTGGGCGCCGCAGCAGCAGGCATGGACGGCGTGATGAAATTCAGCTGCGGCGGCGCGTACTCCACCGGACTGCCGTAATTCTCCGGTTGCAGCGTCTGCGGATTGACATACACACCGTTGCTGGCGTGCATCGCGTCCAGCCATTTTTGGTAGTCCGCCGGACTTTCCGCCACCACCACGATGGGCATGAAGCCGTGACCGCGGCCGCAAAGCTCGGTGCAACCGCCGCGATAGGTCCCCGGCTGGTCAATCTTGATCCAACCCTGGTTCACGAAACCCGGGATCGCATCCATCTTGAAGGCGAAGTCCGGCACATACCAGGAATGGATCACGTCGTTGGCGGTGATCAATAGGCGGATTTTCTTTCCGGTGGGCACCACCATGGGATGGTCCACGTCGCGCAGGTAATGCGGCACGCTGAAGGGGCTGATCCTGGAATCCAGCATGCGCGCGGCGTTGCTGTCCGCGGCCAGCATGCTGAAATA
>JAGWLP010000064.1 GCA_028864905.1 Gammaproteobacteria bacterium
GGTTTGCCATTGTGCGTGACCAGAAACGTGGCCTGCGTGCCTTGATAATTCGGCCCCGAGATCTCGGACGTACCCTGATAATCGAATTGATATCCGTTTACGGTCACCGTGGACCCGGGCCGCACCACCCGGTCCTTCACGACACCCAGGGTACTGTTGACGGTAACGCCGATAATCAACAAACCGGCACCCACGTGCGCCACCGTCATGCCGAGTACCGAGCGCGACAAGTTCAGATGCATGCCCCTGGAACGCTGCCATAAACGATAGGCGGGCTCGCGCAGAGTCGCCAGCATGGTCCACACACCCAGAAACACACCGGCAACCGCGATCATCGTGGTCTGCGCGTGCAGTGCAAGAATGATTGCCACGCCCGCCACGATGGCCAGTAACGCCAGCCACCAAAGCTTGTGCCCGGTGTCGGCCAATTCACCGCGTTTCCAGCGTACATACGGCCCGATGCCGATGGCAATGAAGAACGGAATCATGAGCGGGATGAACACTGTGTCAAAGTACGGCGGACCGACCGAAATGCGCTCCAGATGCAAGGCGTCCATGAACAGCGGGTATAGCGTGCCGAGCAGGACCGCGGCGGCGGCCACTGCCAGGAAGATATTGTTGATGAGCAAAAAGGATTCCCGCGAAAACGGCTTGAAGCCGCCGCCGCTGGACAGAGTCGGCGAGCGCCAGGCATACAAAGCGAGCGCTACGCCGACAAAGATTCCGATCATGCCGAGAATGAATACGCCGCGTTTGGGATCAACCGCAAATGCATGCACCGAGATCAATACGCCGGAACGCACTAGGAAAGTGCCGAGCAGGCTGAGTGAAAATACCGCAATGGCGAGCAGCGCCGTCCAGCTCTTGAACGCGCCGCGCTTCTCGGTGACCGCCAGCGAATGCATCAACGCCGTGCCCACCAGCCATGGCATGAACGAGGCGTTTTCCACTGGATCCCAGAACCAGAATCCACCCCAACCCAGCTCGTAATAGGCCCAATAACTCCCGATGGTGATGCCGATGGTCAGAAACAGCCAGGCGACGATGGTCCAGGGGCGCGACCATCGCGCCCACACCCCGTCCATCTTGCCACCCAGTAGCGCGGCGATGGCGAAGGCAAAGGCCACCGACATCCCTACATAACCCATGTACAGCAAAGGCGGATGCGACACCATCATCGGATCCTGCAGGATGGGATTGAGGTCCCGGCCCTGGGTTACAGGCGGCAGCAGGCGCGTGAATGGATCCGAAGTTGCAAGCATAAACAACAGGAAACCGATGCTGATGACGCCCAGCACGCCCAGCACGCGGCTGCTGAATTCCTCGGGCAGATGCCGGCTGAAGCGCGCTACTGCCACCGTCCAGATGGCGAGCACGAAGATCCACAACAGCAGCGAGCCCTCGTGTGCACCCCATACCGCGGTGAATCGGTACCGCCACGGCAATGCGGTATTGGAATTCTCCGCGACATAGGCGACGGAAAAATCATTGGTGAGAAAACAATACGCGAGCGCACCGAAGGCCAGCGCCACGAACAGGGATTGCGCCACCGCCGCCGGCCGCACCGCACTCATCCACACCCGATTGCCGCGCTGTGCCCCGGCCAAACCGAAAAATACCTGCGCCAGCGCCAGGCACAGAGCAATAATCAACGCCAGATGGCCGATCTCGGGAATCATGGCGGGTCTTTAGCGAGACTCGCAGTTTGCCGTTGCTGCATCTGCGCTTTCTTGATGGCAGCCTCTACCTCCGGCGGCATGTATTTGGCATCGTGCTTGGCGAGCACCTGATCGGCGACAAATACACCGTTCTTTCCCAGCGTGCCGGACACCACAATGCCCTGCCCTTGACGGAACAGATCCGGCAGGATGCCGGTGTAGACCACCGGAATTGATTTTTGCATGTCGGTCACCGTGAAGTGCACGGTCATGCTGCCGGGCGTGCGCACCACGCTGCCCATGGCCACCAGCCCGCCCATGCGAAAACTCTGGCCCACGTGCGCATTGCCGGCGGCGACCTGTGCCGGCGTGAAGTAATACAGCAGATTCTTGCGGAAGGCCTGCAGGCCCAGGGCCACGGCGATGGCTACGCCCACCACGATCACCGCGACCACAATCAGGCGTCTGCGGCGCGCCGGTGTCATTGCCGTTCCCTATCGTTAGGCACGCGGCGGCGCAACTGCTTCAGCAGCGCGTGCTGTCGCCGGCCGGGCAAAACTGCGTTGATCACCATCACCACCAGCACGATGGCGTACGATGGCCACACGTAGGCGCCGTAACCGCCCATAGTCAGAAACTCGTGCCAAGAACTCATGACCGCTCCACCAGCTCCCGCACCCAGGCAGTGTGGCGCTCGCGTTGCAGCACTTCCACCTGCAAGCGTTTCAGGATAAACGCGGCAAAGTACAACATGAAACCGATAATCATGATGAACAGCGGAATGTACATGCTGGGCGGAATGTCGGCGCGCGCGCCGAAAAATACCGTGGGCCCCTGGTGCAGGGTGTTCCACCATTTTACCGAATAATGAATGATCGGGACGTTGACGATACCGACCAGTGCCAGGATGGCGCTTGCCCGGTCGCCGGTGCGTTGGTCCTCGAAAGCGTGATTGAGCGCGAGATAGCCGAGGTACAAGAACAGCAACACTAATTCTGACGTCAGCCTCGCATCCCACACCCAGTAGGTGCCCCACATGGGCTTGCCCCACAGCGAGCCGGTAGCCAGCGCGAGAAACGTGAACGAGGCGCCCAACGGCGCGGCTGCTGCCGACACTGCATGCGCCAGCTTCATGCGCCAGATAAGGCCAATGGCGGCCGCCACCGCCATCACCACATATATGAACAGCGACATCCAGGCGCTCGGCACGTGCACGTACATGATGCGGAAGCCGTCACCCTGCTGGTAATCCGGCGGTGCCAGCCACAATCCGCCATAAAGTCCAGCGAGCATCACGATCAGGCTCAGCCAGCCGAACCAGGGCGCGATGCGCTCGGCAAGCCGGTAAAAGTACGGTGGCGATGCCAACTTGTGAAACCAGACAAACATGCACGTTTCCTGCTCAAGATTCCAGACTGATGCGCAATCCACCGGCGATGGCAAACGGTGCCAGTGTTACGGCCAGCACCAGCATGGCCGCGAGAAAATACACCGGCGCCGCAGCTGGTTCACCCAGCGCCGCACGCTCGCCGGCGGCGGCGCCGAAGATCAACACCGGCACGGTGAGCGGCAGCACCAGAATCGGCAACAGCATACCGCTGCGCCGCAAGCCCACCGTGAGTGAAGCGCCTATCGCACCCAGAAAACTCAGCACCGGCGTGCCCAGCAGCAAACCCAGCACCAGTACGCCCATGGCACCGGTCGGATAGCCCAGCATGAGCGCCAGCAGCACGGCTAAAATCACCAGCGGCAGACCGGTAACCAGCCAGTGGGTGAATACACGCAACAATACCAGTCCTTCGAGCGGAGCCGGACTCAGCAGCGTTTGTTCAAGGCTGCCGTCCTCGTAATCACTTTTGAACAAGCTGTCCTGACCGATGAGGCTGGCTAGCAATGCCGCCACCCAGATCACTCCGGGTGCCAGGCGCCGCAGCAGCGCGGGTTCGGATCCCACTGCCAGCGGAAACAGGGCGGTGACGATTATAAAGAAGATGACCGGCGTTGCGAGTTCGCCCCGGCGCCGATAGGCCAGACGTAAATCGCGTTGCACCAACGCTGCAATATTCATGTCGGCCTGTCCAGCGTCAGCGTTTGTACGGACGACGACGTCAGTTGCAGAGGCTGATGCGTGGCAAACACCGCCAAGCCGCCAGTGGACAGATGCCTGTTGAGCATCTCATTCAGCAATCCCGCGCCGGCGATATCCAAACTGGCGAGCGGCTCATCCAGGAACCACAAAGGCACACGCGCCAGCAACAATCGCGCCAGCGCTGCACGGCGCCGCTGGCCCATGGACAGGACGCCACAAGGCATATCCGCATACGCGTACAAGTTCATTTGCGCCAGGGTGCTGTCTATGTCGGCACTCGCAGGTGCATGCCGCAGCGCGCCCGCCGCAGCCAGGTTCTCGCGCGGACTCAGGCCCAGTTTCACGCCGTTGCTGTGGCCAAGATAACCGATGGCTGCGCGATACGTCGCCCCGCTGCGACGCAGGGACTCGCCTTGCCACAACACCTCGCCGACGTCACAGCGGCCGAGACCGGCGAGCACGCGAATCAGACTGGTCTTGCCCGCACCGTTCGATCCCTGCACATGCAGCGCCTCGCCGGCATGCAATTCGAAACTCAGGTCGCGGCACAGACAGCGATCGCCGCGCCAGACGGCGACGCCGCATGCCGACAGTGTGAGCGGTGTCGTCGCCTGTCCGGACATGGGAACTTAGTGGCGCCCGGGCGCCAGCGTGTCAACAATTTGCATGCGAATTAGCAACTTGGGTCAATGAGAGCAGGCTCATTATGGCTCAGTTTGTCAGCCCCAATCCGCCAATTTGTGCCGGGCGGTTGCGTACACCCGTGCCTTCAGCAACCCGACTCAGCCCGTGAGCTGCCCGCGTCATTCTGGGAAGCCATTATTGGAGAACAACCACATGGGATGTAGGTTGCAGGGTTTTATTTCCGATTCCGAGATTGTACCCCGGCACCTGCCGGACTTGCATGCCGATCCGGCGCACGATGAGTTCGCCAGTCTGATGCAGTCACGGGAAACAGACACACAGGCGCGTCGCCAGTGCCAAAATTCGGCTTGATGTAGATCAAGGCTTCGGGCACCGGGCCGGAACAGATTGCCGTCCGACGGTCAATCCATGAGGGTGCGTCATACCTCCATGGCATCGCGATTCCCCGGCGCTGCACTGACGGCGTACAATAAGTGTAATCAAGAATATGAGTACGGATGAAGACATCATCCGCGGGCTCATCGAGCGGCGCGGACCGGAAGCCGCACACCAATATGCGCAGCAGACGCTGAGGGTTTACCGCCGTGCGGTCCTGAACCGGAGGCACTTCGCCTCGACCCCGCAGTACCGGAGGGCATTCATCATGTCGTACCTGTTCTACAAGCATTATCTGCGCAGTCCGGCCCCGTCGGGTCGCGGCGGCGGAACACCCAAGGCACGGCCCTCCTCCCCGGCGAGCCCGCCCACGCGCAAACCCAGCATCGAGGAATGCGAGCGCATGATTGACGAGCAGCTGGCCGGCTCGTTTCCCGCCAGCGATCCGCCCTCCTGGACGCTCGGCGGCTCGGTTGCCAGCACCCACCGGCCACGTTGAGACAAAAAGCATGTCCGCACGCTTTCCCTCGGTCTCCGACAACATTCTCGACGCGGTTGGCGATACGCCGCTGCTCAAGATTGACGGTATCTACTGCAAGATTGAATTCCTGAACCCCTCGGGCTCGATCAAGGCGCGCATCGCCAAGTACATGATCGAGAAAGCCGAGCGCGAGGGCCTGCTGCATCCGGGTGATACCATCGTCGAGGCCACCAGCGGCAACACCGGCAACGCACTGTCGCTGGTGGCCGCGGTCAAGGGCTATCGCATGCTCGTGATCATGCCGGAGGGCATGTCGAGCGAACGCGTGGCGATTTCGCGCGCCTACGGCGCCGAAATCCTGTTCAGCGGCCATTTCCACGTGAACGATGCGCTGAAACGCGCCGGCGAACTCGGGAAGCAGCCGGGCTATTTCTGCCCGCACCAGTTCGAATCGGAATGGAACGTGGAGGAAAACCGCGTGATTCTGGGTCCGGAGATTCTCGCGCAATTGCCCAAGGGCACGGTGCCGGATGCGCTGGTCATGGGCGTGGGCACCGGCGGCACGCTGGTGGGCGTCGGCCAGGCGTTGCGCGCGGTCAATCCCAAGGTGCGGCTGTTCGCAATGGAACCGACCGAATCGCGCACCCTGCTGTGCGGCGAGATCGGCGCGCACCAGATCGAGGGCATTTCCGACGGCTTCGTGCCGGGCATCTTCGCGCGTCATCGCGAACTCGTGAACGAAGTGCTGAGCATTTCCAGCAGCGAGGCGGTGGACGCAATGCGCAAGCTGGCATGCGAGCACGGCCTGTTCTGCGGACCGAGTTCGGGGGCGCACCTGCTCGCCGCCAAACGCGTACGCAAGCAATACCCCGAACTCAAGACCGTAGTCACGCTGTTCTGTGACAAGGGCGAAAAATACCTGAACGAATATTTCATGCAGCCGGACGCCAAGCCCGTCACGCCCGCGCATTTCACCTGAAGGAGCCCACACTTGAACATCAACGACGTCATTCCGCGCAACCTCGGCATGAACCCGAACTCGCGCGTGCACCCGGGGAAAGTGTGGCCCCGGCCCGAAGGCGCGACGCACGTCAAGGAATTCCACATCTACCGCTACGATCCGGACAGCGGCCAGCCGCCGCGGCTCGACACCTATTTCGTGGACCTCGACAAGTGCGGGCCGATGGTGCTCGACGCGCTCATCAAGATCAAGAACGAAATCGACAGTACGCTCACCTTCCGCCGTTCCTGCCGCGAAGGCGTGTGCGGCAGTTGCGCCATGAACATGCACGGCACCAACTGGCTGGCCTGCACGCGTGCCATCCGCGACATTCCGGGCGCGGTGGAGATTTACCCGCTGAACAGCATGCCGGTGATCAAGGATCTGGTGCCGGATCAGACGCACGCCTTCGCGCAGTACGAATCCATCGAACCCTGGCTCAAGACCAGCACGCCCCCGCCGGACCGCGAACGGCTGCAGTCGCCCGCGGAGCGCGCGCGGCTCGATGGTTACTACGAGTGCATCCTGTGTTTCTGCTGTACCGGCGGCTGCCCGAGCTGGTGGTGGAATGGCGACCGTTTCATGGGTCCGGCGGTGCTGCTGCAGGCGTACCGCGCACTCGTGGACAGCCGCGACGAAGCCAGCGGCGAACGCCTCGACTATCTGCAGGATCCTTTCAAGCTCTACCGTTGCCACACGATCCTGAACTGCACGCGCACCTGCCCCAAGGGCTTGAACCCCGGGCACGCGATCGCGGAGCTCAAGAAGCTGATGGTGGAACGCGAGCACTGACGCAAAATGGGCTCCGCCCGGAGGAGGCCGACCATGTCAAATATCAAACTCAAGCGCGTATACCTGCCGGCCGCGCGCACCGACGGTTATCGCATTCTCGTGGACCGCGTCTGGCCGCGCGGCGTCACCAAGGCCAAAGCCAGGGTGGACGAATGGCTGCGCGACATGGCGCCCAGCGACGCGCTGCGCAAGTGGTTCGGCCATGACCGCGAAAGATGGCAGGAATTCAAGCGCCGCTACCTGAAAGAAATCGGTGCCAACCGCGCCGCCACGCAAAAACTCGTGGACACGATCAAGGCGCATCCCAATTTCACGATCCTGTTCGGCGCGCACGACGAAGAATGCAACCAGGCGGTGGTGCTGTCCATTTACCTGAAACGCCGCCTCGGGCGTTGAGCCCTAGCGCATCATTGTAAGGAGAGTCATATGTCCCAACCCCTGTACCCCGAATCCACCCCGGAGATTGCCGCGCGCCGCAAGGCACTCGCGCCCAAGCAGCTCGAAGCCTTCCATAATTTCAGCCGTGCGGTGTTCGCGGCCGGCGCGCTGCCGGAGAAAACCAAGCAGCTCATCGCCGTGGCCGTGGCGCACACCACGCAGTGCCCCTATTGCATCCACGGGCACACGCGCGGCGCTCTGCGCACCGGCGCTACGCAGGAAGAAATCATGGAAGCCATCTGGGTGGCATCCGAAATGCGTGCCGGCGCCGCCTACGCGCACTCGGCGCTTGCGATTGATGAAATGGCGCACGCCGCCCACGATTGAACCGCGGGCTTGCGCCGCGGCTCACTCCGCCGCGGTACGCCCGATCTCCACGCGCCAGGCCTTCGGACCCTGCTCCAGGTATTTCCAGGAAAACTTGCCGGTGTGTTCGGCTTCGAACTGGTAGCACAGGGGCTTGGGATCGTGATCGTTCACCAGCACGAACTTGTCTCCGGTGCCGAGATGGTCATAGGTTTCGAAAATCTTGCGGTGACGTTCCATAGGAATCAGGCTGCGAACATCGAGAATCTTGGCTTCGAACATGGTGGTCTCCTCGTTGACTTGGGGGTGAGTGGATTGGGTAAGCGCGTGCAGCACGCCATTCAGGCGTTCGGTTTCACGCGCATGCGTGTGACGCAGCGCTGACCACGCGACCGCAGCAATATTGCAGGCCGTGTCGCACTGCGGCGCGCCGCATTCGCCGAGCGCCAGCAGCGCGCGCAGCAACTGGCGATTGAGCGCCTGCAGCGCGGCATGATCGCCCGGCTCCGGGTCAGTCATCGCCGTCATCCGCGATCTCGAAATACGCCTTGGCGACCGGGGTCATTTTCTTCGGCGACCACGGCGGCTCCCAGACGAGCGTGATGTCCACATTCTCGACGCCGGGAATGCGCTGACCACGGTCTTTGACGCCCGCCATGATGTAATCCTGCGCCGGACAACCCGGCGTGGTCATGGTCATGGTGACCTGGACGCAGTGCTCCACCACTTCCAAGCCGTAAATCAGGCCGATGTCCACGATATTGTAGCCGAGTTCCGGATCGATGACATCGTGCATGGCATCGAGCACGCTTTCGCGGCTCGGGGCTGCGGGCGTTTGCTCGTCGGTCACGTTTCAGCCCGCACGCCGGATCAGCAGGCGCACAAACTCCGCCTGCTTGTCGGTGTGGATCAACGCGCCGCGCGCCTCAAGTTCCGGATACAGGAATACCGGGTCGCGTTCGTTGATGGCTTCCAGCACGGCGCCCGGCGCCAGATGTTCGAGCGCGTCGAGTATGCGCACCAGCGGCTCCGGCGGTTGCAGACCGCGGTTGTCGAGATGCGTGCACGGCTCCGGCCAGCCTTCGGTGCTGGTGACCGCGGCCGTGGATTTCGGCTTTTCGGTCTTGGCTTTGGGTTTGGCGGCACCCGGGGTAAACAGCACTTCCCAATCTCCCGCGCTCAGGCGTGTGGCGTTGTGCCCGAAGCCCTTGCGCGCGAGCACCGCGTACAGCGGTAACGGCTCAAAGGTCGCAAGCAGACGCAAGGCCTGTCCCGGGCCGAGCTTGGCCACGGCCTCGAGTATGCGCGGCAGCGGCTCGCCGCCGTGGCGCAATTCGTCGCGTACGTCCAGCAACAAAGGTTCAAGGGTGCTCATCGTGTGAGGCTCCATATTTGTCCGTAATGGGGGAGACCATGGCCGGTCCTTGGGCCGCGGGCGGCGTGGCGACCGCCGGTTTTCCGGTCATGAAAGGCAGCAGCTTCGGCGCAACCTGTGGCTTGCGCGCCGCGTAATAGCCGCGCCAAGCGCGCCAGGACTCGAGCATCAATCCGAGCGTGGCGATCACGCCCAGTCCGATACCGGCACGGAAAACATAAAACTCGTCGCTGAAGGCCGCGAGTACC
>JAGWLP010000005.1 GCA_028864905.1 Gammaproteobacteria bacterium
TGATGTTCACGCCACGTCGCGCCCGTGCCGAGAAATAAATTCGAGGCTGTGCACAGCATTCAATGCTCCGCATTATCATCTAAGCGCCCCTCAGCGGGCCAACTGCCCGCACCGCCACGCGGTACGGCGCAAACAAAACAAACATCCCGGAGTCCAGCCATGCTCAAGCTTCGTTGGTTACTTGCTGTTTTGCTTGGGGTTTTTCTGTCCACCGCGGCGTTGGCTGCGCCGCCTGCTGGTTTCTGGCAAAACCCGGCCATCAAGGATGCCGGCGCTATGCATCCGCTGCCGCAGGCGGGGACGCCAATGCCGCGGTGGACAGAAAAACCCCAAGTAAAACAGCAAGTAACCAACGAAGCTTGAGCATGGCTGGACTCCTGGATGTTTGTTTTGTTTGCGCCGCACCGCGTGGCGGTGCGGGCAGTTGGCCCGCTGAGGGGCGCTTAGATGATAATGCGGAGCATTGAATGCTGTGCACAGCCTCGAATTTATTTCTCGGCACGGGCGCGACGTGGCGTGAACATCAGGCATGAGAGCGGCAAGGTCTTGCGGGCCTTGGTGTTCTTGGCCTCGCGGCCGGCCGTCGTGGCGCATCCACCGGCGGGCCGCACCGTCGGCTGAGGCGCCGGCCTGCATTCCGTCCACAACTGGAGGGGCGCTTGGCAAACAGCGAATCCGCAATCCCCGCGTTTCGCGTCGCGCGCGATGCCGGTGAAGCGCCCCGAGTGACGCTCACCGGCCAGTGGACCCTGCGCGGCCTGGCGCGCCGCGCCGACCTGCTCGGCGACGAGCTGCGACCTTACGCGCGCAATCCCGAAGTGCACTGGGATTTGACCCGTATCCAGGCGATGGACAGCGTGGGCGCGTTCGTGCTGTGGCAGATCAACGAGCGGCATCCGCCGGCGCACCTGCAACTGCAGCCGCAGCACGCCGCGCTGTTCCAGCGCTGGACCGACCGGCGCGTGGCCACGGCCGAGAAGCAACGTCCGCGGCGCCCGGCGCTGGCGGACATGCTGGCTACAGTCGGCTTCGCCGCAACCAATCATCTTGCCAGCTTCATCAGCCTCATTGGCCAGTTCCTACTCGACTTGGCTTATCTGGTCGCGCATCCCTCACGCATCCCGTGGCGGGAGATCTCCGGCACCATTTACCAGGCCGGAGCGCGTGCCCTCGGCGTGATGACGGTCATCGGGCTGCTGATCGGAGTGGTGGTGGCCTACATGGGCGGCCTGTCGTTGCAGACTTACGGCGCGCAGGGTTTCATCGTCAACATCCTGGGCCTCAGCATCGTGCGCCACCTGAGTCCGGTATTCACCGCGCTGCTGGTTGCGGGCCGCTCCGGTTCGGCCATGACCGCGGAACTCGGGGTGATGCGCGTCACCGAGGAGCTGGATGCGCTCTCCGCCATGGGCATCTCGCACAGCCTGCGTCTGGTGCTGCCCAAGATCATCGCGCTCACGCTGGTTATGCCGCTGCTGGTGATCTGGACCGACGTGGTCGCGCTGGCCGGCGGCGTGTGGGCGGCGCATGCGGCCTTCGACATCAGCTATGCGCATTTCTTCTACAGCCTGCCGCACGTCGTAACGCCGGTGAGCTTCTGGTTGAGCATCGGCAAGAGCGCGGTGTTCGGCTGGGTGATCGCGTTGATCGCCTGCGAGTACGGGCTGCGCGTCAAGCCCAACACCGAAAGCCTGAGCGCCGAGACCACCAATTCGGTGGTGACCGCGATCACCGTGGTGATCGTCCTCGACGGGATCTTCGCGGTGATCTTCAAGCACGCGGGGCTGCTGTGAACGCCGAATGCGTGGTGCGCCTCGAACACCTGGGCACGCGCTTCGGCACGCAGGTGGTGCACCGCGACATCAATCTATGCGTGTACCGCGGCAAGATTCTGGGCCTGGCGGGCAGTTCCGGCAGCGGCAAGACTACGCTGCTGCGCGAGATGATCGGCCTGCAACGCCCCAGCGAGGGACAGGTGTGGCTGTTCGACGAACGCCTCGATCGCGTGAGCTTTGAGGAACTCGCGCGCCTGCATCGCCGCTGCGGCATCCTGTTCCAGAACGGGGCGCTGTTCAGCGCACTCAATGTGTTCGACAACATCGCGTTTCCGCTGCGCGAATCGCGGCTCGCTGACGAGACGCTCATCCGCCAACTGGTGTACCTGAAACTGGCGATGGTGGACCTGGAGCCGGATGTGGCCGCGCGCCTGCCGTCGGAACTTTCCGGCGGCATGGTCAAGCGCGTGGCGCTGGCACGCGCGCTGGCGCTGGAGCCCGAACTGCTGTTCCTCGACGAACCGGCCTCCGGCCTGGATCCGATCACCGCGCAGGATTTCGTCGAACTGCTGGGCGCGCTGCACAACGAACTGGGCTTCACCGTGGTCATGGTCACCCACGACCTCGACCTGATCCGCGACCTGTGCGATCACGTGGCGGTGCTGGTCGACGCGCAACTTGCCGCCTGGGGGACCCCCGACAGCCTGCTGCAATCCGGGCATCCTTACGTGCGCCGTTTCTTCCACGGCGCACGCGGCCGGCGGGTGTTCGCCGCTGCGGAGACCGCGCATGAATAACCGCGCCTATGCGCTGATCACCGGCATCTTCGTGCTCGCGCTGGGCGCGGCCATTATTGCCGCGGCCATCTGGCTCACCGGCACGCGCGTCGCGACCAAGCCCTACATCATCGCCACCACCGGCAGCGTGGCCGGTCTGGCGCCGCACTCCACGGTGTTTTTCCGCGGCCTGGCGGCCGGGCGTGTAGACAGCGTGCGCTTCGATGCGCGCGATCCGCGCCGCATCCTGATCCGCATCGAGGTGGATGCCGGCATACCGGTGACGCGCGACGCCTACGCGGTGTTCCGGCTGCAGGGTCTGACCGGCGCCTCGCTGCTGGATCTGGAAACCACCGGCACAAGCCGCGAGTTGCTCGCGACCTCGGCGCAGTCGCCGGCCTATATTCCCCTGCACGCTTCGCTGCTGGATGAACTCGGCACCAGCGCGCCGCAGCTCATGGGCCAGCTGCAGACGCTGATCGGCGCGCTCAATCAACTGCTGAACACCGACAACCGCGCGCACGTGGCGCGCCTGCTGGCGCAGGCGGACGCCGCCAGTGCGGCACTCGTCAAGCTGGAAAACGACCTCGATGCCGAGACCCGCCGCCTGCCGGCACTCACCGGCCAGATGCAGGCCACGCTGGCGCAGCTCGACAAGCTGACTGCGAATCTGGATCAACTGAGCGTCACCGCCCGGGCGACCGGTGAGCAAGTCAACGCCGAGACCCTGCCGCGGCTGAACGCCACGCTCAGCCGGATTGCCGCCGCCTCGGATCAGATCCGCCGGCTCGCGGACAGCCTGCGCAAGAATCCGCAGCAGGTGCTGTCGGGGCCGCAGTCGCCGCCGCCCGGTCCTGGCGAGCCTGGTTACAAAGGACCGTCACCATGAAAACTCCGCTTTGTGCTCTCGCCGCCGCGCTGCTTGCCGGTTGCAGTCTGCTGCCCAAGCCGCCGCTGCCGCCCGTATTGCATGACTTTGGTCCGGCAACGAGCGCGCCGGCTGCAACCGTCGTTCCGGCGGAAACGACGGTGAGCGCACCGGCATGGCTCGACGGCAGCGAGATTTACTACCGCCTGATTTTCAGCGACCCCACGCAACTGCGCGCCTATGCGGACAATCGCTGGCTGGCGCCGCCCGCTGAACTGCTGCAAGCGCGCCTGCAGGCAGCCTTTGCCGGCGGCCGCGCCGGCGGCTACCGCCTGCACGTGAACCTGCTGGATTTCGAACAGGAGTTTGCCAGCGCCCAATCGGCGCATGTCAGCGTGCGCGCCGTGGTGGAATTGCAGAGCCTGTCGAGCGGCGCGACCGTGGCGCAGCATCTGTTCGCGGTGAGCGTGCCCGTCTCGCCGGACGTGCAAGGTGCGGTGCAGGGCGCGTCACGTGCCGCGGACGAGTTGCTGGCGCAATTGGTGCAGTGGACGCGAGCGCAGCTCGCCGGCGCGAAACGGAAGTAAGCTGCAACCCGACGGCGGTTTTGCGGTCAAATGTGACCGTCGGCCGTTTTTTCGCACACTCCCCCGCGTGCGCGGGCAATTCCATTCGAGAGGAGGGCGTCATGCTGCGTAATCCACATTCAAGGCTGCCGCACTGGCTGGTCGCGGGGTTGCTGGCCATGCTGTGCCTCAACGCTTCCGCGTTTGCGCCCACCGCGCTCGCGCCTCTCTACTCGCAACTCCATTGGCGCGAGCTCGGACCGTTCCGCGGCGGCTGGTCCACCATGGCGGCAGGCGTGCCCTCCGAGCCAGACATGTTCTATTTCGGCGGCGCCGACGGCGGCGTGTGGAAGACCATGGACGCCGGCCTGACCTGGCAGCCGCTGATGCAGAATGCCGGCTTAATCTCGGTAGGTGCGCTTGCCATCGCGCCCTCCGATCCCGAGGTCATCTACGTCGGCACCGGCCAGGTAGCGACGCGCTACGACGTGGTGGACGGCGACGGCATGTACCGCTCCGCGGACGGCGGCCAGACGTGGACGCACATCGGTCTCGAGGATACGCGCCACATCGGCCGCATCTGGATCGATCCGCACAACCCGGATGTGGTTCTGGTCGCGGCGCTCGGCCACTATTTCGGTTCCAACGCCGAGCGCGGCGTGTTCCGCACGACGGACGGCGGCCAGCACTGGCAGAAAGTGCTGTTCGTGGACGACGACACCGGCGCGGTGGACCTCGCGGCCGACGACGCCGACCCTGACGTGATCTTTGCCGCCACCTGGCAGGCGCGCCAGTATCCGTGGCTTGCCTATTACAAGCCGCAGTCCGGCCCCGGCAGTGGCATCTGGAAATCCACCGACGCAGGTCGCACCTGGACGCGGCTCAGCGGTCACGGTTTGCCGGCAGGGCCGCCGGGACGCATCGGACTCGCGGTCGCGCCCGGCACCAGCGATCAGCGCGTGTATGCCATCGTGGATGCGTCCAAAGCGGGCGGCCTGTACCGCTCCGACGACGGCGGTGCGAACTGGCAATATCTCGGCCACGCCGATCTCGCGAGCAGCTACTTCGACCGCATCACGGTGGATCCGGAAAATCCCGACGTGCTGTATGTGATGAACCGCTCGGTGGCGCAGAGCCGCGACGGCGGCAAGACATTCACATGGTTCAAGGGCGCGCCGGGCGGCGACGATTACCACTTCATGTGGATCAATCCCGGGAATAACCACTACATGATTGTCGCGAGCGATCAGGGCACGAGCGTGAGCGTGGACGGCGGCGGGCACTGGTCGAGTTGGTACAACCAGCCGACCGGCCAGTTTTATCACGTGACTACCGACAATCGTTTCCCGTATCGGGTGTACAGCGGCCAGCAGGACAGCGGCACGGTCGAGACCAAAAGCCGCAGCGACTATGGCGAGATCACGTTCCGCGACTGGCATCCGGTGGGCGGCGACGAGCGCAGCTACGTGGTGCCCGACCGCGAAGACCCGAATATCGTGTACGTCGGCGGTCTCGGCGGTCACGTGTCGCGCTTCGATGCGCGCACCGGACTGGTACAGAACATCTCCGCCTGGCCGATCTCGCATTACGGCGAGCGGCCCACGCACACCAAGTACCGCTACAACTGGTTTTACCCGGTGGTCACCGATCCGCACCGGCCGCATACCCTGTACCTCGGCGCGCAGGTGCTGCTCGAGAGCGACGACGGCGGCATGCACTGGTGGACCATCAGCCCCGACCTGAGCGGCGCTGATGCCAAATCCGCCAAGAACTGTGAGAGCGATGACCTCACGCTTATCGAAGCGCGCGCCTGCGGCTACGGCGAGATCTTCAGCATCGCGCCCTCGCCGGTGAAAGCGGGCGAGATCTGGGTGGGCACGGATGACGGCCTCATCCGGCTCACGCGCGACGGCGGCCGACACTGGCAGGACGTCACGCCGCCGGATCTGCCGCTCTGGGGTCGCGTCAACCAGATTGACGCCTCGCCCAGCGATCCCGCAACCGCGTACGCCGCGGTGGATGCCCACCGCCGGGATAATTTCGGCACCTTTATCTACCGCACCCACGACTATGGCCGCAGCTGGACGAAAATCGTGGACGACATTCCCGCCGGCCAGTACGTGTATGTGGTGCGTCAGGATCCGGTAAATCCGAAGCTGTTGTACGCCGGCACCAATGCCGGCGTGTACGTGTCCTTCGACGACGGCGGCAACTGGCAGCCCCTGCAGTTGAACCTGCCGAGCGTGCGGGTGCGAGACCTTGCCGTGCACGGCGACGACCTGATCGCCGCCACTCAGGGCCGCGCGCTCTGGGTGCTGGACGATGTCACGCCGTTGCGCCAGGCGAGTGCCGCGCTGCTGGCGCAGAATGCGTATCTGTTCAAGCCGGCCGACGCGATCCGCGTGCGCAACGATAACAACAAGGACACGCCGCTGCCGCCGGAAATTCCCGCGGCACGCAATCCGCCCACGGGTGCGGTGATTGACTACTGGCTGGGCCCTGATACGCACGGCCCGGTGACGCTGGCAATCTACGACAGCCAAGGCAAGCGGGTGCGCGCCTACGCCAGTAATGCGCCGGCGCCCACGCTCAAGACTGAGCCGCAGTATTTCGCGAACGCCTGGCTGTCCCAGCTGGAATCGCTTGCGGCCCAACCGGGCATGCACCGCTTTGTCTGGAATCTGAGGTACCCGCGGCCGGATTCACTTGCGTACAGCTATGGCATAAATGCCATCTACGGCGTGGGGACTTCCATCGTCCCGCGTGGTCCGCTGGTGCTGCCTGGCCGTTACCGCGTGAAACTTACGGCCAACGGTCGCAGTTACACCCAGCCGCTCGTGGTGACGCTCGATCCGCGTGTGCATCCCGCGGGCGATGCGTTGCAAAAGCAACTGACTCTGGCCCGGCAAATCGGTCAGGCCATGAATGCGACCGCGTCGGCTTATGCTGATCTTGGGCAACTGCACGCACAACTGGCGGCGCTGTCGAAGCAACTGGCCGACAAGCCCGCGCAAGCGGCATTGCTGTCGTCGGTCAACTCACTCGATGAGAAGATTGTGTCGTTGCAGACCAAGGGGGCGCAGGACCACAATCTTGCGACGATCAACGCGCGGTTGACAGACCTCGCCACGCAGATCAACGACGGCGACCGTGCGCCACCGGCTTCCTACGTGCAGGCCTTCAAGCAGTATGAAGCTTACGCCCAAATGGCTCTGCAGGAATGGCTTGGCATCCAAGCCAACGAGGTGCCGGCACTCAACCGCAGACTTGTGCAACAGGGCCTGACACCGCTGAAGTTGTAGCTGCGGTTGGTGACACCAAAACAAACGCCCGGCGGATGCCGGGCGTTTGGGTGTTACCAAGAGCCGGCCGGAATCAGCCGGAATTCACCACGCGTTTCAAACAGGCGATGATCTGGTTGCTCATGATGTCGGCATCGTCCTGGGTCTTGGCCGGCTTCATGACGTTGGGGCAATTGTATTTCTTGGCGTACGGCTTGAAAGCCGGCTGGGCCACCTGATCGCGCGCTTTGTCCAGCCAGGCGTACTGATACGACAAGGCGGTGCGGTAGTCACTCTCGCCGGTTTTCAGATCGTTGGGCAGCGCTTTGACCTGCTGGTTGTAGGCGGTCGCCTTGGCGATGAATGCCTTTTCGCGCGCATTCAGCGCCGCCGGCTGCGTCTGCAGACTTTCTGAATCCTGTTTGAGTTCGGCGTTCTGCGCCTTGCACTCCTTGAATATCTCATCGGTCTTTGGGCTCTTGCATTTGGTGTTGTAGTCCGCGATTTTCTGATTGAGATTTGCCGACAACTGCTTGAAGGCGGCAATATCGGCCTGCAATTTGGTGTTTTCCGCCTGAATCTGCGTGCCCTCGGCCTGCAGCGCGGTGTTTTTCTGGGTGATGCCTTCCAGCGTCGCCTTGGCGTTCTTGACCTTGGCCATGGCGGATTCACCTTGGCTGATGAGATCCAACACCGACTCGGCGCCCCACGCGGTGGCCAGTGCACCGGCCAGGCCCAGCGCCAATGACAATGTGACAATGCGTAATGTAGTCTTCATTGACAACCTCATGTAAATGAATTCAAGTCACTCATTGTAGGGGCAATGCCCGCCATCACCAAGTTCCGGCCAGGCGGTCCGCCAGCCTGAGCGCCGCGAGGCGCAATTCCGGCACCGCCGTGCATTCCCAATCCCTGGCACGCAGCAACGGCCCTGTGTAATAGACAACGCACGAGGGTTGCCCGGCGTTGTCAAGCAGCGCACCCTCGGCGTCGGCGGCCACGCCCAGTTCCAGAGCATCCGCCGTCAGCAGCCCTCCGGCCAGCATGCCGCGAATCAGGGGGTCGGCCAAGCATCTGAGCCGGCTCTCGGGACCGGTGCAATTGATGAGCGCTGCTCCCCGCCAGTGTTCAGTACGGCTTTTGCCACGCGGTTGCCAGTCCACTTGAATGTCATCGGCTACCGGTCGCAGCTCCAGCAGCCGGCCCGCGTCTACCGTGAGCATGCCCTGGGCCAGCAATTGCGTAAGCCGTTGGGCGGAAATCGGCGCCGTGCGGTGGCGATGGCTGTCCCAATATGCCTGCAAATGGCGCAGGAAGCGCCGGCGCTCATTCTTGGTCAGTGTCTGCCACAAGGCGGGCGTTACTGGCCGGAGCGCGCCAATCACGTCGCGCCAGTCGCGGCCATGCTGCGCGCTTGCTGCGACTGCGGCGCGCACCGTATGCAGATAAGCGCGCGCGCTCGCCGCGCCAGCAAGCAATTCCGCCGGCGGCTCGAGTTGCGGCATTTCGCGCAGCGTGCGATGAGCTTGTGGCAACAGACCGTGACGCGACAGCGCCATCAGCGTTCCGCGGTAGCCGCGCTGGTCCAAATCCAGGGCCACGTCCACCATGGTCAAGCCGGTACCGAGCAGCAGCACCGGCTGGTGCAGCGGGATATGGTCGAGAGCGCCCGGCGCCCAGGGGTCACGCACATAGTTTGTACCGGCAAGCACGCCATGATCAGGGACCGGCGGGTCGATCGGAGGATAGTGACCGACCGCCAGCACCACGCGATCGGCATATAGGGTGCCGCCGTCGGACAAATCCAGAACTGCGCCGTCGCGGTCCAGCCGCAATGCGATTACCTCGCCAGTCACCACATTAAGCCTGGCTTGGCCGGCCGCTGCCGCGGCCTGATCGAGACGCGTGTGCAGGTATTCACCGTACAGACTGCGGCGCACGAAATCCGATGCCGTGATCGAGCCATCCGTATTGCGTGCAAACTCCAAAAAATCGTGTTCTCGGTCGGGGAACAGGCTCATGCGTCCCGCCGGCACATTAAGCAAATGCCATGGCGAGTGTGTACCGTAAGCCACACCGCGCGCCAGATTTGCATGTCGATTAATCAGTATCACCTCAAACGGTGCGTGTCCGTGGCGCCTGAGCAGATGAACGGTAGTGGCGGTACCGCTAAAGCCGGCACCGATGATGGCAATCTTTTTGTTCATTTAGAAATTGTATTGAAACTTCGCACTTTCGCGCTGCTGCGCAAGAGTGCGCGCGGCGCAGCCACTGGTCGCAACCGTTCTTCAACAGCCGGAAACTGCATTAAAAGTCTGTGGCTGCAGACCGGTCCCAAATACTTTTTGCCTCAGTCCAGCTTCAGCTTCTTGATGCGGTAACGCAGTTGGCGGAAGGTCATGCCCAGCAGCTTCGCGGCGGCGGTCTTGTTGTAGCGGGTCTGTTCCAGCGCCTTGCGGATGGCTTGCTTCTCGATTTCCCCAAGCTGTTCCCCGAGCGGCGCGGTGTGCTCGGCGGTATGTTCAGGCACATCTTCAGGCCCCGCAGCGGGCGGTGCAGCCGATTGCGCAGCGGCTAGCGGCTCCGGGTTACGCCGCAGGTGGATATCGGGCACGCGGATCACATTGTCCTCGGCGAGCGTGAGCGCCCGCTCCAGGATGTTCTCGAGTTCGCGCACGTTGCCGGGGAAAGAGTAGCTTTGCAGAAACGCCAGCGCGTCCGGCGCCAATTGCACCGGCGGGCGGCCGTGGATGCGTGCCAGGCGCTCGAGAATATGCACTGCCAGCAGGCCGATGTCGTCTTTGCGTTCGCGCAACGCCGGTACATGCAGCTCGATGACGTTGATGCGGTAGTAGAGGTCCTCGCGGAATTTCCCGGTGTGCACCAGCTCGGCCAGCGAGCGGTGTGTAGCTGAAAGCACGCGCACATCCACGGCGATTTCCTTGGCGGCGCCCACCGGGCGTACGGCCTTTTCTTGGATGACGCGCAAGAGCTTCACCTGCATGTGCAGTGGCAGATCAGCCACTTCATCCAGAAACAGCGTGCCGCCCTGGGCGGCCTGGAACAGCCCCTCCTTGTCGGCCACCGCGCCGGTGAAGCTGCCCTTCTTGTGGCCGAAAAATTCGCTTTCCATGAGTTCGGTGGGGATCGCGCCGCAGTTCACTCCCACGAATGCGTGGTCGGCGCGCGGGCCGTTCTCGTGGATCAGCCGCGCCACCAGTTCTTTGCCGGTGCCGGATTCACCGCTGATGTGTACCGGCGCCTGGCTGCGTGCGAGCTTGGCGACCATGACGCGCACCTGCTCGATGGCCTGCGATTGGCCGAAGAGCCGGGTCACGCTGCGCGCACTGCCGGCTTCGCGGTTGTGCCGGAGTTTGAGTGCGGTGCTGACCATCTTGCGCAGATAAACGATGTCCAGCGGCTTGGATACGAAATCAAAAGCGCCGTATTTGAGTGCCTCAACCGCGGTTTCCATGCTGCCGTGAGCGGTAATTACCGCCACCGGCACCTGCGCCATGTGCTGCTGGATGTAAGCGATTAATTCCAGCCCGCTGCCGTCCGGCAACTGCATGTCGGTGAGGCACAGGTCGATGGGCCGCGACTGCATGGCCGTACGTGCCGCGGCCAGGTTGGCGGCGGTGATGACGTCCACGTCCATGCGCTCCAGCGTCAACTGCAGGAGTTCGCAGATCGCGGGCTCGTCGTCAACGACCAGGGCCAGGGGTTTGCTGTCGGGTGCCATTTATGCCAGCCAGCCTTGCTGTGGGCCGAACAGGATACGAAAGCAACTGCCGCCTTCGGCACGTTGCTCATACACCAGCCGCGCGTGATTGCACTCGCAGAGTTCCCGGGCGATGAACAGACCCAGGCCGGTGCCGCGTGGACTGGATGTATAGAAGGGTTCGAAGATGTGCTCGGCAATGTCCTTGGGCACGCCGCTGCCGTTGTCCATGATGGCAAATTCCGTGCCGCCGGGCGTGCTCAGCGGACTGATGCGGTACTCGATGAGCGGCCCGCCGAAGGACTTTGCCGGCCGTCCGTAACGCAGCGCGTTCTCCGACAGGTTCCAGGCAATCTGGTACAGGTGCCCGGGGTCCACGCGTACCCGCACTTCGTCGCCGCTGTCGATGCGCACGGCCAGGGCTTGGCCTTCCAGCCCGTGGCGTTCGCGGAACTCCGCCACGAAGTCACGCAACCAGTGTTCCAATTCGAGTTCCTGGGTGCGCGTGGCCTCGCGGCGCGAAAGCTGCAGTATGGTCTCCACCATGTTTTCCATGCGTTTCGCGTGCTCGGCGATGATTTCCGTCAGCCGGCGATCGTCGCTCTGCAGTTTGGCGGATTCCGCGAGCAACTGGTTGGCGTGACTGATGGCAGCCAACGGATTGCGGATTTCATGCGCGATGCTGCCCGTCAGGCGTCCGAGTGCGGCGAGCTTCATCTGCCGCACGCGTTCGGTGATCTCGCTGGCATCCTCGAGGAAAATCAGCGTGCCCGCATCGCCTGCGGGTGCAAGGCGGGTGAAATAGGGGATGACCGGCTTGCCGTCCTCGGTAGTAAAGGACTTCGGTCGTTCCTGGCCTTCTGCGCGCCAGCTGGCGAGTTCCTGCTGTAGTTGTGGCGACAGATCGGAAAGAAGATGGCCCTGCCCAGCGCGTCGCGGGAAATTCGTCAGCGCGGCTTCATTGGCCAAGCGTACCCGGCCGGTTTGGTCCACCACCACCACGCCGGTGCGCATGTGGTGAATGATGTAATCGTTGAGCTGCGCCAGATTTTGCAGGTCCACGCCGCGTTGCACGGCGAGCTCCTCGCTCTCGCGCAGCCGCCGTCCGAGGTACGCGCCTGAAATCGCTGCCACGAACAGCACCACGCCGGTGAGTGCCGCCTGCATGTAGCCCGCCTCCGGCACCGCGCCGTGCAGAACCAGATAGGTGTTGTCGGCGAGAATCAGCACGGTGGCCACGGCTGCATAGCCCATGCCGATCCGCCAAGGCATGAGCACCGTATTGGCAACGATCGACACGAACAGCAACACGCCCAGGCCGCTCACCGGTCCGCCACTGGCGTGCATCAGAAGCACCACCGCGATGGTGTCCACCATCAATTGGATCTGTGCTTGCAGCGCATACCCTGGCCAGCGCTTGTAGAGGCTGAGCGCCGTGAGCAAGGCGTAAACCAGATAAGCGATTCCGGTCCAGAGGAACAGCCCTGGATTGAGCGTGCCCAGCAGCGCGGCCGATCCAGTGGCTGACACCGCGATGATCAGGACCGCGACCAGCAAGTGGTAGACATTCAACAAACGCAACAGACGCCACGGCAAGGCATGGGCGGCATTAGTCGTCGCCACGGTGTCGGCACCGGTCAGCGATATCTGGTTCATTGTGAAAGTCCGCCTTTGCGAACTGCGGCTGTTTGCTTCAAAATACGCGCCCTCACCCGTCGCATTCCACGTGTTGCATCATGAACCTGCACGAGTATCAGGCCAAACGACTGTTTGCAGCATACGATATTCCGGTCCCGAATGGCCGCCCGGCTACGACGTCCGACGAGGCGGTGGCGGCCGCGCGTGATCTGGGAGGTTCGGTATGGGTAGTCAAGGCTCAGGTGCACGCCGGCGGCCGTGGCAAGGCCGGAGGCGTGAAGCTTTGCCGCAGCCACGATGAGGTGCGCACCGCGGCCGCAGCGCTGCTCGGGCAGCGCTTGGTCACCCACCAGACCGGGCCTGCAGGGCTGCCCATTAATACGGTACTGGTCGAATCGGGCTCGGACATCGAGCGCGAATTGTATCTCTCGGTGCTGGTCGATCGGGCGCGCGAACAGGTGGTGTTCATGGCTTCCGCCGCCGGCGGCATGGAGATCGAGGAAGTCGCGGCCAAGACTCCCGAGAAGATTTTCCGCGTGTGGGTGCACCCGGCTGCAGGCGTTCAGCCGCATCAGGTGCGGGACCTGGCGTTCGGGCTTGGCCTCGGGCAAAAGGAACAACAGGCCGCGTTCGGCAAAATCGTGAACGGTCTTTACCGGCTGTTCATGGAGAAGGACGCCAGCCTGGTGGAAATCAACCCGCTGATTGTTACCACCGCCGGCCGGGTGCTGGCGCTGGATGCCAAGGTCAATCTCGACGACAACGCGCTTTACCGGCAGCCGGAGTTGGCGGCCATGCGCGACGCCTCGCAGGAGGATGCGCGCGAGAGCGAAGCGCGTCAGCATGAACTGAACTATGTTTCTCTGGACGGTGACATTGCCTGCATGGTGAACGGCGCCGGTCTTGCGATGGCGACCATGGATATCATCAAGCTGCACGGCGGCCGACCGGCGAACTTCCTGGATGTGGGCGGCGGTGCGACCAAAGAGCGCGTGACCGTGGCCTTCAAGCTGATTCTGTCCAACCAGAGTGTCAAGGCGATTCTGGTCAATATCTTCGGCGGCATCGTGCGCTGCGACCTGATCGCCGAGGGCATCATCGCCGCGGTTAAGGATGTGGGTGTACGCGTGCCGGTGGTGGTGCGGCTTGAGGGTACCAATGTCGAGCAGGGCAAGGCGCTGCTTGCCAAGAGCGGATTGGCAATCACACCCGCGAATGACCTGACCGATGCCGCCCGGAAAGTCGTCGCCTCAGTGCGGGTCTGATTTCTTGTGGGATCGGGAATATTGTGGGAGCGGCGATATTCGCCGCGATCTTCGGAGCGAAATCGCGACGGGGACCGTCGCTCCCACGAAGACCTTGCCCACAATGAAAGTTTATTCTGAGGATTGAAAGATGAGCATTCTTGTCAACAAAAACACCAAAGTCATATGTCAGGGATTTACCGGAAAGCAAGGCACCTTCCACAGCCAGCAGGCCCTCACCTACGGCACAAAACTGGTCGGCGGCGTGACTCCCGGTCGTGGCGGCGAAAAACACCTGAACCTGCCGGTATTCAACACCGTGCAGGATGCGGTGAAGCAAACCGGCGCGGATGCCAGCATGATCTACGTGCCGGCGCCGTTTGCCGCCGACGCCATCCTGGAAGCGGCGGACGCCGGTATCAAGGTGATCGTGTGCATCACCGAAGGCATTCCGGTGACCGACATGGTCAAGGTCAAGGCCGCGATCCGCGGCCGGGATTGCGTGCTCATCGGGCCGAATTGTCCCGGCATCATCACCCCCGCTGAGTGCAAGATCGGCATCATGCCGGGGCACATTCATCAGCGCGGCCGTGTCGGCATCGTGTCGCGCTCCGGTACCCTGACCTACGAAGCCGTGTTTCAGACCACTAATCTGCGTCTGGGGCAATCCACCTGTGTCGGCATCGGCGGCGATCCGGTGCACGGCATGAGTTTCATTGACGTGATCACGCGCTTCAACGCGGACCCGCAGACTGAAGGCATCCTCATGGTGGGCGAGATCGGCGGCTCCGACGAGGAAGCGGCGGCGGAATACATCCACCAGAACGTGCGCAAGCCGGTGGTGGCCTACATTGCGGGTGTGACCGCACCGGCCGGCAAGCGCATGGGCCATGCCGGCGCCATCGTGTCCGGCGGCAAAGGCACGGCGCAGGCCAAGTTCGAAGCGCTGGAAGCGGCAGGCGTCCGGACCGTGCACTCGCCGGCGGAACTGGGCAGCGCCATGGCGGCACTGCTCAAAGGTCGACGCGGCAAAGCGGTGCGCCGCAGCATGAAGAAGCCTGCGAAGCCGGTGCGCAGTCCAGCCAAAACCGCCAAAGCCGCAGCGAAAAAACGTGGGACGCGACGTTAAGGGGATCATGCGCTACCCAGGTCAGGCTGAGGTCTTCCGAAACCCAATGATAGTGAAGTGTTGGAATTCATCTGTGCCTTACGCTCACCTGCATTGATTCTCATATCCCCCTTTGGAAAAGGGGGAATAAGGGGGATTTTTGAAATCCTCCCTCTTTCAGGCTACGCAGTCCGGCTGCGCCTGAAAGCCCAGGGTTGCCGTCCCTGGCAACCCGCTCGCTGCTTCGCCGCTCGCCCTCTTTTTCAAAGGAGGGTTACCAAGAGTTCGCATGCGCTTGTGAGAAAATAATCATATGAGCAACGCATTTCGCATCGTCATGGCACAGCTGAACCTGCTGGTGGGCGACGTGCCCGGCAACCTGCGGAAAGTCATGCAGGCCGCAAATCGCAGCCGCGACGAAATGCACGCACAGCTCGTGGTGTATCCCGAACTCACGCTTACCGGCTATCCGCCGGAAGACCTGCTTTTCCATTCCGCCCTGCGTCGCGAAGTGGAGCAGGGTGTCGAGCGTCTGCTGCGTGAAGTACGCGGCATTGACATGCTGGTGGGCTATCCGCTGTACGAGGGCGGCCGCATATACAACGTGACGAGCGTCATCGCGGGCGGCGCGTTGCGCGCTACCTACCGCAAGCGCGAATTGCCGAATTACAGCGTGTTCGACGAAAAGCGCTATTTCACTCCCGGGGAGGCACCCGCGCTGGTGGATTTCGGGGGCACCCCGCTTGGCCTCAACGTGTGCGAGGACATCTGGCACGCGGGACCGCCGGCAGAAGCAGTGCAAGCCGGCGCGCGCCTGCTGTTGATTCCCAACGCTTCGCCCTTCGAACTCGGCAAGCAGCGTCAGCGCGAGGAGGAACTGCGCCGGCGCGCACGCGCAGCCGGTGTGCCTCTGATGTACGTGAATCTGGTCGGTGGTCAGGACGAGCTGGTATTTGACGGCGGCTCGCTGGTGGTGAACCCGGACGGCCGCGTGGCCGTGCGCGCGCCGAATTTCGAGGAAGGCCTGTATCCTGTGGATTTCGAGACCCACGCCGGCCAGGTGCAGGCCCTGGCGGGCAGCGTGCACACCGACCAGAGCGAGGAACAAAGCGTGTACCGCGCCATCGTGATGGGCGTGCGCGACTACGCAGCGAAGAACAGGTTCACGGGTGCCATAGTCGGACTGTCGGGTGGCATTGATTCGGCATTGACGCTGGCGCTGGCGGTGGACGCCCTGGGCAAGCAAAACATCACCGCCGTGATGATGCCGTCACGCCATACCTCGAAACTCAGCGTGGATGAATCCGTGCGCCAGGCCCGGCTGCTGGGTGTGGAATATCACAGCATTTCCATCGAATCCGCGTTCGCGGCATTCCTGCAGGCACTCAAACCGGTGATCGGCGGCAGCGCCGACGATGTGGCCGCGCAGAACCTGCAGGCACGCTGCCGTGGTGTGTTGCTCATGGCGCTGTCCAACAAGACGGGCCGGCTGTTGCTCACCACCGGCAACAAGAGCGAGACCGCGGTGGGTTATGCCACGCTCTATGGCGACATGGCCGGAGGTTTCGCGCCGATCAAGGACGTGACCAAAACCTGGGTGTACCGTCTGGCGCGTTACCGCAATACCCTGTCCGCGGCGATCCCGGATGCGGTGATCGAGCGTGTACCGACGGCGGAACTCGCGCCCGGACAAAAAGACAGCGACAATCTGCCGCCGTACGCTATTCTCGATCCGATTCTCAGCGCTTACGTGGAAGACGACAAAACCGTGGCGGAAATCGTGGCGCTCGGCTACGACGAATCTTTGGTCAAGCGCGTGGTGAAGATGGTGCAGTCTGCCGAGTACAAACGTCGCCAGTCACCGCCCGGGGTGCGCGTGAGCCGCCGGGCTTTCGGCCGCGACCGGCGCTATCCCATCACTTCAGGCTATCACCGCTGAATCTGATTGTGGAAGCGCCGATTGAAGGGCGGAAATGCAGATTTTGCAGGAGCAAAAATCTGCCTTCGCCGCGACTCTTCACCCCTCACTCTTCTCTCTCCCCTCAAGGGGAGAAAGGAAAAGGATCAATGTCCGTTATGCCGGCGCGTGCGCTTTGTAGTTCGGATTGGCGCCCGGGAAATTCAATTCCAGGGTTTTGCGCGCGCCGTCCGCCAGATCCGTGAGACCGAGGCGGGTATAGGCGGTGTAAAGGATTTTCAGGGCGTCCTGGACGCGCGGGCTCTCGGGATAGTTGCGGATAATCGTGTCTGCGCGCTGCACCGCAGCGATCCAGGCGCCGCGCCGCATGTAGTAATCGGCCAGTGCCCATTGGTAATCCGCCAGCCGGTCGCGCAGGTACAGCAGGCGCTGGCGTGCATCCGCAGCGTATTTGGTGTCGGGGAATTTCTGCAGCAGCAGCTGGAATGCCTGGAAGGATTTCTGGGCATTGGACGGATCGCGCTCATAGATGTCGTGGCGGAACAGCCGCATGAACGGACCGGGGGCTTCGTCAAAATACGCCACGCCTTTCATGTAATAGGCGTAATCCACGTCGGCATGCCGCGGGTGTTCGCGGATGAAGCGGTCGGCGGCATCCTCCGCCGCGTCGTAGTTCTTGTCCATGTAGTTTGCGTAAATCAGATCCAGCTGCGCCTGGGTGCCGTAGTCATTGAAGGGGAAACGCGCCTCCATGGTCTGCAGGCGACTGATGGCGGTCTTGTAATTGCCGGCCGCGAGGTTGGCTTGTATGCTCTTGTACAAGGCCTCGGGTGCCAGGTGCTGATCCTTGGACTGCTGGCTGGCGCAGGCCGCAAGCAGCAGCGCTGCGGCTAAACAGCTGAATAGACCCGGGCGAAAACGCATGTGGGAATAATCCTGAGGCAGGCTGAAAGCGTGTGTCGGCCAGTATATCGTAACCGCTGCGGCACTGCGCACCGATGAATCCCGGTGTGCGTGCGTCCGCCATCAAGGAAGCTCTGGTTCCCGCAAACCTGGCGGGACTGCGCCTGGATCAGGCACTCGCGCAATTGTTTCCCGAATATTCCCGCAGCCGCCTGACGCAATGGATCAAGGACGGCCGCGTGCTGCTGGACGAACGCGTGCCGCGGCCGCGTGATTCGGTGGTCAGCGGCCAGCGCCTGCGCCTGGTAGTGGTGGAAGAACCGCTCATGGAACTCCAGCCGCAGGCCCTGCCGCTTGAGATCGTGCATGCGGACGCCAGCCTGATCGTGGTCAACAAGCCAGCGGGCCTAGTGGTGCATCCGGGCGCCGGCAATCCCGCCGGCACGCTGCAGAACGCGCTGCTGCATTACGCGCCGGAGTTGATCAACGTGCCGCGCTGCGGACTGGTGCATCGCCTCGACAAGGACACTTCAGGTCTGCTGGCGGTAGCGCGCACGCTGGAAGCGCACACCCAACTGGTGGCGGCGCTCGCGGCCCGGGAGTTCGAGCGCGAATATGAAGCCGTGGCCGTGGGCGTCATGACCGGAGGCGGCACCGTGGATGCGCCCATCGCGCGCCACCATGTGGATCGCAAGCGCATGAGCGTGCGCGAAGGCGGGCGCGCGGCCGTGACCCATTACCGCGTGCTCCAGCGCTTCCGCGCGCATACCCACGTATCCGTGCAACTCGAAACCGGGCGCACGCATCAGATCCGAGTGCATATGGCGCATATCCGCCATCCGCTGGTCGGCGATCCGGTGTACGGCCGGCGGCTGGCGATTCCCGCCGACTCCACTTTGTCCCTGAAAGAAGCATTGCGCAGCTTCAAACGCCAGGCGCTGCATGCACGCCGCCTCGGCCTCGCGCATCCGCAGAGCGGCGAATTCCTGCGCTGGGAAGCGCCGTTGCCGGGTGACATGCAGCAGTTACTGCAAGCGCTGGATCTCGACTTGCGGCGTGAGCCTGGGCATGGCCACTGACTGGATTGCACCCGACTGGCCCGCGCCCGCGAACGTGCGCGCGGTCAGCACTACGCGTAACGGCGGCGTGAGCCGCGGTTCGTATGCTTCCTTCAATCTCGGCGCGCACGTGGGGGACGATCCGCGCGCCGTGGCCGAAAACCGCTTGCAGTTGCGAACCGAGCTGCGTTTGCCGCGTGAACCGCACTGGCTTGCACAAGTGCACGGCGCATCCGTGACGACACTGGAAGACAGCGTCAGTCAACAGGCTGACGACGGCTCCGGGAAATCTCCGACGGGGGACGGTGCGGTCACGCGCACTCCAGGGCAGGCGTGTGTGGTAATGACTGCAGATTGCCTCCCCGTGTTGTTGTGCGACCGCACCGGCAAGACCGTGGCCGCGGCTCACGGCGGCTGGCGCGGCCTGGCCGCAGGTATCCTTGAAAACACGTTTGCGGCAATGCGCGTACCGCCCGCCGAGGTTCTCGCCTGGCTCGGTCCGGCCATTGGACCTGAGGCCTATGAAGTCGGCGATGAAGTGCGCGCGGCATTGATCAAGGATCATGCTGAGGCCGATCAGGCCTTTGAGCCGTGGGCTGCCGGCAAATGGCTGTGTGATCTGTACCAGATCGCGAGCCAGCGCCTGCGGCGTGCCGGCGTTACGCATATATACGGCGGCGGTTTCTGCACCTACTCCGACCGCGAGCGTTTCTTTTCCTACCGGCGCGACGGCGAGTGCGGCCGCATGGCAAGTTTGATCTGGCTGGAAAATTGATTTTTGCTGCTCAAATTTGGCGTTGGGCGGCATAACGACAACGTGGCAATGCGGGGAGTACGAGATGAGCAAACAAAGCACCCCATCCTCTTTCATGCCTGAAGGCTGGCACACAGTGGTACCGCGCATTGTGGTCCCTCAGGCGCAGCAACTGGTCGAGTTCATCAAATATGTGTTTGGGGCAACCGGAGACTACCGGCCGGATAGACCGACCGTAGTGAAAATTCGCGATTCGGTGATCATGATCAGCGACGCCGGCATCAGAGATCCGATGCCCGCCTTTTTATATGTCTATGTCGCGGACACCGATCAGGTATACCGGCATGCTCTTCAGGCTGGTGCAAAATCACTGGAACCACCATCGGATATGTCGTATGGCGATCGCCGGGGAATGGTGGAGGACAAATGGGGCAACATTTGGCAAATTGCTACGTATAAAGGAGGGTAGCAGCAGCGTCTGATAAACGGCCGGGCTAGGCAATTCCCGATGACTCTGCAAGAATGCGCCGCGCGCCGCATGGCTGCCGGTCGCCCAAACATAAAATCGATGCATCCACACATTCTCATCTGGATCATTCCCTGCACGCTTCTGGGTGGTGTGTTGAGCGCACTTGCCGCATCCTTGCTGTTGCTTTTCCCGGAGCGCACGCGTGCCGGCTTGCTGCCGGGTTTAGTGAGCTTCGCCGTGGGCGCGCTCCTGGGCGCGGCATTTCTGGACCTGTTGCCGGAAGCCATTGAATCCGCAGGATTAGAGCGGGTGCGCGGCCTGGGTCTGGCGCTCGCCATCGGGGTGCTGGGATTTTTCCTGCTGGAAAAATTCATTTTCTGGCACCACAGCCACAGCGGCGAAGTACACTTGCACGCGCATCAGGACCGGCTGCGGGATCGTGCCGCAGCCACGCTGATTCTCATCGGTACGGGGTTGCATAATTTTCTCGACGGCGTGCTGCTGGGCGCGAGCTTTCTCACCGACATTCATCTGGGCATCGTGTTGACCATCGCCGTCATCGCTCACCAGGTGCCCCAGCAGGTGGGGGATATTTCGGTATTGATGCTGGCCGGATACCGGCGCCGCCGTGCGCTGCTGCTGTCGGCCCTGTCCGGCGCCACCATGGGTTTGGGCGGCATCGTGGCCTGGGCTTTCCTGGATCATGCGCGACAAGTGATTCCCTACGTACTGGCGGTGGCTGCCGCAAGCCTCATTTACATCGCCGTGGCGGATCTCATCCCTAGCCTGCACCGTCACGAACCGGCGCGCTTCTCGGCGCTGCCGGTCGTCGTCATCGCCGCTGGCATTGCCCTGATTTACGCGGTGGAAATCCTCATCAGCGGTTGAAAACCCTGCCGCCAACCCCATTTCGGCGTAATCTCAAATCCTTGTTTTTCGGGGTTTTCGCGTGCGGCTCGACAAACTCACCAGCAAATTCCAGATGGCCCTGGCCGACGCCCAGTCGCTGGCCGTGGGCCGCGACCATGCCTATATCGAACCGTTGCACCTGATGCTGGCGCTGCTCGACCAGGAAGGCGGCAGCGCACGGCCGATCCTGGCCAAGGCCGGCGCCAACCTGAACCGCCTGCGCTCGCAGCTCGAAACCGCTTTGGATCGCCTGCCCGAAGTGCACGGTGCCGAGGGCCAGGTACAGGTGTCGGCGGATCTCAACCGACTGCTCAACGTCACCGACAAACTGGCGCAGAAGCGCAAGGACCAGTTCATTTCAAGCGAGCTGTTCCTACTTGCGGCCATGGACGACAAGGGTGCGCTCGGCGAAGCATTGCGCGATGCGGGCGCCGCCAAGGCCGCAGTCGAGAAAGCCATCGAGGAATTGCGCGGCGGCCAGCACGTGAACGACGCCGGCGCCGAGGATCAGCGCCAGGCGCTTGAGAAATACACGATTGATCTAACGGCGCGTGCCGAGCAGGGCAAGCTCGACCCGGTCATCGGCCGCGACGACGAAATCCGCCGCACCATCCAGGTGCTGCAGCGCCGCACCAAGAACAATCCCGTGCTCATCGGCGAGCCGGGCGTCGGCAAGACTGCGATCGTGGAAGGCCTGGCGCAGCGCATCGTCAACGGCGAAGTGCCCGAGGGTCTCAAGAACAAGCGCGTGCTCACGCTCGATATGGGCGCGCTCATTGCGGGCGCCAAGTTTCGCGGCGAATTCGAAGAGCGCCTCAAGGCCGTGCTCAAGGACATCTCCAAGGCCGAGGGTCAGATCATCCTGTTCATTGATGAGATTCATACTGTCGTGGGCGCCGGCAAGGCCGAGGGCTCCATGGACGCGGGCAACATGCTCAAGCCCGCGCTCGCGCGCGGCGACTTGCACTGCGTGGGTGCGACCACGCTCGATGAATACCGCCAGTACATCGAGAAGGACGCAGCTCTTGAACGGCGCTTCCAGAAGGTGCTGGTGGATCAACCGAGCGTCGAGGACACGATTGCCATTCTGCGCGGCCTGAAAGAGCGCTACGAGGTGCACCACGGCGTCGAGATCACCGACCCCGCGATTGTCGCGGCGGCCACACTGTCCTACCGTTACATCACCGACCGGCAGTTGCCGGACAAGGCGATTGACCTGATTGACGAGGCAGCCTCGCGCATCCGCATGGAAATTGATTCCAAACCGGAGGCGATGGACAAGCTCGACCGGCGGCTGATTCAGCTCAAGATCGAACGCGAGGCGCTCAAGAAAGAGAAAGATGAGGCATCGAAGAAGCGTCTGGCCACGCTGGAGGAGGAGATCAAGAAGCTGGAGCGTGAGTATTCGGACCTCGAGGAAATCTGGAAGGCTGAGAAAGCGGCGGTGCAGGGCGCTGCGCAGATCAAGGAATCGCTGGAGAAAGCGCGCACCGATCTCGAGAGCGCGCGCCGCGCCGGCGATCTCGGGCGCATGTCGGAGCTGCAGTACGGCCGGATACCGGAGCTCGAAAAGAAACTCGCGCAGGCGGGCACGAAGGAAAACCAGCCGACGCGGCTGTTGCGCAACAAAGTCACGGCCGAGGAAATCGCCGAGGTAGTGTCGCGCTGGACCGGCATTCCCGTATCCAAGATGCTGGAAGGCGAAAAGGAAAAGCTGCTGCGCATGGAAGACGCGCTCAAGACGCGCGTGGTCGGCCAGGACGAGGCGGTGCGCGCGGTGTCGAACGCCATCCGCCGCTCGCGCGCCGGGCTCTCCGATCCCAACCGGCCGTCCGGTTCGTTCCTGTTTCTCGGGCCCACCGGCGTAGGCAAGACCGAACTCACCAAGGCGCTTGCCTGGTTCCTGTTCGACAGCGAAGAGGCGATGGTACGCGTGGACATGAGCGAGTTCATGGAAAAACACTCGGTCGCGCGGCTGATCGGCGCGCCGCCGGGTTACGTCGGCTACGAGGAGGGCGGCTATCTTACCGAGGCGGTGCGCCGCCGGCCTTATTCAGTGATCCTGCTGGACGAGGTGGAAAAAGCCCATCCCGACGTGTTCAACGTGCTCCTGCAGGTGCTGGACGACGGCCGGCTCACCGACGGTCAGGGCCGCACCGTGAATTTCAAGAACACCGTGATCGTGATGACGTCCAACCTCGGTTCACAAGTCATTCAGGAAATGAGCGGTGAGGAAAACTATCAAAAGATGAAGGACGCAGTCATGGAAATCGTGGCGCAGCATTTCCGGCCCGAGTTCCTGAACCGCATTGATGAGAGCGTGGTGTTCCATTCGCTCGGCAAGGACCAGATCCGTGCCATTGCGCACATCCAGATCGCGCAGTTGCAACAGCGCCTCGCCGAGCGCGACATCGGCCTGGAAGTGAGCGACAAGGTGCTCGACCGGCTCGGCAACGCCGGCTACGACCCGGTGTACGGTGCGCGGCCGCTGAAACGCGCCATCCAGGTGTATCTCGAGAATCCGCTGGCGCAGAAGATTCTTGCGGGCGAGTTCGGCGCAGGTGATCTCGTCAAGGTGGATGCGCGCGACATCGGCCTGGAATTTTCCAAGACCAGACCCAGGAAAGCCAATGCCGTGACCGCCTGAGCGCATCTCAGGAAATGCGTCGCGATTACTGTCGTTACAGTTGAAATCCCCCTCTCTCTCACTTTGCTATCCTGCTTCGTTCGAGAGTCCAGGGCAGCCTTCCCTGGCTGCCCGCTCTGGGCTTCGCCCCTCGTCCCCTTTTTCAAAGGGGGGAGCGCGTTCTGCGCGCAGGGGGATTTGTCATGGGGTTTCATTTTGTCAGGAGCTAAAAGGGCGCGGCGCCTGGGCGGCCGATATACTGCCGCGGTCGCCCTTGACGGCTCATCCCCCGAGCGATTGTACATGTCCGATCCGGTGCTTTCGGTCAGCGATCTGAACAAGCGCTACGGCGAGATGCCGGCCGTGGACGGCATAAGCTTTAGCGTCGGGCGCAATGAAATCGTCGGTCTGCTCGGACCGAATGGCGCGGGCAAGACGACCACCATCAACATGATTCTCGGGGTGCTCGCTCCGAGCGCCGGTCGCATCCTCATAGACGGCGTGGACGTGGCGCGGCGGCGGCGCGAGGCGCTTGCGCGCACCAACTTCGCGGCGGTGTATGCGCCGCTGCCCGGCAATCTCACCGTGTACCAGAACCTGCGGATTTTCGGCCTGATTTACGCGGTCTCCGGTTTGCGCCAACGCATCGAGGCACTGCTCGATCAGTTCCGCCTGCGCGAGCTGCGCAACGTGAAATGCGGGGTCCTGTCCTCCGGCGAGCAGACGCGCGTGGCCCTTGCCAAGGCCATGCTCAATCGGCCCCACCTGCTGCTGCTCGACGAACCCACCGCCTCGCTGGATCCGTCCGTGGCGCAGCAAATCCGCGCACTGATTCAGGAGTTTGCCCGTCGCGAGGCCGGCGGCGTGCTCTGGACTTCACACAACATGCACGAAGTGGAAGAGGTCTGCGACCGGGTGCTGTTCCTGTCGCATGGCCGGATTCTGCTCGAAGGCGATCCGCGCAGTCTGCCGCGGCAGCACGGCCGGCGCAGCCTCGAGGATTTGTTCATTGCGCTGGCACGCGAACCACTGGCGCCCGACGTGGCTGAGCATGCCTAGTTTCAAGCGCATCGCCGCCATCCTGTTGCGGCAATACTACCTGCTGCGTGGCAGTGCCGCGCGCGTGGTGCCGTTATTCGCTTGGGTGACGGTGGACATCGTGTTGTGGGGCTTCATCACCCGTTATCTCAACAGTGTGTCGCACGCCGGCTTCAATTTCGTGCCGGCGCTTCTGGGTGCGGTACTGCTCTGGGACTTTCTTACCCGCGTCATGCAGGGCGTTACCATGGCGTTCTTCGAGGACGTGTGGTCGCGCAATTTCCTCAACATCTTTGCCACGCCGCTGTCACTCGGAGAATATCTCACCGGCTTGGTGACCAGCAGTATTGCCACCAGCGCCGTAGGCCTCGTGGTCATGGTGTTGATGGCCACTCTGGCTTTCGGTCTGTCGTTTTTCGTCTATGGCCTGATGTTCGTGCCGTTCATCCTCATACTGTTCCTGTCCGGCATCGCACTGGGCATTTTCGGTTGTGCGCTGGTGCTGAGGCTGGGCCCGGCGGCGGAGTGGTTCGTGTGGCCGATTCCGGCACTGGTGTCGCCGTTCGCCGGCGTGTTCTATCCGCTGTCGGTGCTGCCGACGTGGATGCACGCGATTTCCTGGCTGCTGCCGCCGTCCTATGTGTTCGAAGGCATGCGCGCGCTGGTGGCGCACCGGGAATTTTCCGCCGGTCTGCTGGCAGTCGGCGGCGGACTCGCCGTGTTGTACGTGCTGCTCGCCGGCTGGGTGTTTTCACGTGTTTATCGGCGCGCGGTGCGCACCGGCCTGATTGCGCGTTACAGCGCGGAGACGGTTAACTGAACACCACTGGCGCGGCGAAGTGTCGAGGAGCCTGTCATGACTTACGAACTCTATTACTGGCCTGGTATCCAGGGGCGCGGAGAATTCGTGCGCCTGGCGCTGGAAGAGGCGGGCGTGCCGTACGTGGATGTAGCGAAAGACAAGAGCGGCGAGGAGGCCGCGAGCAAGATGCTGCTGACTTTCATGAGCGATCCCGGTCTGCCGCATCCACCGTTTGCACCTCCGGTGCTCAAGGCCGGCGGTTTGTTAATCGCGCAGACCGCCAACATCCTGCTGTACCTCGGCGCGCGTCACGGTCTCGCACCCGACGACGAAGCGGGGCGGCTGTGGGCCCATCAGTTGCAGCTCACCATCACCGACTGGGTGGTGGAGGTGCATGACACCCACCACCCGCTCGGCCCAACGGAATACTACGTGGATCAGAAACCCGAGGCGCGCAAGCGCACGCAGCTGTTTCTGCAACACCGCCTGCCTAAATATCTCAGTTACTTTGAAAAAGTGCTGAAGCGCAATCCCGCAGCCAGCGGTTTTCTGGTGGGCGCGGCGCTCACCTATGCGGACCTGTCGTTGTTCCAGATGATCGCGGGTTTGCGCTATGCGTTTCCCCGTGCCATGCGCAAGCTCGAATCCCAATTTTCGGCCGTGCTGGCATTGCACACGCGCGTGTCACAGCAGCCGCGCATCGCCGCCTATCTGGCCTCACCGCGACGCATTCCCTTCAATGAGGACGGCCTGTTCCGTCACTATCCGGAGCTGGATAAATGATGCCCCGCTCCTGAGAGCGGGGCATCAATGAGTTTACATGCCTGTCCCGGCATGCGGCGCCATGATCTTGGCGAGCATGTCGGGGATACCGGGGATACGCACCAAGTGCGGGTAACGCGGACCGCCGTGATAATCCACGTTGTAAGTTTTGTACCAGCCGTTCTGTTCCACCAGGAAAGTCGTCGGCGCTGTTTCGTGCTCGGCCTGCTTCAGTTCATAGGCGAGTATTTCGGGGGTGTAACTCTGGCCATCCACCGCCTGGAGTTTCATGCCGGGGGCCATGTCGGCGTGCCATGCGGGCGAGCCTTCGCGCACGCCGTGGACGGTACCGTCCTTGCCGATCGTCAGGCCGTAGGTGAGCCACTGGTCGTCGTTGTGGAATTGCTTGCCGGCGGCCTGCATGAAGGTGTTGGGTTTGTCGTCGTACACCAGCTTCCAGCCGGCGCGCGCCAGCTCCGTGGTGGGCGGGAGGTCCGCGATTTCGTACACGTGTTTCTGGAAGAAGGCATGCCAATCGTAGGGCACGACGTCGTTCAGGAGCCGTTCAACGTCCGCGCGTGTGTAGGTTTTGGTGATCGGACCGGTGTCCAGCGGACCGGCGTACAGGTGCAGGAAGGTATCCAATGATTTTTCACCATGGGTTTTTTCGCGGATGATGGTGTCCACGTCCAGCCACAGCAGCTCGCCCGCGGTGTAGAAATCGTTGGCGGTGCGGCGGATTTCCGGATAGGCGCCATTGACCTGGTACAGGTAGGGCGCCGCGGTGGTCAAGTCAATCAGCGGTTCGGTCTTGCGGCCGGGTTCGTTGGCCATCTGGCTGTAAATCCACGCGAGGTATTCCGGATAGTCGGAAGGCTTGCGGATGCCTATGCGGAAGGAGAGCAGGTCGCCCAGATACTGGTTCATGCCTTCGTACACCCACAGCAGCTCGGTGTGTTCGGGCATCTGGAAATTCGGCTGCCACAGGTCAAACGGCCGGCGGTACTTGCCGTTCCAGGAATGCGAGAACTCGTGGGTGAGCAGGTCGCCCGACAGCAGTTGTTCGTCGGGATTGGTCATGAAATCGTCCGGCGCGCGATCGTCGCTCGACTGGTGGTGCTCGATGCCCTGGAAACCGATCGCGTTGGAGAGCGCCAGCAGCGAGTGGTACACGTACCAGTGACGTGCGCCGTAGAGCGCCAGTGCTTCCGGCGTCATGCGCTTGTACTTGGCAATCAGCGAGTTGGAGATGTCCAGGTCCTGGGGCTTGTCGGCGAAGATGTCGAGCATCTGATAGGCGTTTCCGCTGCGCCAGAGTTCGATGTGCTTGTAGTAGATGCCGGCGTCGAGCGGCGAGTCCACCAGCATGTTGAGCGGCACCTCGCCGAAATCCACACGGTCGCCAGCCTGGTGCGGATCGGGCAGCGCCGTGCCATAGCTCCAGCCCTTGGGCAGGATGATGCTCGGCTTGAAAAACACATCTTTGGAGTTGGTGTCGTTCTGATAGAAGAGCGCGCGATTCCAGTTGAGGATGAACAGGTTGGGCGTGGCCATCACATCGCCCGGTGCATTCATCAGTACCGTGAACTGCACATTGAGCTTCGCAACGCCCGCCGGCACGTCCACATGAAAGGCGTACATGTTCACCTGGTCGCGACGCCAGGTGAGCGGCTGGCCGTTCGCCGATACCTTGAGTTGCGAGATGTCGTTGAGCGGACCGGTCGGGCCGTGCTCACCCGGAATCCACTTGGGATACACGAAGGTGAATGGTCCCGGCTTGACCGGAATGGTCATGGTCGAAGTCATGAGGCCGCGGGGTGCACCGCGCGCATCCAGCACCAGGATTTCAGGGTTGTCCCGGATGGCATAGGACACCGCATGGGCGTTTGGCTCGGCGGCCAGTACGCTGAAGCACAGGGCAGCGAGACCCACGCCCAGAAGAGGCAGGCGGAGAAGTTTCATGAAGACCCCCGTTGTGGAACGACGACGTAGCCCGCCGCATGAGGCGGGGCAATCCACCCGATTCGACCGCGGAACTCAGGCCGAGTTCACGCGCGAAGCCCGCAGGCTTTGTTGCTCCATGGCTTTTTTGTGCTCAGCGGCCGGTCAATGGCCAAGGATAGCGTTGGCTAGCACGTCGCTGATGACTTGGGTGGCCATGTTCATCAGCAGGATTTTGCCATCCAGCATGAATACACGATAGCCCGGCGGTGGCGGCGGCAACTGTCGAATGAGTTCCGGTGGCAGCGGCTGCAACTGGGCGGCGATGCCCGGCGGCAGTGGCTTGCCACGTGCCAGGTTTTTGGCGATGCCCGGCGGCAGGCCGCCTTCACGGCTCTTCCATCCATGGCCGTGACCATGTCCGTTACCGTGTTCTTCTTCGTCGCCCTGATCGTTGTCACCCTGTGTCTGATAGTAGCCGCCGTTTGCATAGGCAGCCGCGGTGTTCAAGGCTTGCAGTTGACCGGGATGATTCTGGAAATATTGCTGCATGATCGTGATCTCGGCGGCGGTAAACGCGGCTTGTGCGACCGCCTGCGCAGGGCTCGGTGCCTGATACTGTGCCCCCGGCGCATAGGAATATCCGCCCGCGGGATACGCGTCTCCGTAAGGGCTGGTGACGCAGGCGGCCAATCCGAGGCAGGAGGCGCTCAACAGGATGATCGTGATTTTCGGTTTGCGCATGGTGTTTATCCCGAGTGTTGGAATGAGGCCGGCGCTTTTTTGATAACACGCTGCCAAAAGCCTTGAGGTTCCACAAGAGTCTATTCGTTATTACTGCCGGCGAGCAGTTGTTCCACTGCGATGGACACACTTTTGAGCGGGGTCGACGCGGCCACGGCGATGAAGACCGTGTCGTCGCCAGCCAAGGTACCGGCTACGCCTTCAATCCGCCGCTGATCCAGCTTGACCGCCAACGGCTGGGCAAAACCCGGGCGCGTGCGGATCACCAACATGTTGGGCGGGACTTGCCGCATCTCGAAAGCCGGCATCTCCGCCGCCGGTTGCTCCACACGTTGATAGCGCCCGGCCAGTTTCTGGATGCCGAGTTTGCGCAGATGCCGCGACAGTGTCGGTTGGGTCACCGCATGGCCCGCTTGGACCAGCAACGCGAGGAAGTCCGACTGATCGGTGATTTGCCGTTCATTCGTCAGCTTCAGAATGGCTTCATCCAGGGTCATGGTTGCCTCACAACAAAAATTGTCGCATATCCCTTGCATTTATTAGCATTTACTTGTATATATTTGCATTATATTCGATCTTACTCCGGTTTATTCATAAATGACTGCATATTCATCTACGCTGCTGCCGACGTATGCGCCGTATCCCTTTCCGATAGCGACAGGAGAGCGCGAGTACGTCGTGGACGCGGCGGGCAACCGCTGGCTGGATTTTTACGGTGGCCATTGCGTGGCCAGCACCGGCCATTGCCATCCGGCGGTCGCGACCGCGATTGCCGAGCAGGTCCACAAGCTGATTTTCTATTCCGCAGCAGCACAACTGCCGGTGCGCGATGCGGCAGCGGCGGCGCTGGTGGAGTTCGCCGGCAACAGCATGGCTTCGGTGTTTTTCTGCAACTCCGGCGCCGAGGCCAACGAAAACGCGCTCAAGATCGCCGTCAAACTCACCGGCCGCAGAAAATTTGCGGCGTTTCAGGGTGCCTTCCATGGCCGCACGCTGCTGGCGTTGTCCGTGACCGATGCACCCAAGTTGCGCAAGGATTTTGACTCGCTGCTGGCACCGGTGGACTTCCTGCCATTCGGCGATGCAACTGCGCTCGCCGCTGCGGATTTTTCGGACAGAGCCGCGGTAATCGTCGAGCCCATTCAGTCCATGGCTGGGGTAAAAACGGCGGGCAGCGCATGGTTTGCCGCGCTGCGCGACAAGTGCACACAATCTGGTGCGCTGTTGATCTTCGACGAAGTGCAGACCGGTATCGGCCGGCTGGGCGCACCCTTCGCCGCGAACTTGTACGGTGTTGCGCCGGACATCATCACCTGCGCCAAGGGCATGGCCTCGGGCGTGCCCATGGGCGGCGTACTGATGCGGACTGATATTGCCGCTGCACTCAAGCCCGGTGACTTGGGCAGTACGTTCGGTGGCGGGCCGCTCGCCTGCGCGGCGCTCATCGCCACACTCAAAGTAATCAACGACGAAAATCTCATGGCACATGCGCATGCGCTGGCGCAGCACATCCGCGCCAACATGCACGGCGTCGTGCGTGAAGTGCGCGGCACGGGACTGCTGCTGGGACTCGAAGCAGGCGCTCAGGCCAAGGCCCTGAAGGCGCACCTTTTCGACAGACACATTCTGGTAGGCGGCTCCGACGATCCGGCGGTGCTGAGACTCATGCCGCCGCTCAACGTGAGTACCGTCGCGGCGGAACTACTGCTGGACGGCGTGGGCGAATTCGGCGCACGGGAAGCAGCCTGATGCGGCATTTCACCCGGCTTTCCGATCTCGGCGTGAGCGGAGTGGAGGCAGTGCTGGGCGCAGCGCTCGCCTGGAAGAAACAACCGCCGGGAGCACATCTTCGGGACCAGCTGCTCGGCATGGTGTTTTTCAATCCTTCGCTGCGCACACGCGCCTCATTCGAGGCCGCCATGTTGCGCGGCGGCGGTCACGCGATCGTGCTGGAAGTGGGCGGCGGTGTGTGGAAGCTCGAGGATCGCGCCGGCGCAATCATGGACAATGACAAGCCGGAACACATCCGCGAAGCTATTCCGGTGCTCGGCCGATATGTGGACGCGCTCGCCGTGCGCACCTTCGCGTCGCTTGCGGACGATGATGCCGATGCCGCCGACCCGGTGATCAACGCGTTCCGCGAACTCGCGGGCGTGCCGGTGGTGAGCATGGAGTCCGCGCGCGAACATCCCTGCCAGGGATTGGCGGACCTGCTGACGATACGCGAGCGCTGCGGCGCCACGCGCGGGCTGCCGGTGACGCTCGTCTGGGCACCACACATCAAGCCGCTGCCCAAGGCCGTGCCGCATTCTTTCCTGCTGACCGCTGCGGCCGCAGGCTGCGGAGTGCGCGTGGCACATCCGCCCGGATTCGACCTGCACGGCGAAGTGCTGGAGGAAGCGCGCCGCTATGCCGCGGAGAGCGGCGGTTCGGTAACGGTGACGCACGACCGCAATGCCGCGCTTGCGGGTAGCCGCGTGGTCTATGCGAAAAACTGGGGGCCGGCCACGAAAAGCGTGCCGCCCGCCGAAGCCGCTGCGCAGGTCGCGGCCCACAAGGATTGGCTGGTGACGGGCAAGACACTGGCCGCGGCCGCGCAGGAAGCGATTTTTCTGCACTGTCTGCCGGTGCGCCGCAATGTCGAGGTCGCCGACGCAGTGCTGGACGGTGCGCACAGCCGCGTCCTGGACCAGGCCGAAAACCGTTTTCACGTGCAGCGCGTGTTGCTGCATGACCTGCTCAACCAGAAGAAGGAGGCACGCCATGTCCATGTCGCCTGACAGTTACGCGTCGTTGCGCTCGGCGGCGCAATACGTGCGCGCATTCCGCGGCAAGACTTTTGTCTTCAAGCTCGGCGGCGAGGTGCTGGAGGACGCCGTGGTGCGCCGCGCCGTGTGCGAGCAATTGAACGTGCTGTGGAGCTTCTCCATCAAACTGGTGATCGTGCACGGCGGCGGAGCCAGCCTCGACGCGCTGTGCGAGTCGCTGGCGCTACCGGTGGAGAAAGTGGCCGGCCGGCGCGTGACCACGCGCCAGGTGCTGGAAGCGGCCAAGATGGTGCTTGCGGGCTCGGTACACACCGACTTGCTGGCGGATCTGCGTGCCGCGGGACTGCCGGTAACCGGAGTGAGCGGTGTGGATGGCGGCCTGCTCAAGGCCCGCAAACGCGCCCCCATGCAGATCAAGAACGATGCCGGCCAGGCCGAGTTCGTGGATTTCGGATTGGTGGGCGATATCGAGCAGGTGAATCCGGCACTGTTGACGCATCTGCTGGATGGCGGCTACGTGCCGGTGGTGACGCCGCTTTCGGCGAACGACAAGGGCGAAGTGTTCAACACCAACGCCGACACCGTGGCGGCGGAAATCGCGCTGGCACTCAAGGCCGAAAAGCTGTTTTTCCTGCTCAAGGTTCCGGGCCTGCTGGAGGATCTGGCGCGACCTTCGAGCCTGGTTCCCTGCACCACACTCTCGGGTGCGGAGCTGCTGGAGAAGAACGGCAAGATCTCCGGCGGCATGCGGCCGAAGCTCGCCGCGGTGCGGCGCGCGCTTACCGGCGGCGTCACCAGCGCGCATCTGGTCAGCGGTGTCGTGACCGATGCGGTGCTCACCGAAGTGTTCACCAATCAGGGCAGCGGCACCATGATCGTGGCGCGCTCCGACAGCGTAAAAGAACAGGCGGCGTGAACGACAACACGTCGCAACTCTGGTCCAAGGGCTTGCCGCTGGACAAGGCGGTGCATCGTTTCACTGTGGGCGACGATCCCGCGCTCGACCAGCGGCTCCTGATATTCGATGCGCTCGGCAGCGCCGCGCACGCACGCATGCTGGCGCACGTGGCTCTGCTGTCGTCGGATGATGCCGCGGAGCTGGTGACGCAGCTCGCCGCGATTGCCGCCCAGGCGCGCCGCGGCGAAATTAAAATCCGGCCGGAACAGGAGGATTGCCACACGGCCATCGAGACGCTGCTCACGCAGGCGTTGGGTGATGCCGGCAAACGGCTGCACCTGGGACGTTCGCGCAACGATCAGGTGGCGCTGGCGCTGCGTCTGTACATGCGCGATGCCCTGCTGAACATCGCGGCACAGATGATCGAGCTGGCTACCGCGTTCGTGAGTTTTGCGCGCGCGCATACCGATGAAATCATGCCGGGCTACACGCATCTGCGCCGCGCCATGCCATCCACGTTCGGACTGTGGGCCGCGGCGTTTGCGGCGGGTCTGATCGAGGAACTGCAGGCGATGCAAGCGGCGTACGCGCGGCTGGATCGGTGTCCATTGGGCGCGGCCGCCGGTTTTGGCGTGCCCTTGCCGCTTGATCGTGAGTACACTGCAAAGCTGTTGGGATTTTCCAGCGTGCAGATCAGTCCCGTGGACGTGATGAACTCCCGGGGCCGCCACGAGCTGGCACTGGTGAACGAGCTGGCCTCTATCGGGCTGGTGATGGAAAAATTCCTGTGGGACGTGGCGCTGTACTCCATGCCGGAATTTGGCTTTGTGGATTTGCCGGACGCTTTCACCACCGGCTCGTCCATCATGCCGCAGAAGCGCAATCCTGACGTGGTGGAACTCGCGCGCGCACGCTGTCGCGAACTGCGCGGTTACGCCCTGGCGGTACAGGAACTCGCGGGCGGCTTGCCTTCCAATTACCACCGCGACTTGCAACTGTTGAAAAAACCGTTGTTCGGCGCGCTGGATACCGCAAGCGAGTGGCTGGATGTGCTGATCCGCCTGGTGCCGGCTTTGCAGGTGAACGCGGGACGTGCCGCGGCCGCTTGCACCGATGAACTCTACGCCACGCACGAAGCTTACAAACTGGTGCAGAGCGGCGTTCCGTTCCGCGATGCCTACCAGCAGGTTGCGCAGCAAGTCACCGACGGCCGTTTCAAGCCGGATCGCGCCGCACTCACGGCCGCACACCCGGGAGGACGGGGAAATCTTGCCCTTGATTTGATTGATGCGGATGTGCGGCAGGCGGAACAGTGGGTGTCGAAAACTCAAACGCACCTGAACCGCTGCGAAGAAAATGTCTGGCAGGGTGGTTGAAGTGAGCATTGGAGTGAAGTTCAGTTTCTATTTCTTCCCCTCTCCCCTTGCGGGAGAGGGCGGGGGGAGGGGGGCAAGATTGCCCCCCTCATCCTCACCTTCTCCCCCAAGGGGGAGAAGGAATTTTTAGAGGATCGATGGCATGAAAAAGCATGTGGTACTGGCGTTCTCCGGCGGACTGGACACCTCGTTCTGCGTCGTGCATCTGCGCGAGCAGGGCTATGAAGTCAGCACCGTCACGGTGAACACCGGCGGTTTCAGCTCTCAGGAACTCGCACGTATCGAAAGCCTGTCGCCGAAACTGGGCGCACAGCGGCACCACACGGTGGACGCCCGTGCCGAGCTCTTCGACCGCTATCTGCGCTATCTGATTTACGGCAACGTGCTGCGCGGGAATCTCTATCCCCTGAGCGTGTCGGCGGAGCGCGTGGCGCAGGCCGCAAAAGTGGTGGCAGTGGCGAAGCAGGTGGACGCCACGGCGCTCGCTCACGGGTCCACCGGTGCGGGCAACGACCAGGTACGTTTCGACGTGGCATTCCGCGCCCTGGCGCCGGAGTTGGAACTGCTGACGCCCATCCGCACGCTGGCGCTGAGCCGCGCCGAGGAGCGCGCGTTTCTCAAGCAGCACGGTTTCGAGTTCCCGGAAAAGACCGAGCACTATTCGGTAAACGAGGGCATGTGGGGCATCTCCGTGAGCGGTCGCGAGACGCTGAATTCCTGGAGCGCGCTGCCGCAAAGTGCGTTTCCCGGCGGCGAAATTGACGCAGCCAAACTGGCGCCCAAGCCGCTGGCGCTGAGTTTCAGGCACGGCGTACCGGACACCGTGGACGGTAAATCGCTGGATCCGATAGCGCTGATCGCCGAACTGAATACTATCGGCCGTGAATACGGCATCGGCCGCGGCGTACATCTGGGCGACACCATTCTCGGCATCAAGGGCCGCGTGGGTTTCGAAGCGCCGGCGGCGCATCTGTTGATCGGCGCGCACCGCGAGCTGGAAAAATTGGTACTCAGCGGCAGGCAGCAGTTCTGGAAGGATACGCTCGGCAACCTGTACGGCCAATTGCTGCACGAGGGGAATTTCTTCGATCCGCTGGCGCGCAATCTTGAAGCGTTTCTTGAGTCCAGCCAGCAGCGCGTAACCGGCGAAGTGAAGCTCACACTTTATCCACGCACCTGGTCGGTGGATGGCGTGCGCTCGCCGCACTCGCTCATGGACGCGAAAGTCGCGAGCTACGGTGAGGCCAACAAGCTGTGGAGCGGCGCCGAAGCCGCCGGCTTCGCCAAACTGTACGGCGTGCAGCAGATACTCGTGCTGCGCGCGGGGGAAGAAAATGCCGCGCCCTGAGTGCCGCGTGCTGGGCAATGTCGTCACCCCGGCGAAAGCCGGGGCCCAGTATTCTGAATTTCTCGACTCCCGCTGCCGCGGGCACGACAAGTTGATCCAGGGGAGAATGACATGAGAATCACGGCCGACAAGATCGCCAGCGTCACCCGCAACCTGAAACTGGACCGCACGCTTACGTTGACACCGGAAGTGCGCGCGGAGCACGGCGCAGTGGTGGCGGGACGCATCGTCAACGACAAATCCGCCTACAACACGCTCGAAGACGTGCATGGACGCATGACGGTGGTGCACAGCGACGACCTCATCGTGGGCGCACTGGGCCACCGCAACGCGTTGCACGGCTACGAGGGCGTGCTGCCGAAAAAAGTGGAAGCTGGCCAGCTGCTGCACGTGCTCAATCTTGGCGGCGTGATCGGCGAATGCGTGTCGCACAATCCGGAAGTCGGGCCGCCGTTCCAGTTCGAGGTACTGGGTCAGGTGCTGGTGTATCCGGAATTCCAGTCGCGCGCAGGCCGGCCCGCCAACATCCGCCTGGGCGCGATCCAGGCGAACGGCACCCAACCGGATTGCAAGGTGGTATACGTGGCCGGTACCTGCATGAATGCCGGCAAGACCGCGGCGGCCTGCGCCATCGTGCGGCGGCTGGTGCAGGCGGGCTACCGCGTGGGCGGCGCCAAGCTCACCGGCGTGGCTCTCATGCGCGACACCTTGAGCATGCGCGACTACGGCGCGGAAGTGACGCTGGATTTCACCGATGCAGGCATCGTGTGCACTGGCCCCGACACGGCAGCGCAGGTGGCGAAGACTATTTTCGCGGAACTCTCCGCGCAACGCTTCGACGTCATCGTGGCGGAAACCGGCGACGGCGTGATGGGCGAATACGGCGTACAGGCGATCCTCGGCGACGCGGATCTGCGTGCGCTCGGCGCGGCCTTCGTGTTCTGCGCCAACGATCCGGTGGGCGTTGCCGGCGGCGTGGATTATCTGCAGATTGATTACGGCATCGGCGTGGACGTGGTCACCGGCCCCTGCACCGACAACAACGTGGGCGTGCGTTTCGTGGAGCATGCCACCGGCAAGCCCGCCATCAACGCGCGTACGCATGCCAAGGCCTTGGGCGATCATGTGCTGAAAGTGTTGGCGCAGCGTGGCATCGGTAACGGAGCCGCGTCATCCGTCATTCCCGCGCAGGCGGGAATCCAGGACATTTCAAAACCCGGATATCCGTCTTTGCAGATCTGACGCGGATGACAAGGGTTGCAGCGTATATTCTCGGTGGCTCGGGCTACGGCGGCGGCGAATTGCTGCGACTGCTGTCGCAGCACCCGCAGGTGCAAAGCATCTGCGCCGTATCGCGCAGGCATGCCGGCGAACCATTCTGGAAAACGCACCCGAATCTTTACCGCATGGTGGACGGCAAATTCGAAGCGGAGCCGGACTGGTCTGCGTTATCAGAGGCGGAGCATGCGGTGGTGTTTTCCGCCATGCCGCATTTCGAGCTGGCGCAGCAGTTACCAGTATTGGCGAAGGCATGGGCGAAGCATGGACTTGCCGAGCGCTTGACACTCATTGATCTTTCTGGAGATTTCCGTCTTGACAGTGCCGCCGAATTCGAGCGCGCCTGTGGCAAACCGCATCCATATCCGCAGGCACTTGGAACCTTCGTCTACGGCCTGCCGGAATGGCAGAAGGACAAGATCAAGGGAGCAAAACGCATCGCCAGTCCCGGCTGTTTTGCCACCACGATTCAACTTGCGTTGCTGCCGTTGGCCGGATTGAGGGACTTGGGCTTCATCGCTGTAAGCGCGATGACGGGTTCTTCCGGTTCCGGCGCCACGCCCGGCGAAACCACTCATCATCCCACCCGCGCCAATGATTTCCGCGCCTACAAGGTGTTGAGCCACCAGCATGAAGCGGAAATCACGCGCCTGCTGGATACCGAAGGTTCAACCGGCTACAGCCTGGCTTTCGTGCCGCATTCCGCGCCGCTGGTGCGCGGCATCTTCGCCACCGTGCAACTGCATCCGCCTGCCGCGCTCGGATTAACCGCGGAATCGTTGCGCAAGCGTTATGAGGACTTCTACCGAGATGCGCCATTCGTTCGGCTGGTGGAAGACACGCCGCGCATTGTGGCTGTCGTCGGCAGCAACTTCTGCGATATTGCCGTGCATGAGAAGCACGGCAACGTGGTGGTCATGGCGGCGTTGGATAATCTGGTCAAAGGCATGGCGGGGCAGGCGATTCAAGATATGAATCTAGGCTGCCAATTTTTTGAGAATGCTGGGCTTGGTATCCTAGGGATTTATCCAGGGTGATTGAATCCAAAAGCGCTTTCAGAGGGTGATATTGCTATGACCAAAAAGCAGAATGTAGAAATTGATCTTGTTCGGCGTCTTTTTGAGGCGTTGTCCGTCAGCGGATACGTACTTCAGCCGAGCGATAAACCAGATGTTCTGGCTGAGTTTGACGGCCACCGTATAGGAATAGAGGTGACTACACTGCATGCCGACGAAGGCCAGAATGTTGGCGGTGGCAGCGCTCAGCGAAAAGCTGAGGAACACATCAGCCGGAAGAGAGCGGGCCGTCCATACGCCATGTGGGGCACAGTAAATCCAAAGGAAGCTTTGGTTGCGAGAATAAAAGCTAAGGCCGAGCATGCAGCGTCTTATCGAAATCAGAACTTGAACGAACTATGGCTATTGATTTCGGCATCATTGCCACAGTTAGGGGCCGCAGCTTCGACATTTATCTTTCCGCCAGCGGTAAACTTGGAATATCTCAATGGTCGCACAGATGAAATACTGCGTGACTCGCCGTTTTCAAAGGTATATCTCCACCTGATACTTGGCCGCATGCTGTACGAGTGGACGCGTGATAAAAAATGGCGTCTGTTGCAGGCTTCACAGGCCACTTCTCATGGTTCAGAACTTTGGTTCAAATCTCTATTGAGAGATCCGGAGTGGCTCCGTGATCCGCGCGGCAAAGCGCGAACTGAGGCAATGAAAGCTCTCGAAGAATTGCGCGCTATGAGACGAAACTGAGTTTTGGCCTGGTTATGTTGATTTGCACTTGTTCAGGCAGATAATTTAGTTCAGAAGAGCTTCTGGATGCCGCGTGGCAACACGCAGCAAGGCATAAGCCGGTCCAGTTGGTTTGCGTCGGCCCTGTTCCCAATCCTGCAAAGTGCGCAGACTGACGCCCAACAGCGCGGCAAAGGCGGATTGTGAGAGGTCCATGCGTTCGCGGATGGCGCGCACATCGTCCGGCAATTTGACGGTATAACGCTTGCCTTTGCCGGCTTTGATGGTGCGGATGCCATAGAGAATTTCCTGCCCAATATCGCGTTTCTGGTTCATGATTCCAGCTCCTGTTTCAAAGCCCTCAATATGCGTTGTGGAAGGCTGGTCATTTCATTCTTTGCATAAATCGCCAATAGCCAGATTTCACCTTGTCTGTTTTTCCAGTAATAGATAATGCGCAAGCCGCCACGTTTTCCCTTTCCCGCCGTAGCCCATCGCAATTTCCTGAGTCCGCCGCTGCCCGGGACGATAGCGCCTGCTTCTGGATGCAGTGTCAACGACCATTGCAAGGCCGCGTAGTCATCGTCACTGAGATAATCGTATACATGCCGCGAAAACGATGGAGCTTCAATGACGATCATGGCGACATCCTTGTCTTGATTAAAAGACACTATACGGCTCTGCCGTATAACCGTCAAGATGCCTATATTCTCGCGAGTATGGCATCCATCCAGCGTGTCGGCAGAACACAGCGCAGGAAAGCGAGAGCGTAAGCCGGGATGGTGACGTAGTAACGTGCCTTGGGATGGGCGCTTTCCAGTGCATGGATTATGCGCTTGGCTACTGTCTCGGCCGAGACCGTGAACGGGGTGTTGTTTTTCTTTTCGCCGGTCTGGGCTTTGAGGCGTGTATAACTTTCGCGGTGCGCGCTTGAGGTTGTGTCTATATATTCATCAAAGTAGGCGAGGGCGTTGTCGCGGAAGCTGCTTTTGACCGGGCCAGGGCAGATGAGACTCACCTTGATATTCGTGCCGCGCAGTTCGAGGCGTAGGGTATCGGTGATGCCTTCGAGTGCGAACTTGCTGGCGTTATAGGCGCCGCGCCAGGGTACGGCCACACGGCCCAGAATCGAACTCACCATGACAATGCGCCCGTAAGCTTGGCGTCGCATGAGGCGCAAAACGGCGTTGGTGAGTTCAAGCGTGCCGAAGAAATTGGTGTCGAACTGGCGTTCGAGCACTTCACGGGACAAATCCTCCACCGCGCCGGGGATGGCAAGGCCGGCGTTACTGACTAATGCGTCCAGCTTTCCGCCGGTGAGGGTGAGCGTTTCATCCAGGGCCACGGCGATGGATTCGGAATCGGCCACGTTGAGCCGCACGGTCCGAAAGCCCATTGCTTTCAAGCGCGCCGTGTCCTTGTCCTGGCGGGCGCTGGCGATGACCCGCCAGCCGCGTGCCTGCAGCAGTTGTGCCGTGGCAAGACCGATGCCGCTTGAGCAACCGGTGATGAGAACCGCACCCTGGTTTTGCATCCAGCCATTGTAGGGTGCATTTCCGCAAAAGCGGGGAAACCCTTATCAGGCTTCGCAAAATCGGAAAGGATGGTCAGGCGATATCCGGGGCAGAGAACCAAACTTCCCGGCCCAGCCCTGAAAGCGAAGATCAGGGTCGGACCGAGTCGTGTGTCGGGTCAGCTTCCGTGGCGCTCCAAGCGTGGCTCCGGAGTGGCCTCCTGTTCGAGGACTTTGCGGACGCCGGAGTCGGCTTCCATGTGCTTGAAGAAGCGCTCGACGTTGGTCAGGCCGGAGAGATCAATTTTCTGGCCCTTGGCCCAGCGAATCATCACGAACAGATATGGATCGGCAATCGAGCGCGTGCCCGCAATCCAGTCACGTCCCTGGAGTTGCTTGTCAACGATCTCGAAATGCCGGCGCAGTCTAGCGCGTGCATCGTCCTTGGACTTTTCGATCATCTTCTTGTCGTGCAGGTAACCCGTGGCACCGAACAGCGGCTTGTAAGCGGGATGCACGTCGGAGTTGACGAAACCCAGCCAGTGGTTCACTTCGGCACGGCCCTTGGGAGTGCCGTCACCGCCGAGCTTGGCCTCGGGGTTGCAATCCGCGAGGTAGTTCAGGATGGCTGAATTCTGGGTGAGCACCCAGCCGTTTTCTTCGACGACCGGCACCGCGCCCATGGGGTTGGCCTTGAGGAGTTCCGGTGATTTGTCGGGATGAATTTTGACCTGATGTATTTCGTAAGGCTTGCCGATCCATTCGAGCGCGATATGCGTGGCCAGCGAGCAGGCGCCGGGAGAGTAGTACAGTTTCATGATGAGACCTCCTTCGGAAAAAGGCCGCGTCCGATGCTAATCGGACGATCCGTGCATGGAGGGATCGGAGACGGTCAGAGAACGCGGTGGCTTACATTAGACAACCGTACGTTACGCTGGTTCCGGATGCTGCGGCCTTGATGTGGATCAAGCACCGCGGGCGCACAGCGTGTGGACGCTTGCGGGTGACTCGGGAGGATTTACCGCGCGGTACGAATCAACTGAGCGCGAATGCCGGTGATGCGGGTTCGACGGCGTGTTTTTCGCGTTCCTCGGCTTCGCGCTGCTGTAGCGCCCATAACTGCGCGTACAAGCCGCCGATGCGCAACAGCTCCCGGTGTGTACCGCGCTCGGCGATGCGTCCCTGATCCAGCACCACGATGTCGTCCGCGTCCACAATGGTGGAAAGCCGGTGCGCAATCACCAGGCTGGTGCGATGCTCAGCGAGTTCCCTGAGCGAACTCAAGATCGCCTGCTCGGCGTTGGAGTCCAGGCTCGAAGTTGCCTCGTCGAACACCAGGATGGGTGGATTCTTCAGGATCGCGCGGGCGATGGCCACGCGTTGTTTCTCGCCGCCGGAGAGCTTCAGTCCGCGCTCGCCGACCAGCGTGTCATAGCCCTTGGGCAAAGATTCAATGAATCCTTTGAGATTCGCCATGCCGGCGGCGCGTTCGATGTCGGTGTGTGCGGCACCGGGCCGGCCGTAGGCAATGTTGTAGTAAATGGTGTCGTTGAACAATACCGTGTCCTGCGGCACGATGCCGAGCTGGCGGCGCAGGCTGTCACGTGTGACGGCGCGGATATCCTGACCGTCAATCAGGATGCGACCGCCGCCGGCGTCATAGAAGCGGAACATCAGACGGGCGAGCGTGGATTTGCCGGCGCCGCTCGGTCCGACCACTGCGACTTTGTGGCCGGCCGGCACGCTGAAGCTCACGCCGTGCAGGATTTCGCGGTCCGGCCCGTAACCGAAGTGCACATTCTCGAAGCGCAGTTCGCCACGCGTAACCTGCAAAGCCGGTGCGCCCGGCTGATCCGCGATCTGGGTGTTGCGCTCCAGCAATGCGAACATGCGCTCCATGTCCACGATGGAACGCTTCATCTCCCGGTACACGAAGCCCAGAAAATTCAACGGCATGAACAACTGAACCATGTAGGCGTTGACCATGACGAAATCGCCGAGCGTCATCTTGCCGTGCACCACCTCATAGCCGGCGAGCAGCATCATCGCGGTGACGCCCAAGGCGATGATCAACGCCTGGCCGCTGTTGAGCGTGGAGAGTGAATACTGGGTCTTGAGTGCTTCCTTCTCCCAGGTCACCATTTCGTTGTCGTAACGGCCGGCCTCGAATTCCTCGTTGGTGAAGTATTTGACGGTTTCGTAATTGAGCAGGCTGTCCACCGCGCGGGTGTTGGCCCTGGAATCCTGTTCGTTCATGCGCCGCACGTGCTGCATGCGCCACTCGGTGATGGCGATGGAGAACACGATGTATACCGCCACCGAAACGACGATGATGAGTGCGAACCAGGCAGTGAAATTCCACAGGAAAATTCCCAGCACCAGCCCGATTTCGAGCAGCGTTGGCAGGATGTTGAATAGCATGAAGGACAGCACGAAGCTGATGCCACGGGTGCCGCGCTCGATGTCGCGCGACAACCCGCCGGTCTGGCGCTCCAGATGGAACGCCAGGTCGAGATCGTGCAAGTGGCGGAACACGCGCAGCGCGATGCGCCGCACCGCGCGCAGCGCGGCGAATTCGAATACCAGGTCGCGCAGTTCGCCGAACAGGGTGCTGGCGAAGCGCAGCGCGCCGTAGCCGATGAGCAGGGCGAGCGGCAGCACCAGCGCCGTGTGGTGCACGGGATTCAGGTCGTCCACCAGGTGCTTCAGGGCCACGGGAATCAGCACGGTGGCGATTTTGGCGATCACCAGGAAGGCCAGTGCCAGCATGGCGCGGCCGCGGAATTCCCAGATAAACGGCAGCAGCGCGCGCAGGGTGTGATTTTGCTTCGGGGCCGATGTCATGCGAGTGCCGGGAACCGGGAGAGGTGCAGTTATAATGACACGCGCTCGCCGCCCGCGAACAAGGGCTTGAGACCGCGCGCGCAAGCCCCATACATGGGGCAGTTCCCCGGGGATTTCAACGGGATTGCCATGCCTATATATGAGTACCAGTGCCGCGCCTGCGGCCACCATCTGGACGCGCTGCAGAAGATCAGCGAGCCGGCGCTCACGCAATGTCCGAACTGCGGCAAGCCGGCCTTGCGCAAATTGGTGTCCGCGGCCGGGTTCCGTCTCAAGGGCAGCGGCTGGTACGAGACCGATTTCAAGTCCGCGCACCGGCACAACGTGCTGGATGGCGGCGACAAGCCGGCGGCCGACAAGACCGAAAAAAAGCCCGCGGAAACCGCCGCGGCGAAAAGCGATAAGCCCAAGACCGACAAGCCAAAGAGCGACAAAAAGCCCGGGACCAGGAAAGCGGCCTCGTCCGCGTCATCCTGAAGCATATTCATGGCCGACGATCCAGTCACCAAGCGTCCGCACAAAAGCATTATCCGCCGCTACCTGATTGCGGGTTTGCTGGCGTGGGTGCCCTTGGGTGTCACCATTTTCATCATCAAGTTTTTTGCCGGCTATCTTTCGGGACTGGTGACCCTGTTGCCGGTCGCCTGGCAGCCCGACCACCTGATTGGTTTCCACATCCCCGGGTTGAGCGCCATCATCGGCATCATCGTTATCGTGATCGTGCTGTTTGTCACGGGTCTGCTGGCCAGCAATTTCTTCGGCCGCTTCCTGCTTGGCCTGGGCGTTGACCTGCTGGAGCACATCCCGCTGGTGCGTTCCATCTACAGCACCGTCAAGCAGATTTCCGACACCATGTTTTCCAACAAGGGCAAGGCCTTCCGCAAGGTGGTGCTGATCCGTTATCCGCACAAGGACACCTGGAGCCTGGCGTTCCTGACCAGCGACAGTCTCGGCGAAGTCGCGGTCAAGGCGCCGAGTCCGCTGATCAGCGTATTCATTCCCACCACGCCCAATCCCACCTCTGGCTTCCTGATTCTGGTGCCGCCCGAGGACGTGATCGAACTGGAGATGACCGTGGATGAAGCCTTCAAGATGATCGTCTCGCTGGGCGTGATCGTGCCGCCGTATCCGCGCATCGCAGCGGCAAAAGCCGCTGCGGCTATTGCACGCGGGCGCTCCGCTCCGTAACATGCCGCGCCTTATAAAGCACGATCTCCGCGTGCTCCGTGATCATGTATTTATACCCCTCTCCCCGTCGAGGGGAGAGGGGAGGGTGAGGGGTGATCAAATTGCTCCACCCTCACCCCCGCCCTCTCCCGCTGGCAGGAGAGGGAGAATTAAAGTCGGTTTCCATCCGACAAGGGATAACCTTCACCTTGTAGGTGGTGGTTATTTAGTTTTTTGAAATAGCGGGAATTCCGGAATGCGCAGTCACTATTGCGGGCAAGTCAACGAATCGCTGCTCGACCGGGAAGTCACCTTGGCTGGCTGGGTGCACCGTCGCCGCGACCACGGTGGCGTGATCTTCGTGGATCTGCGCGACCGCGAGGGTCTGGTGCAGGTGGTATTCGATCCCGACCGCGCGGCGATGTTCGCCGACGCCGAACACCTGCGCAGCGAGTTTGTAGTGAGCGTCAAAGGCAAGGTCCGCCACCGCCCCAAGGGCACGGAAAACTCCAACCTGTCTAGCGGCAAGGTGGAAATACTGGCGCAGGAAATGGAAATCCTCAACCGCGCGGAAACCCCGCCGTTCATGCTGGATGAGGAAGATGTCAACGAAGAGCGGCGCCTCAAGTACCGCTATGTGGATTTACGTCGCCCGGTCATGCAGCAGCGCCTGAAGATGCGCGCCGCAATCGCGCGCACCCTGCGCAGTTATCTGGATGCGCAGGGTTTCATTGAATTCGAAACTCCGATGCTGACGCGCGCCACGCCCGAGGGCGCGCGCGACTATCTGGTGCCGAGCCGTACGCATCCCGGCAAATTCTTCGCGTTGCCGCAGTCGCCGCAGCTTTTCAAGCAACTGCTGATGATGTCGGGCATGGACCGTTATTACCAGATCGTGCGCTGCTTCCGTGACGAGGACCTGCGCGCTGACCGCCAGCCGGAGTTTACCCAGCTCGACATCGAGACCTCGTTCCTCGACGAGCAGGGCATCACCCGTATCATGGAAGGGCTGATCCGTGACCTGTTCAAGCGCGTGCTGAACGTGGAGCTGCCGGATCCCTTCCCGCGTCTCACCTATGCGGAGGCCATGCGCCGCTACGGTTCCGACAAGCCGGACCTGCGTATTCCGCTGGAGCTGGTGGACGTCGCGGATCTGGTCAGGGACTGCGAGTTCAAGGTGTTCGCCGGCCCCGCGAAGGACCCCGACGGCCGTGTGGCCGCCCTGCGCCTGCCGGACGGCGGCACACTCGCGCGCAGCGAGATTGACGAGTGTACCGCGTTCGTGGCGCGCTACGGCGCCAAGGGACTCGCCTATATAAAGGTGAATGACATCGCCAAGGGCCGCGAGGGACTGCAGTCACCCATCATCAAGTTCCTGTCCGACGACGCGCTGGCTGGCATCCTGAAGCGTACCGGCGCCGGGAACAACGATGTGATTTTTTTCGGCGCGGACAAAATCAAAGTGGTCAACGATGCGCTCGGTGCGCTGCGGCTAAAACTCGGTCAGGATCGCGGTCTCGCGGAAAATGTCTGGCGGCCGCTGTGGGTGACGGATTTCCCGATGTTCGAGTACGACGCAGAAGCCAAGCGCTGGGTGGCGATGCACCATCCGTTCACCGCACCGCGCGTGGACAGCATCGAAAAGCTCAAGAGCGATCCCGCACACGCCGTGGCGCGCGCCTACGACATGGTGCTCAACGGCTCCGAGATCGGCGGCGGCTCGGTGCGCATTCACCGCAACGAGATGCAGTCGGCGGTGTTCGGCCTGCTCAACATCGGCCCGGAAGAAGCGCAGGAAAAATTCGGCTTCCTGCTGGAAGCGCTGAAATACGGCGCGCCGCCCCACGGCGGCATCGCCTTCGGCCTGGATCGCATCGCCATGCTCATGTCGGGCGCGCCCAACATCCGCGAAGTCATTGCCTTTCCCAAGACCCAGACCGCCTACGATCCGCTCACCGACGCGCCCGGTGCCGTCGGCGAAGCGCAACTCAAGGAATTGCATATCCGTCTGCGTTTGCCGGCGGAAAAGAGCACGTAGTGTCACTTTGGCCCTTCTCCCCTTTATGAGGGGAGAGGGAATTGAATATGA
>JAGWLP010000065.1 GCA_028864905.1 Gammaproteobacteria bacterium
AGCATGTCCAACGCTTCGGTGGCGTCGCCCGTCAGGCTGGCGATGGACTGGTACGCCAGCATGAAGCGGTTGGTCTTGAGCGCCTCGATGATGCGGCGTTTCCATTCGGTATCGGTGGCTTGGCCTTGTGCATCCACCTTGGCGGGCGCCCAGGCGGCCACGGAACCGCCCTCGGCCAGGCTGGCCTTGGTGTGCGCTTCTTTGGCGTGCATCAGTGCCTGCTCGGCATCACGGTTGTGCTCGTCCAGCATCACGTAGCCGATACTGCAGCTCATGCTGGTGGATTTGCCCATGGACTCGAAGATGCGCGCGCCGACGGCAACGTGGAGTTTCTCCGCTGCATCCGTGATGTCTTTGAGTTTGGGACGGGTCATGATGACCGAAAAATCGGTGCCGCCGAAGCGCGCCACGATGTCATCGTGAGCAATACTGGAGCGCACCAGATCCGCCAGGCCCTTGATTATGCCGTCGCTGGCAATCATGCCAACTTTGTCGGTGACCTGCGAAAACTGGTTGGGTTTGATGTACAAGAGTGCGGACAGTGCCGGGCCCTTGTTCTTGGCCAGCTCCTGGCGCAGCACTTCAATGAAGTGCACGCGGTTGATGAAGCCGGTTAGCAGGTCCAGGTTGCGCGCAGCGGTGAGCTGCTGCACGCTGGCCGCGAGCTTCTGGGTAAGCAGATCGATCTGCGCCTGCGCGTGGGACTGGCCCGGTGCCTGGGCCTGCGCGCCGCTATCTTTGCTCTCATTGCGCACGGAAAGTTCCAGTGCCGGTTCGCCGTCGAATTCCGCGTTCGCAATCTGCAGCGTGATTTTCAGCGCCTTGCCGGCGGCATGTTTGGCGTGCAGAGGCAGCGGTTTGACGGCGTGGCGCTTGCCAGCCAGTTTGAGCGCGTCTTTGAGTGCTGTCTGGGCCTCGCCTGCGAAAAGTTCCAGCACCGGCTGGCCCACGATCTGTCCGCTGGAGTTGTAACCGAAGAGTTCGAGGAACGCGGGGTTCACGTTCACCAGGATGCCGTCGCTTACGTAGGCGATGGCATTCTTGGTATCGCGCATCACGAGGTTGATGCGCTGTTCGTATTCCTTGAGGGTCAGGCCTTTTTGTTCCAGTTCGCGCGCCAGCGTCAGCACTTCGAGTTCGCGTGACACCACTGCGCGCACGTGTTCGGGCTGCTCGACGGACACCAGATCGCGTGCACCGCTGTCGATGATTTCCGCCACCAGTTCCGGCTGAGTGGTGTCGCTGAGCGCGATCACCGGTACGTTGGGCAGTGACATGTCGCGCAGCTTGACGACATCCTTGAAAGAAGCGCCCGGCACACTCATGGAGCAAAGAATCAGATCGGGACGCTGTGCCTTGACGCTTTTTTCCGCGCTCTCCATGTCCGCCGCCCACAGCGGTTTTACCGGATAGCCGGCCTTGCGCAGCGTGCTGTTGAGCTGCTCCGCTTCATTTTGGGAAGCGGTAACAATCAGGACGGGCAGTGCGTTCCGTGGCGACAAGGCGCAGTCCTCAATTCTCAGGCGCAGGGGACAGCAAAAGTTTAAGCGTTATGACAACCGAGTGCACGCCGGCGGTCAAAAGGCGGTCACTGGCATCTTGGCAGGGGCGCCAGGGACCTCGCGCACCAGCCGCGGCACCAGATAACCCGGCAGCCGCGCCCGCAGTCCACGCACGATTTCCCGGGCCTGGCTGTCCGGCACGTCAAAATGGGCGGCCCCCCGCACGCGATCCAGCATGTGCAGATAGTAGGGGATAACCCGCGCCGTGAACAGTTGCTGCGACAACTCGGCCAGCACCTCGGCCGAGTCGTTGACGCCTCTGAGCAACACCGACTGATTGAACAGCGTCGCGCCAGCGCCATGCAATTTCGCCAAGGCCTCGATTACCTCGGCATTCAGCTCGTGCGCGTGATTCACGTGCACCACTACGACCTTGCGCAAGCGGCAGTTGCGTAACCAGGACAGCAGCTCCGCGTCCACGCGCGCAGGCAACACGATCGGCTGACGGGTATGGATGCGCAGGGTGCGCAGCTGCGGAATCTCCTGCAGGCGTGACACCAAGTCCGCCAATATCCGGTCGCTCAGGGATAACGGGTCGCCGCCGCTTAGGATGACTTCCGAAATGCCGGCATCACTCCTTATATATTGGAGTGCGGGCTGCCAGCCTGCGGTGCGCGCGCTTTCTTCAGCGTAGGGGAAGTGGCGCCGGAAGCAATACCGGCAGTTGACCGCGCAGGCGCCAGTGGCAATCAGCAGCACGCGGCCGTGATATTTGTGCAGCACGCCGGGTGCGGCGCGGCTCGGCATATCGCCCACCGCGTCGTGGATAAAGCCGGGTTGCGGTTCCAGTTCCGTGCCCAACGGCAGTACCTGGCGCAGCAGCGGATCGAAGGGATCGCGCTTGCGCATGCGCGCCACGAAACTGCGCGGCACGCGCAGCGGGAATTCGCGGCTTGCAGCGCGCGCCGGTTCCAGCAGCGATGTATCCAGTTCCAGCAGGCGCAGCAATTCGGCCGGATCGCTGACCGCATCGGCGAGTTCATTCTGCCATTGGGAAGCCATGAGTGTAATCCGGTTCCGGGAGACTGCCTCTGGGGAGGCGTTGGTTGTATGATGGCGCCCCTTTGGGGCGGCACGGGCCGTCATTTTGCACTCAGTTTGGCGGAAAAAAAATGGCAAGCTACAGCACCAGCGAATTCAGGGCCGGCCTCAAGATCATCATGGACGGCGACCCGTACAACATCGTGGAAAACGAATTCGTCAAACCCGGCAAGGGCCAGGCCTTCAACCGCGTCAAAATCCGCAACCTGCGCACCGGCAAGATACTGGACCGCAATTTCAAGTCCGGTGACACGATGGAAGCGGCGGACGTCAGCGACATGGAATTCCAGTATCTCTACAACGACGGCGAAATGTGGCATTTCATGAACCCGGAAAACTACGAGCAGCTCGCGGCCGACAAGGCCGCCATGGGCGACGCCGGCAAGTGGCTCAAGGGCGAGGAGGTGTGCATCATTACCCTGTGGAACGGCCGGCCGCTGTCGGTGCAGGCGCCAGTGTTCGCCACGCTCAAGATCACCCACTGCGAGCCGGGCGTGCGCGGCGACACCGTGAGCGGCGCCACCAAGCCGGCGACGGTGGAAACCGGCGCCACGGTACAGGTACCGCTGTTCGTGAACGAAGGTGAAATCATCAAGGTGGATACGCGCACCGGCAAGTATTCCGCACGCGTGAAGGAATAGACTTGCCGTTGGCCATTTTTGTCTGATGAGAGCAATTGGTTTGCAGTCAATATCCATTCCCTCCTTTGGAAAAGGAGGGTCGGGGAGGATTTTCTGAAGGTTCAAAATCCCCCTCAATCCCCCTTTGCAAAAGGGGGAGACCACTGGCAGCCGACGGCCGCTCTGGCCAGTCTCCGGCTGCGCGCCGAGCTGCTGAAAAAAATCCGGACGTTCTTCGAACTGCGCGGAGTACTGGAGGTGGATACCCCGGCACTGTCGCGGGCCGCGGCCACGGATCAGCATCTGGCCAGTTTTCGCGTCGCGAGTGCACGCGGCGGCAATTTTTATCTGCACACCTCGCCGGAATTTCCCATGAAGCGCCTGCTGGCGGCAGGCGCGGGTGACATCTGGCAGCTCTGCAAGGTGTTTCGCGAGGGCGAAGCGGGCCGCCTGCACAATCCCGAATTCACTCTGATTGAATGGTACCGGCTGGGCTTTGACCCGCACCGCCTGATGCATGAAGTTCATGAACTGCTGGCCGAGCTGCTGCCGGATGCATCGTCCGCGGCTGAATACCTGACCTATCGTGAAGCGTTTCAGCGGCATGCCGGTCTGGATCCATTCAATTACGGAAAACAGGACTGCATGCGAGTGCTGCAGGATTCCGGCCGGCACATTCCTTCAGAGGGTGACCTGGACCACGACGGCTGGCTGGATCTGGTGGCGGGCGAACTGGTTTATCCCAAACTGGGCCGGCGAGGCTTGGCCTTCATATATGACTATCCCGCGAGTCAGGCGGCGCTGGCGCGCGTGCGCGCGGGCGATCCCGCCGTGGCGGAACGTTTCGAGGCGTTCTTTCATGGCATCGAACTCGCCAATGGCTTTCACGAACTGCTGGATGCCGCTGAACAGCGCCGGCGCTTTCTGGCGGACGGTGATTATCGGCGCAGCCACGGTTTGCCGGAGGTGCCGCCCGATGAAAACCTGCTCGCGGCCCTGGAGTCTGGGCTGCCGGATTGCGCGGGTGTGGCGCTCGGCTTGGACCGCGTGCTGATGCTGGCGGCGGGCGCGCAATCCCTGGATGAAGTCATCGCGTTCCCGTCGAGCCGCGCCTGATTTTCCGCCAGTGGCTCAGCAGCGCTGCATAAATCACCACGTTGATGACGATGACCAGACTGCCCAGTGCCAATTGGATATGTGCGCTTAGGTGGGCCGGATACAGGATGGGCATGAGGTAATGGGTCACGAAATCGCCGCGGTAGGCGGCCAGGCCCGCGCGCTCGCGCAGCGCATCTTCGAGGTAGGTAAGCGGACAGATCCAGCGGGTGAACTCCACGAGCGCGCCCCAGACGATGGCCGGCAGGTGCAGGAATGCCAGCCACCAGCGCAGCCACAGCAACAATCCACCCGCGACCACGAAGATCACGAAGGCGAAGTGGATGACGACCACCAGATCCGATAACAGCAGATAGGGCAACGCGAGGCCTACCGGAAACGCACGCACCCATTGTGCGGCGTAGAATAGCCGTCGTGCAATCGCTTGCAATCCGGAACCGGCATGTTTGAACTCAAGCGCATTACTGTAAAAGACAAACCCGCGCTGTACGCGGAGCTGGTGCAGCAGGCGCAGGGTCTGCTGCACGGCGAGCGTGACCTGATTGCCAACGCCGCGAATTTCTGCGCGTTGCTGTATTCCAACCTTCCGGACGTGAATTGGGCGGGTTTTTATTTCCTCAAGGACGGTGAGCTGGTGGTCGGCCCGTTCCAGGGCAAACCGGCGTGCGTGCGCATTACCCTGGGGAAAGGCGTGTGCGGAAAAGTGGCGCAGCAACGCACATCCATCGTGGTGCCGGACGTGAACCAATTTCCCGGTCACATATTCTGCGACGGCACTTCGCTGTCCGAAATTGCGGTGCCGCTGATCAAGAACCACAAAATGCTGGGCGTGCTGGATATTGACAGCCCCAGACTGTCACGGTTTGACGAGGAAGATCGCGCGGGGTTGGAAAAACTGGCGGAGACATTTCTCGGCGCAGTTTGACCGGTTGAGGCATGCCGGGCATGCAATCTTCCTGGCAGGAGCGGTCACCAGACCGCGATTCCAGAAAATCGCGGCAAGGCGCCGCTGCTAAAAGTCATCGCGACCTGGAGACCGCTCCTGCAAAATAATCGCTTATAACAGCGTTCCGATGCGCTGCCCCATGCGGACGTTATTGCCCGGCGCCAGTTCGGTCTCCCAACGCACGCGCCCAGAGGTGAACAGCAGAATTACCGTGGAGCCCATGTTGAAGCGTCCCAGTTCCGCGCCTTTGGCCAGTTCCAGCCGGTTGTCGAGATAGTCCCAAGAGCGCAGCACGGAGCCGCGTGGCGGGGTGATTTCTCCGGCCCACACCGTCTCAATGCTGCCGACGTTGAGGGCGCCCACCATGACCACGGCCATGGGGCCGACCACCGTGTCGAAGATCATGGCGACGCGCTCGTTGCGCGCGAACAATCTGGGCACGGTGCGCGTGGTCGCTGGATTGACGCTGAACAGCCGGCCCGGCACATGCAACATGCGCAACAGAGTGCCATCCACGGGCATGTGCACACGGTGATAGTCCTTGGGCGAGAGATAGAGCGTCATGAATGCGCCAGCGGCGAATTTTCTCGCCACCACGGCGTCACCGCCCAGCAACTCGGTCACACTGAAACTCCGGTCTTTGGCCTGCACGGCACGCTCACCGGTGATGGTCCCGAGCTGGCTCAACGTGCCGTCCACAGGACAGGCAATGGCATCGGTTTCGGCTGTCACCGGGCGCGCGCCGGTGCGCAGTGCACGCGTGAAAAACGCATTGAACGTCGCATAGACGGTGATATCGGAAACCGCAGCCTCACTCAGGTCCACGCCGAAGCGCCGCATGAACGCGCGGATCAACCAGTGCTTGATTCCGGCATGCTCGAGCCGGGTCAGCCAGTGGGTGAAGCGCGAAACCCCGTGTTGTGGCAACGGATATTGCCAAGCGGATCTGAGCCAATCTGCCAACCGGGCTCCGGTCGCCACGCGCGTGCCGTCAGCTTGGCGGTGGGTTGCGGCGCACCGGCGCCAAGATGGCCAGGGAAGAACCGTCCGAGAATGTAATGGTCAGCGTGACGAAGTCGCCGACGTGGAAAGTTCTGGCCGGGCGCATGAGCACGAGGTGATCGCCACCCGCACCGAGCGTCACGCTGGCATGCGTGGGCAGCGTCAATGCTTTCACGGCTTGCGTGCCGTTCTGCAACCTGACCTCGCCAAAATCCGGGCTGGTGATTCCGTTCAGCGCAAGCGCGTGGCGGGTCCGATTGGTGAGCGTCAGGTAACCGGCCATGACCTCGGTGCCTGGCGGAGCCTCGCGTATCCAGACATGGCTGGCATTGACTGACGGCCCATCGGCAAGCGCGCCGCCCGCAGCCAGCAACAGCAGCAATCCCACAAATATCCGGCGATGTCGCATCAGCATTCTCCACGCTGGGTAAGAATGATGCGGTAGTCATTGGCCATATGCAATGGAATCATAGGCAACCGTCCGAACCGCATGGCATATGGAATACCTGAGGCTCCAACGGCACTGCGGCCGGGAATGCGGAAATTATGCCACGCAAACTTCGCATGCCGGCATTTCGATTATGATACGCGCGGATTCGCGGGAGCCTGCAGTGGAGCAATTCGAGGAGATCAGCAGCAAGCTGCACACGCTGGCGGATTTTGTCCGCTGGGGTGCGAGTGCATTCAACCAGGCGCAATTGCATTTCGGTCACGGCAACAGCAACGCCGTGGACGAGGCGCTGAACCTGGTGCTGCACGGCGTCAATCTCGATCACGACATTCCGCCATGGCTGCTGGAAACCCGGCTGACCGCGGCGGAAAAACGTGCCGTGTATGCCTTGCTGTGTGCGCGGCTGGAGACCCGCAAGCCCAGTGCCTATATCACGCGGCACGCACGTTTCGCAGGACTGGATTTCTACGTGGATGAGCGCGTGCTGGTGCCGCGTTCGCCCATTGCAGAATTGATCGAGAAGGGTTTCGAGCCGTGGATCGAATCCGAACGTGTGCGGCGCGTGCTGGATCTGTGTACCGGCAGCGGCTGCATCGCCATTGCGTGCACGTGCGTGTTCCCGGAAGCGCAGGTGGACGCCAGCGATATTTCCGATGATGCGCTGGAAGTGGCGCGCATCAACGTGGATAAGCTGCACGTACGCGGCCAGGTGACGCTGCACCGCGCGGACGTTTTTCAGGGCCTACCGGCGGCGCGCTATGACATCATCGTCAGCAATCCGCCGTATGTGGATGCCGAGGACATGGCGACTCTTCCCGAGGAGCATCGGGCCGAGCCCGCCGTGGGTCTGAGCGCGGGCGTGGACGGTCTTGATGTCGTGCGCCGCATCCTTGCGGGCGCGCCTGAATACCTGGCGCCGGGCGGCATTCTGGTGGTGGAGGTGGGCAACAGCCGCTGGGCGCTCGAGCAGGCGTATCCCGCAGTGCCGTTCACCTGGCTGGAATTTCAGCGCGGGCACGCGGAGGTGTTTGTGCTGGATGCGGCACAAGTGGCCGCGATCGCCAAGCAGAAAAAGCGGGCTTAGCGTGTCAGGCAACAGTTTCGGCAAATCGTTTGTCGTCACCAGCTTTGGCGAGAGCCACGGGCCCGCGCTCGGTTGCATCGTGGACGGCTGTCCACCGGGCCTGGAACTGAGCGCCGCCGACATCCAGCACGACGTGGACCGGCGACGCAGCGGGACTTCGCGGCACACCTCGCAGCGGCATGAAGCCGATGCGGTGGAGATCCTGTCGGGCGTGTTTGACGGGCGCACCACCGGCACGCCCATCGGCCTGCTTATAAGGAATACCGATCAGAAACCCACGGACTACGAAGCCATCAAGGAACAATTCCGGCCGGGTCACGCCGACTACACCTATCTGATGAAATACGGCCGGCGCGACTGGCGCGGCGGCGGGCGGGCATCGGCACGCGAGACCGCGATGCGCGTGGCGGCCGGCGCCATCGCGCGCAAGTATCTGCGCGAGCGCTATGGCATCACCATCCGTGCCTGGCTCGCGCAACTCGGTCCGCTGACGCTCGCGGCCACGGATCTGGCGGCGATGGATACCAATCCGTTTTTCTGCGCCGATCCCGCGCGCGTGCCGGAACTCGAAGAGTTCATGGACGCGCTGCGCAAGTCCGGCGATTCCGCGGGTGCACGCATCACCGTGACCGCCGCTGGCGTGCCTCCCGGCTGGGGCGAACCGGTGTTTGACAAACTGGACGCCGACATCGCAGGTGCGATGATGGGCATCAATGCCGTCAAAGGCGTGGAAATCGGCGCGGGCTTTGCCGCCGTCACGCAGAAAGGCAGCGAACACCGCGACCCGATGACGCCGCAGGGTTTCCTGTCCAACAACGCGGGCGGAATACTCGGTGGCATTTCCAGCGGTCAGGACATCGTGGTAAACGTGGCCGTAAAACCCACTTCGAGTCTGCGGCTGCCAGCGCGTACCATCAATGTGCATGGCGAGGCGGCGGAGATCAGCGTGCACGGCCGGCATGACCCCTGCGTCGGCATTCGCGCCGTGCCCATCGTCGAGGCCATGCTGGCGCTGGTGCTCATGGATCATGCGCTGCGCCAGCGCGCCCAGAATGCCGATGTGACGCCGCCGCTCGCGCCGCTTGCAGCGAAAACACGCTAAAATCCCGCGCGCAAAACACAGTGAATTTCGCCGGAGAATCCGTGAAGACTTTTGACGTGGCGGTGGTGGGAGCCACCGGCGCCGTGGGCGCCGCCATGCTGGAAATCCTGGCGGAACGGAACTTTCCCTTCGGTCGCGTATATGCGCTGGCCAGCGAGCGTTCCGCCGGCAAGCGCGTGGATTTCAACGGCGCA
>JAGWLP010000066.1 GCA_028864905.1 Gammaproteobacteria bacterium
GTGTCCAGCAGCTTCTTCCAGTTGGGCTTGCCGCTGAACAGTTCCCCGTCCCACCACACCGTGCCGGCTTCGAGTGCCGCGGCCTCGGTTTCCGACATCTCCGGCATGACTTTGCGGAATATGTCCAGCAACGGCCGGCTGATCCATTGCCGGCGCAGTTCCTTTATATTCAGCGGGATCGCAATCGCCAGGAAGATGATCCAGAACAAGAGCGTCAGCCAGTCCGGGCCGGTGCCGATGAGCGTGTACACGATCAGGTACAGCAGATACAGGCCGGTGGCTACCAGCAGCGAACTGCGCACGTACAGGATCGTCAGGCTGTAGGCGATGAAGACGATGATCCAGAGGATGGCAATGGCGGCGGACACGGGAATCCCTGCTTGTTGTTGAATGGCGGCGGTAGGCCGATTCCTAGAGTCGCAAAACTATACCCCAGCGCCGTGGCGCCGTTAATAGCGGTCAGTGCGGCATGCGCGCCCGCAGTTTGGCGAGCGTGGCCGGCGGGAACGCCACGGCCTTCTGCGCGCGGAAATCGAAACACACCGCGCCGGTTTTGGCTTCCGCGACCGTGCGTTTATCGGCCACGTGGCTGACGCGATAGTAAAAATCACAGCCGCGGCTCGCGAATTCTCCCGCCGCGACTTCGATGCGCAGCCGGTCGCCGAAGAACGCCTGCGCCCGATAAACGATGGCTGCGTCGGCAATCACGAAACCGATGCCGTCGGCACCGATTTCCTCGATGCCCAGCGACGCCAGGAAACGCCGGCGTGCTTCGTGCATCAGCGTGAGCACCGAGTCGTTGCCCAGATGGTTGCCGTAGTTGAGGTCTCCGACGCGCACGCCGAGTTCGGTTTGGAACGCAAAGTGCTCCGGTAGTTCAATTTTGATGCGCGGCATGGCTCCTACTCCGCTGTTCCTATTGTGAAAGTCATATTGTGGGAGCGACGGTCCCCGTCGCGAGGACTTTGGAATCGTGGCCGGGACGGCCACTCCCACAAGGAAGACCGCTCCCACAAATAAACATCGAAATTCAGGCTATTTGCCAAGCCGCTACCAGTTGGCGGGCACGTTCACGCGCGCTCGCACCGTCCAGCGACCCGCGCGCCACCGAGTCCACGAAGTTTTCATGTTCGCGGCTGCGCAGCGCGTGCAGTGCCGCGCCCGCCTGCTGGGCCACGTGGAACAGCAGTGCGCGTTCGTCGGCGGTGTACTGTTCCGCCGGCCGCGGGCCGCAGACCAGCGCACCGATGAGCTTGCCGCGCACCGCCATGGAAAATACGTAGCCGCCTTTTCCGAGCGCGCTCGTCATTTCATGCAAATCAGCTTCGTGGTCGCCGGCGCGCAGCTGTACAAACGCCAGATCATCTACTCCCACCTGCTGCGGAAATTCGGCTGCCCCACGTTGGCGCACGCGTACATAACCCAGCGCTTGCCGTTCGTACAAAGCCACGCTCTGCGCATGGCTGTGCTCGAAGACCTGTTGCGCCGTCAGGTCCAGCAGGTGTTCCGGCTGCTCGATGAAGCCACAGGTGCGCGCGAAGTCGTTGAGCGCCTGCTCGGCGCGGTACTGACGGCGGAACACCAGACGATTGATATAGGCGTCGAGGTATTTGCGCAGGCTGCCGAGCACGATGCCGAGCGCCAGCGGCACAATGAGTTCCAGGATCAGGCTTGCGCCTTGGCCCAGCGTTTCGCGCTCCACTACCGCATTGATGGCGGCGAACACGCCCACCACGATGGCGGTGATCATGCCGTACACCAGCGTGCGGTTCAGCACGATGCGCACGTCCACCAGACGGTGGCGCAGCAACGCATAGCCGTAGCCCGCTACGGCCAACAGAAACGCAATCTCACTCAGGATAGCGAACGCGGTAGCGGAAACCGGGTTGCTCGACTGGATTGCAATGTAAGTCAACACGACCGCCAGCAATATCATTCCAGTACTGGCCAGAATCCAGCGGATGCGCAACCGCTGTTCAGCGCCCGCACGCGTGTAGCCCAGCAGCAGCATCAGGAATGAAATCATGCCCAACCATACGCTGATCGCTGGCAGTACCAATGCCGACACGCCGTTCCAGGCGAGGTACACGATCCCCAGTGTGCGAGCGCAGGACAACACCACAAGCAGGGCGATTGAAATGGCAAATATCCAGGTGAACGCGTGTTTCAACGCGGGTTTCAATCCTTTTGCCACGACGGCATAGGCCATGAGATACAAGCCGGTCAATAAAAGCTCGGCGATAATGCAATTGGCTAAAATATCCAGAGCAACGGCGGCGCTGGCGGAAACCGGAATGTTGCGCAGGCCATTGAGGATGATGACATTCAAAGACATCAACCCCAGGCCCCAGGCGGCCAGATTCCTGCCGCGCCATAACGCCAGCAGCCCCAGCACCAGGAAAGCGAACATCAACACATAAGCCAGAACTTGATTGACAGGGTTGAACGCGGTTTGCGGTGGCGCTTGGCTGGTTACCGGCACCGTCAATATCCGGTTTCCGCGACTCACCACAACATCGTAAGTCAGCCCCGCCTTGATGGATTCGCTCAACAACACCGCCGCGCGTGCTGCCGGAGTCATCTGTTTTATTTCCAGTTGATCTCCGACTTGAAGCCCGGCCGCAAGCGGCATGCCTCCCAGTGCGCGCACGTAAATGGCCGAGCCCCGGTGCGTGATGCCCACCGGCAATCCGGCGTGGGTGTTGAAGAATGCCAGTTGGATAAAGGCGGCTACGGCCACCACGCTCAATATTCCAAAGAACCGGGCACGGCGACTCATGGGCATGTCCTCGGCGTTGGAGACGCGCGCAATGTACTCCCGGCCGATTCCGTCCGCATCCCGTCGCACTCCGGCCATTCCGGCTGGACGGGCACAGGTTATTGGGCGTAGGCTGCGCGCTCTTTCAGCAGCCGGCACGGAACCAAACGCCGGATACGGTGTCCTGATTGCATCGGTGTTGCCGAATCAAAATAATTCCTTGAGGAGATTCCCCGTGAAAACATCCCGCTTGCTGACCGTACTGGTCCTGTGTGCACTGGTTTTGCCGGCCTTCGCGGCCGACAAGCCCGCCGCCCCACCGGCAGCACCCACCGGTGCGGCCTCGGCCACACCGCAGGAATCCACCACCACCGGCACGGTGACGGTTGAAGGCCAGACTATCCATTACAAGGCGGTGGCCGGCACCATTATTCTCAAGAACAAGGACGACAAGCCGACCGGCAGCATGTTCTACATTGCGTATTTCAAAGAGGGCGCAGATGCCGCCAACCGGCCGGTGACTTTCTTCTATAACGGCGGCCCCGGTTCCTCGACGGTGTGGCTGCACATGGGTGCCTTCGGCCCGCGCCGCGTGGTTACCGAGGATCACACCCATACCCCGGCCGCGCCCTATCAACTGGTGAACAACCAGTACAGCCTGCTGGATGCCACCGACGAAGTGTTCATTGACGCCATGGGCACCGGCTTTTCACGCATTCTCGGCAAAGACGAGGGCGGCGAGGGCAGCGGCAAGGATTTCTACGGCGTGGATCAGGACGCCCGCACCTTCGCGCAGTTCGTGACGCGGTTTCTGTCGCAGTACGGCCGCTGGAATTCGCCCAAGTATCTGTTCGGCGAGTCTTACGGCACCACACGCTCGGCGGTGCTCGCCAACGATCTCGAGACCAACGACGATGTGGACCTGAACGGCGTGATCCTGTTGTCGGCAATTCTCAACTTCGATCTGAACGCGGATTTTCCGCAGATCAATCCGGGCGTGGACCTGCCGTATGCAATGATGCTGCCGACCTTCGCGGCGACCGCTTGGTATCACCACAAGCTGCCCAACCCACCGGCGGAGCTGCAGCCGTTCCTCACGCAGGTGGAACAGTTCGCCATGAACGACTACACCAAGGCGCTGCAGGCGGGTTCGACGCTCGATCCGGCGGCCAGGCAGAAGATGGCGGAGCAGTTGCACAACTATACCGGCCTGCCGGTGAGTTACCTGCTGAAAGCCAATCTGCGAGTGACCGGGCCCCAGTTCGAGCACGAGTTGCTGAACGACAACGATGATCTCACCGGCCGGCTGGACACGCGCTTCTCCGGTCCGGCCATGGACCCGCTGGCCGAAGAGGCCGCCTACGACCCGCAGTCCGCGGCCATCAGTTCCGCCTACGTGTCCGCGTTCAACGACTACGTGCGCAAGGACCTGAAGTTCGGCGAGCACATGGTTTACAAACCGGAAATCAACGTCTTCGGCGAGTGGGATTTCAAGCACCAGCCGCCGGGGGCGCCGTTTGCCCTGCCGTTCACGCCCAATGTGATGCCGGACTTGGCCTCGGCCATGATCTACAACCCGGATCTCAAGGTGCTGCTGAACTCGGGGTATTTCGATCTGGCCACGCCCTACTACGCGGCGGTTTACACCATGCATCATCTGCCGATGCCGACCAGGCTGCAGAGCAACATCCAGTACGCGTTTTATGACTCTGGCCACATGGTGTATGCGCACCTTCCCTCGCTCAAGGAGCTGCACGATAAAAGTGCCAAGTTCATCGAGTCCACGCATGGAAGTGCGCCATAGGCAAACGCAATCGCCGAGACGCAAAAAGGCCGCGGGTAAAACCCGCGGTCTTTTTTTGCGCTTGTTCAGGCTCATTCACGCACGCGGCAATTGTTCTGCGCCACCAGCAACGCCTGCTGCATTTCTTTTCAGGCAGGCTCCGTCCCCTAGCCGTGTCACGATCCCCGTGACATATATATAATGCAGGCACGTTGTAGCGCGCCGTGGTTACCGCGCCAGGCGCGCTGCGCGAGACTACTTACTCGGATTGTCATCTCGCCGATTGAATATGAATCGCCTTTGCCGTCGTCATCTGCTTTTGCCGGCGTTGGCCGGTGTGCTGGCCCTGCTCGCCGCCTGTCAGGCCCAGCCGCAGTGGCAACTCACCAACGTGAGCGGGCATCTGCCGGACCTCCGGTTCAAGCTGACCAACGATCTCGACCAGCCGGTCACGGCCGCGGCCTACCGGGGCAAGGTCACGATGCTGTATTTCGGCTACACGCATTGCCCCGATGTGTGCCCGCTGACCTTGGCGCACATGCATCAGGTGCTGCAGCAGCTCGGTACAGCCGCCGACGGCGTGCAATTCCTGTTCGTCAGCGTGGATCCCGAGCGCGATACGCCCGCGGTACTGCGCCAGTACGTGGCCGCATTCGATCCGCACATCATGGGTCTGACCGGAACCCAGGACCAGATTGCGGCGCTCGCCAAGCGTTATCGCGCATTCTACGAACGCGAGGCGCCGAAGACGCCTTCCGGCGACTACGAGGTCAGTCACAGTTCGGCGATCTACATCTTCGACCGTGACGGCCGTGCGCGCCTGCTGGCAACACCCGGCGATCCGCAAGCGACCGTGGTGCACGACCTGCAGTTGCTGCTGGAACAGGAGACGTGAAACCCGCGCTGTTCTGTGCGCGCGTGATACCGGCCCTGCTTGTCGTTGCCGTGTCTGTCACTGCTACCGCGGCGCCTGCGACGGCGCCGGCAAAACCCGCCTTGCAGATCGAGCACGCGTGGATTCGCTGGCTGCCTGCAGATCTTCCCGCTGCTGCTTACGCGGTCATCGTGAACCACGGGGACGCGAACGCGCGGCTCATCGGCGCAGACAGCCCGGATTACGACATGGTGATGCTGCACCGCTCACGGCTGGAGCAGGGCTCGAGCGTGATGCAAGCGGTTGCCGGCATGGACATTCCTGCGCATGCAGAAGCGGCGCTTGCGCCGGGCGGTTATCACCTGATGCTGAGCGAACCGCGCCACGCCATCAAACCCGGCGACACGGTGAAAATCAACTTGCACTTTGCCGGTGGTGCCGTGCTTCAGGCTGACTTCCCGGTGCGACCCGCCAACGCCTCCGGCCCCTGAGTCTGCGCCACCACGCGCGCACGCCAGGCCGCGCGCCGCGCTCTGCGTTTCGGCAGCCGTCCCTTGCCGTCCAGTCGCAACCAATAGCTGAAGGCAATCAGCGCGGCCAGCACGCTCATCATCGAACTCGGAATCCACAGAATCAGGCCGCCCAGGTGCTGATCCAGCAGCGGCGAAATATCCGCGAACGCCCGCCCGCACAGGCTGTAGATCGGGTACAAATCCTTGTTGACAAGGCTGAGGTATGCGCCCAGCACGATCTGCGGAGCGATCACCACCAGGGCCAGGAACACGCGCATGCCCGGGGACAGGCGCGCTGGCGGGCACGTGCGCCGGTCGAGAATCAACCACCAGAACAGCATGCCGTCGGCCGCCATGCTGTAGTTCATCACGTGGTACAGCCGCCAGTCGAGCATGGCGTCGAAGTGCACCGCCGGCCACAGCCACAGATAAATCAGGCCGACGAACAGCACCGCCGCCACCAGCGGATGCAGCAGCACGTTGAGCGTCCAGCGCACCGGCGTCCAGCGCAGACCCGCGCGCAGCCGCAGGCGCCAACGCAGCGGCAGTCCGCGCCGCATGGTGACGCCCGGATAGGCGAGTGCGATCAGAAACGGTCCGAGGTGATGCAGACCGATGTGCTGGATGCGGTGGATGAAGAACTCGTGCTCGGCGTAGTAGTCGAGGTGAGTATGCAGACCGGTGTAGAGCACCAGCATGCCCACCCAGAACAACAGTTGCCGCCGCCACGGTGCAGTGAGCGGCGAACGCCACAGGCCGCGCGCATAGAGCCACACGGCCACCGCGAAAACCACCACCACGATGGCCGAGGGCTCCCACGGAATCCACCACTGGAGAAATGCCAGCACGGCGTCAACCGTTCAGCAGATCTTTCACGCCCTCGCGCTCTTCCAGCAATTCCTTCTCCGTTGCTTGCATGCGTGCGCGCGAGAATTCGTTGGGCTTGAGGCCCTTGACGATCTTCCATTGGCCCTTGGTGCACACCACCGGGAAGCCAAAGATGATGTCCTTGCTGATGCCGTAGTTGCCGTCCGACGACACGCCCATGCTGACCCACTGATTTTTGCTGCCCAGCACCCAGTCGCGCATGTGGTCGATGGCGGCCGCGGCGGCCGAAGCCGCCGAAGACGCGCCGCGCGCCTTGATAACCGCGGCGCCGCGCTGCTGCACCGTGGGAATGAAATCGTTCTGCACCCAGTTTTCGTCCACGAGCTTGAGCGCGGGTTTGCCCTTGACGGTGGCCTGATGGATGTCGGGATATTGCGTCGAGGAGTGATTGCCCCAGATGACCAGGCGTTTCACGTCGTTCACGTGCGCGCCGGTTTTGGCGGCGAGTTGCGACATGGCGCGGTTCTGGTCGAGGCGCATCATCGAGGTGATGTTCCGCGCCGGTATGCGCGGCGCGTTTGCCGCCGTAATCAGCGCGTTGGTGTTTGCGGGATTGCCCACGACCAGCACCCGGACGGATTTCTTTGCGGCGCTGTTCAGCGCCTTACCCTGCGCGGAGAAGATTTTGGCGTTTTCCAGCAGCAGGTCCTTGCGCTCCATGCCGGCACCGCGCGGTTTCGCGCCCACGAGGATGGCGTAGTCCGCGTCCTTGAACGCTACTTCGGCCTTGTCGGTGGCCACGATGCCCGCGACCAGCGGGAACGCGCAATCGTTGAGTTCCATGACCACGCCGGACAGCGCGCCCTGGGCGACCGGTAGCTCCAGCAGTTGCAGGATCAGTGGCTGGCCGGGACCGAACAGGTCGCCGGCGGCGATGCGGAACACGAGTTGATAACCAATCTGGCCGGCGGCACCGGTGACGGCGACGCGGACGGGTTTTTTCATGGCGGGCATGGGCAACTCCAATTACTCAGGATTACAGAAAAATACGCCGCGAACGCGGCACGCGACTGAGCGGAAAGTGTAAATTTTATCACCCGGCCCGCGGCTGCATCAGACCAGCTCAGCAATGCGCGTTCCGAGAATCAGTGGCGGGCCGACGCCAGACGTGCTCGCAGCCGCGTGCAAACCGGGATGCACATCGGCATTCGACACCGGGCGCACGGCGGCGACTGTGCTTTTCTCTTTCTGCGGCCGCCGCTGGTGCGGCGCCCAAGGCTTCTCATTTTTCGTTGGTCGGTGCCGCAAACCTGCCGCGAAGCAAGGCTTCGGCCATGTCCCCTAACAGCGGCACTGAGTTCCCCGGGGCCGGCAGGCGCGATTCCTGCCGAGCTGGCGCGGTCCTGCTGTGGGTGATTATCAATGTGGTTCATGAGGGCTCCGCCGCAGGAACACAGTCATTTTGCATGGATGCCGTGGGGAGCGGCCACCGCCCGATGACTTTAGGTCACTTGTAAGTTATTGATCCCTTAGACTTTATCGCTACAAACCTTGTCTGAAAATATTTCATCCTGGGTACTTGCTTTTTTATCTTTTAGTGTTATAGTTATCTACAACACCACTACGATTCCGGCCAGAGCCGGATGCTTGAGCAAGCAAGGAGAACAGCCATGAGCACTACAGGTAAGTTGATTTTCACGCTGGTTATTGGCGCGAATCTCGCGGCGATTGCCGCGGTCAGCGCCGTGAATCTGCACCGGCACGCCGCAGCAAAGGCCCAGGTCATCGAGCTGGCCAAGATCGTGGTGACCCCGGCCAAGGTTGCAGCCGACCCCATCGAGCTTGGCGCGATCGTGGTCACGCCCAGCGAGGCCGACTGGCGTTACGCCGAGGCCAACGGCGTGAACCGCCCGGTGGCCACCGTCGTGGTGCTCACGCCCATCGTGGTGCGGCCGACCGCGGAGCAGTTGGCCGAGGTGGCCGCCATCCAAATGGCGGGCGGAGCACGCTCGACCACAGCGGGCACGACAGAAGATACAGCCGTGTGCTCGTTGATGGTGGCGTTGGGCGCATTTTCTCCCGGGCAATACCTCGATACCGGCGCTGCGGTACATGCGCTCAACGCGCTGGTGTTTGATGGGCTGGGCCGTTAAGGTACGCTCGACTATAGCGCTCTAGTTCGCTAGAGCAGCAGCGGAGAGGCACATGGATCCCAAATGGAGCGACAACCAGCCGATCTACCGCCAATTGCGGGATCGGGTAGTGTCCATGATCCTTGAGGGCAGTCTCAAGGAAGGCGATCCGTTGCCCTCGGTACG
>JAGWLP010000067.1 GCA_028864905.1 Gammaproteobacteria bacterium
CGGCGCGTTGATGTCGGTGAGGTGCTTGAGCGGCGCCATCAGCAACAATACGGCACTCAGGAACGAGCCGAAGGTGCCCACGGAAATCGTCGGCAACACGGTGGGCAGCGTGGCGATGTAGATCACCAGCGCCATACCGATGCCGGCCAGCAACTGGATGATGGGGCTGGAACCGGCATTCACCAGCACCAGCTTCATGTTGAGATAGCGGTTGTGCTCGTTGACACGCTCGAAATTCGCGGTTTCCTGTTCCAGGCCGCCAAACAGCTTTACCACGCGGTGGCCGGCGATGACTTCCTCGGAAACCCGGGTCACGTCGCCCATGGAGTCCTGGATGCGACTGCTGTAGCGGCGGAACCGGTCGCTCACGAAGCGCACCAGCAGCGCGATCAGCGGACCCACCACCAGAATGAACACCGACAGCACCCAGCTCAGGTAGAACATCCATGCGATCAGACCGAGGATGGTGAGCCCGTCGCGGATCAGCACGGTGATGGCATTGGTGGTGGCTTCCGCGACCTGCTCGATGTTGTAGGTGAGTTTGGAAACCAGCACGCCCGAGGAGGAAGTGTCGTAAAAGCGCGTCGGCAGGCGCAGCAGTTTGCCGAAGGCTTCGCCGCGCAGGCGCTTGATGACGCTGCGGCCCACCCAGCTGATGAAATAGGTGGAAAAAAAACCGGCCACGCCGCGCAACACGAACAGCCCGATTACCAGCACCGGAATCAGTTTGATGCTCTGCGTGTTGTGCTGCACGAAACTCTTGTCGAGCAGCGGCTTGACCAGCGCGGCGAATGCCGGCTGGGTGAGCGCATACACCACCATGCCGAGGATGGCGAGCGCGAACACCTGCCAGAAAGGCACGACGTAGCCCAACAGGCGCCGGTAAACCTTGAGCACGCCGCGGTCGAGGCGCAGAAAACGCATGTCAGTTTTCCGCGGGCGGCTGGGTGGTGAGTATCTGCAGTTGCGTGAATCCCAGTTCACCGGCCACGTTCATCACCGTGACCACCGACTGGTGGCTGGAGCGCGCATCGGCGCGCAGGATGATGGGCACATCGCGACGCGCGCCTGCAGCGGCCAGCAGCGCCGCGCGCACCGCGTCCGGGCTGGTGCCGGCCACGGCTTGCTGGTTCACGTAATAGTGCCCCTGGGCGTCAATCGTCACCTCGACGCCCTTGAGTTCGGTGGGCGCCGGCGCCACGCTCGCGGTCGGCAGGTCCACGGTCAGGCTGGTGTTCTGGATGAAGTGCGTGGTCATCATGAAGAACACCAGCAGCATGAGCATCACGTCCACGAAGTTGATGATGTTCAGCTCCGGCTCTTCCCGCTGGCGCGCACGCAGTTTCACGCGCGCCCCTCGCGCGCGCTCACCGCCTTGAGGGCGGGCAACGCCTGCGGTTCATTGTGCGCGCTGCGCACCGCATGCATGAGGCGCGTGGTCTCGCGCTCCATGCGTACCACGAGATCGTCCACCTTGCCACGCAGGTAGCGATACAGAACGTACGCGGGGATGGCGACGGTCAGACCCGCCACCGTGGTGATCAGCGCCTGGGAAATGCCGCTGGCCAGCATCGCCGGATTGCCCAGCCCGGAGACGGAAATTGCGGCAAACACATGCATGATGCCGAGCACCGTGCCCAGCAGGCCGAGCAACGGCGAAATGCTGGCGATGGTGCCGAGCGTGATCAGGTAGCGATCCAGTTCATGCACCACGTGCCGCCCGCTGTCCTCGATGGCCTCGTTCATGGCACTGCGGCTCGCGTGGCGTTGTTCCAGCCCGGCCGCAAGGATGCGGCCCAGCGGCGAACCGGCACGCAGCGCCTGCAGGCGTTCGTCGTCGAGCTCGCCGTTTTTCAGCCAGTTCCACACCTGTGCCGCCAGGTGCTCCGGAGCCACGCGCCGCGTTTGCAGCGTCCACAGGCGTTCCGCCACGATGGCCACCACCAGGATGGAACACAGGATGAGCGGCAGCATCAGCCAACCGCCGGATTTGATGATTTCAATCATGCACTGCGCGCCCGCCGCCGAACCCCGGGCATGATACTGGATTTTGCCTGTCGGGCGAACGCCGCCGCCACTTACTCGGCCGTCCACAAGCGTGCGTGATCCCGTCGCCAGCGGCTCTCCACCGCGGGTTGCTGTCCCGGCCACAGGCGCATTTCTATTGTGCCCGAGGACACCGTGTCCAGCAGGCTCGCACCCGCATCCCGATAGCGCTGTACGATCTGCGAGTTGGGGAACCCCCAGCGGTTGCGATAACCCACCGGAAACAGCGCGAAGCGCGGCGCCACCGCCGCGACGAAATCCGCGCCGGATGAAGTGCGGCTGCCGTGATGCGGCACCACCAGCACGTCGCTGCCTAGGTGCGCCACGTCGCGCTGCAACAAGCGCTGCTCGCCCTCATGCATCAGGTCGCCGACCAGCAATGCACTGCTGCTGACACCGCTGACCTGCAACACGCACGACGCATCATTGCCACGGGCCGGATCTTCTGCGGCCGGCGACAGCATCTCGAAATGCACGCCGTCCCAATCCCAGCTCTGGCCACGCACGCAACGCTGCGCGCCGGCCACCTGCGCGGGCGCACCCGACAGCACCGGCATGTCCGGCCAGGCGGCACGCAGACTGCGTAAGCCGCCAGCATGATCGTTGTCGCCATGGCTCACGATGGTCAAATCCGGCGCATTGAGCGCGCGGCTGCGCAGCCACGGAATCACCACGAGCTGCCCGGTATCGGACTCCGAGAATGCCGGGCCGGTGTCATACACCAGTGTGTGGCGCGCGGTGCGCACCACCGCGGACAGACCCTGGCCCACGTCCAGCACTGCCAGATTGAATCCGCCCTCCGGAATCACCTGCGGCCGATGCACGAACAGGGGCAGGACTAACAGCGCGCCCAGCCAGCGTGCCGGCATGCGCCGCGGCAGCATCAACCAGAGGGTGCCGGCGACGGCACAAGCCAGCAGCAGCAAAGAAGGCTCGGGCGCGTTCCACTGCGCCGCCGGCATGTTCGCCAGGTGTTCAAACAAGGGCCAGGTGATCGCCATGATTCCAGCAGCCAGCTTGAGGATCAATGCTCCGGCCCACGGCCAGACGCCCAAGAACACCACGCCCACCAAAACCAGCGGCACCACCAGCAGGCTGTAAACCGGCACCGCCACGAAATTGGCGAACGGCGAAACCAGCGTGGCACGCTGGAAGAAATACACCAGCAGCGGCAGCAGACCGATGCCCACCGCCCACTGCGTGCGCACCAGCTGCGTCAACTTTCCGCGCTTGAGGTGCAACCGGCCGCTGAATACATAGAAGATGGCCGCCACGGCGCCGAACGACAGCCAGAAACCGACTTCACCTGCCGACAACGGATTGAGCAACAGCACGCCGAGCAATGCGAGCCCGAGCATGTCCCAGGGTCGCGCGTGCCGGCGCAGGAGTACCGCGCCCACTATCGCCGCCAACTGTATGAGCGAACGCTGCGTGGGCACCGAGAATCCGGCCATGGCCGCGTACAGGGACGCGGCCAGCAAGGCCGCGTACGCACCGGCCACGGGCACCGGTACGCGTGTGCACAACCAGGCGCTGCGCCGCCACAGGAATCGGACCAGCAAAAGCACCAGTCCGGCCACCAGACCGATGTGAAAGCCGGAAATCGTAACCAGATGCGCGGTACCGGTGTTTTGAAACACGCGCCACTGTTGCGCATCAATGGCGCCGCCTTCCCCGATCGCGAGTGCCGCCGCGACGCCGGCAAATGGGTGGTCACCGAGCGCCGTGCGCATCGCCCGTAAAGTCGTGGCGCGTGCGCGCAACAATGGAAAGCGTGCGCCGCCTGCGAGTATCGTGGCCTGTCCGCGCACCACATAGCCCGTGGCGCCGATGCCATGCCGGAACAGCCAGCCTTCATAATCGAAACTGCCGGGGTTCATGTAGCCGTGAGGCCGTTTCAGACGCACCGTGAAACGCCAGTGTTCGCCAGGCTGCGGCACGGATGCGATATCCGGCCAGCTGAGACGCACGAGTCTGGGAATACCGCGGCCGGGGACACGGCCGTGGAGCTGCTCGACGGCAAACTCGAAACTCGCATATTCAGAACGGAGTTGGGGAATCGAGGCCACCCAGCCGCTGAGCGCGAGATCACGCCCTTCGAGCGCCGGCGCCAATCGCAGCATGAGTTGCTGCTGGGCACACCACCAGCACCACGTGAAGCCGAGCAGCACCCATATGAACTTGCGCGCCGGCCGCCACAGCCAGAGCAGCAATGCCACGGGCACCGTGATCAGCAGTACCCCCAGCCCGGAAGGCAATGCCGGGAGTGCCAGCACCGCCAGCACACCCGCCAACATCGCGATCCCTGCGATTCCCATGATTTCGTTCCAGCCCCCGGAGCATGGAATAATGGGCTTACGGCGTGTGCATCCGCAACTGCATGCTGCCAAGCCCGTATCCGTTTATAGGCTTGTCCCACAGCACTTGCAAACCCCGAGTGCGCCCAGGAGACGCTCCCGCCCGATGCCACGCAAGTTCCTCAACAAGCTGATGCCGGATCGGCAAAAGCTGCGCGCCAGGCTCAGCGGTAAATGGTACGTGCGGCCGTTCCGGAAAAAGCTCTACGACCCGGCTCTGTGGCATGTAAACCGCCACGGCAGCACCGGCGCCATTGCCATCGGCCTGTTCATCTGCTGTCTGCCGATCCCCGGCCACATGCTGCTGGCGGTGCTGGCGGCGTTCTACTGGCGCCTGAACCTGCCGCTGGCCGTGCTCACGGTATGGTTCAACAACCCCCTGACCTTCGGCGCCATTTACTACGGCAATTACCGCCTCGGTGCCCTGCTGCTGCACGTGCACCATCACCCGTTTCCGCACCACCTGTCATTTGACTGGCTGTTCATGGAACTATCGCGCATCTGGGAGCCGCTGTGGCTCGGCTGCATCGTCGGCGGCATGCTGCTGGCGCTGGTCGGTTACGTGACCCTCAGCGTGCTCTGGCAAGTCTCCATCCGCATGCGCTGGCGCAAACGCGCACGCTTGCGCGCCGCCCAAAAACCGCCGGAGCGCCCGTAACCAGGTCATAGCGGCAGAATCACCGCACGCCGTGCATGAGTTTCACGATCCACGGGGCCGCCACCAGGTAAATGACGGCAATCGCGACACCTACCCACAACAGTAGTCCGAACACGTGCGTGTAACCGGCAATGCCGCCGCTCGTGGTCATCGCGGCAATCTGGCCGGACAGGTCGTAAGCCACGCTCACACCGAAGAACCAACCGCCCATGGCGAGCGAGGCTTCGTTGGGCGCGGCGAGCTTGCCGATCATGGCGTAGCCGATGGGCGAGAGCGAGAGCTCGCCCACGGTCGAGAACAGATAGCAGACGAGCAGCGGCCACCAGGTAATATGGCCGTCGGAACGCAGCAGAAAATGCGTTGCGCCCAGCATCACGCCGTAACCCAACGCCACCAGCAGCAGGCCGATGCCGAACTTGCGCGGCGTCGAAGGATTGATACCGCGCTTTTCCAGCCACGGCCACAAAATGGCGATGGGTATCGCCAAAATCAGGATGTAAAGCGGATTGGCCGACTGATAGAGCGTGAAATTGAACGGCGCATCCACATAATCACGCGCGAAGAAATTCAGCGAACTCGCGCTCTGCAGGCTCCACGCCCAGAACAGCACCAGCGCGATGAACAAGAGCAGCATCGCGAGATAACGATGGCTCTGCACCCGGTCGCCGCGGCGCACGCTGCTGACGATGAAGTACAGCACCAGCAACACCATCAGCGCGTATACCAAGATAGCCAGCACGCTGGGATGGGACAAAAGCAGCATGCAGGGGTACGAGAGCAGGACCGTGATCACCACCACAACCGGCGTTGACCAGCGGCGCTGGAAGCGCGCCGTTTCGCCGCAAGTGGCTACACGCCGGTGTTTCCATTCGAATATCACGGCGGCGGCGGCGGCACCTACCGCAGCCGGAATGAAGCCCCAGCGGAAGCCGTAGTGCACGCCGATCCAGTTGGCGCACACGAACGGCGCGACAAACGCGCCCAGATTGATGGCCAGATAGAACAGCGTGTAGCCGGCATCGCGCCGCGGGTCGCTATTCAGGTAATTCCGTCCGATGAGCACGGTCAGCGGAATACCGAGGCCGGAAGCCAGAATGTAAAACGCCAGCGCCAGCAGAAACGCCTCACGCCCCGGCAGCGCCATGCACACCAGTCCGACGATCGCGAGCCACAGCGACAGGCGCAGCGCCTGCACCTCGCCGAGCACGTTGTCCGCGACCCAGCCGCCGACGATAGTGGCGGCATACAACAGCGCGCCAAAACCCGCGAACAGGAAATTCGCCTGTTTAAGCGCGTCGGCGTGCGGCAGGGCGGAAAAGAACGCGTCCGCGACATACGGAGCGAGAAACGCACGGAATCCGTAGAAAGCGAAATTGATACCGACCGTGGTGGCCAGCAGCATCCACAGCATGCGCGGATGGCCGAGGAAATCGGATGTCGCCGTCGTTGAATGTTCGTTGGCGACTTGCGGTGTCATGCAATTCGGCTTGATTTGAATGCGCTCGCGATGTTACGCGCTTCAGGCATGCAAGCAGCCATCTTCCAGATGCAGGATGCGTTCCATGCGCTCCGCAAGACGCAGATCGTGCGTCACGAGGATCAGGCTGGTGCCGTAATCGCGGTTCAGTTCCAGCATGAGCTCATGCACCTGGTCACCGGTGTGCAGGTCGAGGTTCCCGGTGGGCTCGTCGGCCAGCACCACCGCCGGCCGGTGAATCAATGCGCGCGCCACCGCGGCGCGTTGGCGTTCGCCGCCGGACAGCTGTCCTGGCTTGTGATGCAGACGCTCGCCTAGCCCGACGCGCTGCAGCAGGGCCACGGCTTTATCCCTGGCTTCGACGGTGCCGGTGCCGCGGATGAGCAGCGGCATGGCCACGTTTTCCACTGCGGTGAATTCCGGCAACAGGTGATGGAACTGATACACGAATCCGACGGCGCGATTGCGCAACAGACCGCGCTCGGCATCCTTCAGGCGATTGATGGCCTGACCGGCCACTTCGACTTCGCCGCGCGTGGGCAAATCCAGCCCGCCCAGGAGATGCAGCAAGGTGCTTTTGCCGGAACCGGATGCGCCCACGATGGCGACGGTTTCGCCCTTGCCTACCGCAAGATTCACGCCGTTCAGCACCTCCACGATGTGGCCGGTTTCCGTGAAGTGCTTGACCAGATCCCGGCAGCGGATTACCGCGTCGTTGTCGGGCAGTGTCGCCGCCATCACACTATTCATAGCGCAGCGCCTCCGCCGGCTGGGTGCGGGCCGCACGCCAGGCGGGATACAGCGTGGCCAACACCGTGAGCACGAAGGTGGCGATGCACACCTTGAGCACGTCGCTCACGTAGATATCCGACGGCAGATTGCTGATGTAGTACACGCTGGCCGGAAAAATCTGCACATGGAACAGCCGGCGCGCAAGATCAAGAAGATTGTTGACGTTGTCGGCCAGCAGAACGCCGAGCACCAGTCCCAACAGGGTACCCAGCAGGCCGATCAGGGTGCCCTGCACCACGAATACGCCCATGATGCCGCGCGGCGTCATGCCGAGGGTGCGCAGGATGGCGATGTCGGACTGCTTGTCGGTCACCGCCATGACCAGCACGATGATGATGCTGATGGCCGCCACCAGATCAATCAGCGACAGGATCACGAACATCACGTTCTTCTCGATGGCGATGGCGGTCCACAGGTTGGCGTTCTGTTGGGTCCAGTCGCTCACGTAGTACCGGCCGTTGAACTTGCCGGTAAGTTGCTGCGCGATTTCCGGCGCCAGCAGATTGTCGTCCAGCTTAAGACGCACGCCGCTGACCGCGCTGCCCATGCTGTACAGCGTCTGCGCATCCTTGAGATTGACGAGCGCCAGCGCGCTGTCGTACTGGTACACGCCGGCGTAAAAGATTCCCGCCACGGTGAAGCGCCGCAGGCGCGGAATGATGCCCGCGGGCGTGACGTTGCCCTGGGAAATCAGCATGATGACCTTGTCGCCGGGCACCACGCCCAGCGCGTAGGCCAGATCCTTGCCGAGAATGATGTTGTAGCTGCCGGGCCTGAGATCGTCGAGACTGCCGCTGACGAGCTTCTTGCCCACGTCCGATACCCGGGCATCGTCGTCCGGGATGACGCCGCGCACGATCGCGCCGCTCATGTTGGCGCCGTTGGCAAGCATCGCCTGCTCCTCGACGTAGGGCGCGGCACCGGTGACGTGCGGCAGGCCCTGAACCCTGGCCAGCACCGCCGGCCAGTCATCGAGGCGGCCGTCAAAGCCGGAAATCGTCACGTCCGACACCATGCTGAGGATGCGGGTGCGCAACTCGTTCTGGAAACCGTTCATCACCGACAGCACCGTGATCAGCGCCATCACGCCAATGGCAATGGCGATCATGGACATGATGGAAATGAACGAGATGAACTGGTTGCGGCGGCGGGCGCGGAAATAGCGCAGGCCCACAAACAGCGGCACAGGTTGAAACATGGGGCGGCATTAAAACATAAACCGCCCGGCGGGTTCGACCGCAGCCAACTGCGACGCTCATCCTCGAACGCAGTCCGCGGCGTCGTTCCCCGTTTTTTTGGGGACATTGGCAGCGCACGCACGCAAGTCTGAGGCGCCTTA
>JAGWLP010000068.1 GCA_028864905.1 Gammaproteobacteria bacterium
ACGCCTGGACGATGCCCTTCCAGTGCGCTGCGCCGATTTTTTCGTGGATGCCCTTGTCAGCCACGATTTCCACGTAATGCTCCGCCAGCGACACGAAGAACAGCACGCCCGAGTGCTCACGGGTCATGTGCACGCCCTGTTCATAGAATTGGGCATGTGCAAGGCGGCGGGCGCGTGAGTGTTTCACCCAGCGCGGCACCAGACGCAGGTGCAGTTCCGGCGCGAACAGAAACAGCAGTGCCAACACGACGAACAACAGTAACTGGATCTGATAGATGTGTATCCAGGCGAGCGGCGCGGAAACCAGATACAGGATTCCCGGCAGAATCAGCGCGGCAATCGCTGCCCAGAGCAGCGGCAGAAACACATAGTGGTCGCTGATGCGCGCCACCGCCGCCACGAATTCGCCGCTGGTATTTTTCTCCGCCGCATGAATGGCGGCGGTGATGCGGGCTTTGTCGGCGTCGGAGAATTTGATCAATTTTGTAACCCCCTCATCCTTCCTTCTCCCCCAAAGGGGAGGAGGGACAAAGCCTGGGAATCATTCTGATTACCACCCGCCCGACGCGCCGCCGCCGCCAAAGGACCCGCCGCCGCCCGAGAATCCGCCGAAGCCCCCGCCTCCGAAGCCGCCGCCAAACCCGCCGCGCCCCAAACTGCCGCCCAGTATCCCCAAGGCCATCCAGCCGAGCCAACCCATACCGCTGCCGCGCATGCCGGGAGCGCCCGGCCCGCCACCGCCGCGGTAAAAAATCGCACGGATCAGCGGAATGAGTGCAAAGGCAATGATCAGCAGCAGCAGCAATCCGGTACCCGAACGGTTGCGCACCTGCTGCTGTTGCACGGCCTGCTGCTCATGGCCGAGCACGCCGAGAATCGCCTGCACGCCCGCCATGATGCCGCCTGAATAATCGTCCTGTTGGAAATGCGGCGCGATGATGTTGTGGATGATCTCGAAACTCTGCGCGTCGGTGAGCGTGCCTTCGAGGCCATAACCCACCTCGATGCGCATCTGCTTCTCGTCCACGTCCACGATCAGGAGCGCACCGGTGTTCTTGCCCTTTTCGCCGATGCCCCAGTGGCGGCCGAGCTGATAACCCCAGTATTCGATGGGATAGCCGTTGAGCGTCGGCACGGTCACCACCACGAGCTGGGTGCCGGTGTTCTGCGAGTAGCCCGCGAGCTGTTGTGAAAGTGAATTGAAAACTGCGGGCGGCAGTAGATGCGCCGTGTCCACCACCGGCCCGCTCAAAGGCGGAAACGGCGGCATGCCGGCATCCAGCGAGTTGCTTGCGGCGAACGCGGGCAGCGCGGCGAGCAAGAGCACCGCGGTCAGGAATCCAGCGGTGCGTCTCACGGCGTTCCGGAGAAGTTGACCTTGGGCGCCTGCTGCGCCTGCTCCGAGATCGTGAAGTTCTGCACCGGCTGGTAGCTGCTGTAGAACATCGAGTGATACCAGCGCCCGGGGATAGTGGTGAGCGTGGTGTCATATTGCTGCACCGCCAGGATGTAATCGCGCCGCGCCACTGCGATGCGGTTCTCGGTGCCTTCGAGCTGCGCCTGCAACACCAGGAAGTTCTGGTTGGCCTTGAGGTTCGGATAATTTTCCGTCACCACCATGAGGCGCGAGAGCGCACCGCTCAAGGTCGCCTGGTTCTGCTCGAACTGGTGGAAGGCCTGCGAATTGGTGAGGATGTTGGCGGGAATCTGCGTCTGCGTGACCTTGGCGCGCGCCTCGGTGACCGCTTCCAGCGTGCTGGACTCGTGCGCCGCATACGCTTTCACGGTGGCCACGAGGTTGGGAATCAAGTCCGTGCGCCGCTGGTATTCGTTCAGCACTTGGCTCCAGGCGGCATCCACGCCCTGCTTCTGGGCCGGAATGGCGTTGATGCCGCAGCCGGCCAGCAGCAACGTGCAACTGAACACGACGGCCAAGGCGGTCAATTTGCGTACGGGATGACTGAACATGGCAAGGCCTCTCATTCCAAAGGCTGAAATTGCGCGCAATCATAGCACCGCGCCCTTGATGGTCGCCCTGGGTGCCGGACCCGCGGGTTAATATGGGCGCAGACCCGCAATTCAAACCATGGACTGAAAACCGGGAGCCGGCATGGCACGACAAAAACGTACAGTGGTCCTGGTGCACGGCTGGAGCGTGCGCAATACCGACACCTACGGCGGGTTGCCGGAGCGGCTGAAGCTGGAAGCCCGGCGCAGTCCGGATCTGGAACTGGACGTGCGTCAGATTTGGCTGTCGGAATACATCAGCTTCCACAACGAAGTCACCATCCCCGACATCGCGCGTGCCTTCCAGACGGCGCTGGAACGCGAGCTGGGCGATGCCCTCAAAAGCAAACGACGCTGCGTGTGCATCACGCACTCCACCGGCGCGCCCGTCATCCGCGCCTGGTTGCAGCACTTCTATATCGGCCGCGGCGAGCGCAAACCGCCGCTCAGTCATCTCATCATGCTGGCACCGGCGAATTTCGGCTCGGCGCTGGTGCAGCTCGGCCTGTCGAAGCTCTCGCGTCTCAAAGCCTGGTTCGAAGGCGTGGACGTAGGTACCGGCGTGCTCGACTGGCTGGAACTCGGCAGCGCCCAAAGCCTGGCGCTCAATCTGGAATGGCTGCAGCAAGGCGCGGCTTACATCGGCCCGCAGGGATTTTTCCCGTTTGTGCTCGCCGGCCAGTCGCACGATCCCAAGCTTTACGATTTCATCAACAGCTATACCGCGGAGATGGGCTCCGACGGCGTGATCCGCGTGGCTGCGGCCAACATGAACTACACGCATGTGCGCCTTGAACAGATGGCGCCCGTACCCGACCCAAAATCGAAACTCGGCTTCAGCGCGCCGCGGCTCGTTCCCGATGCACCGGCGGTGTCGCCGGCGGTGCCGCTGGCCGTGATTCCAGGTGTGTGCCATTCGGACCTGCGCATGGGCATCATGCGCAGCATTCCCGCGGACGCTACGCCCAACGCCACCGTGGACGCCATTTTGCAGTGCCTGCGCGTCTCTACGCGCAAGGATTATGCCGCGCTGTTCGACGCCTTCCGCGTGCAAACCGCGGAAGTGCAGCAGCGCGAACAAGTGGAAGATCGCAGCCTCATCGGCCCCTTCGATCACCAGGTGATCGTGGACCCCTGCAGCATGCTGGTGTTCAGGGTACGCGACGATCAGGGCAATGCGCTCAAGGATTTTGACCTGCTGCTTACCGGCAAGGACGGCAATCCCAACAGCCTGCCGCCAGGATTTTTCATAGCCCGGCAACGCAATCATCTGGACCCCGGCACCATCACCTATTACCTCAATTACGCGCGCATGCTGGGTGGTCCGGCGGTGACCTACAAAGACAAACCACTGCGTCCCGCTTTGCGGCCCTGCGACAGCCTGGGCCTGCACGTGATTCCCTATCCGCAGGAAGGATTCGTGTTGTATCAACCCGCCACGCTCACGGCGTCCGCGGAGAATCTCGCGAATTTCATCAAGCCCAACCAGACCACCATCGTGGACATCGTCATGCGCCGCATCGTGCGCAAGGGAGTCTACCGCCTGACCCAGAACCCCTCGCCCGAGGATTTCACCAAGCAGCCGCCGGGCAAGCCCATAACTTGATTATTTGGAGTTGCGTTCATGAACAGAATCAAGTTCATTTTTGCCCTGACACTGTTGCCGGTCCTGCTGATGCAGACCACATATACGGCAGCTGCCGCACCGGCAACCGAACACTTGGCACTTGCTGGCCATCGCTTCACCGTGAAAATTGCTAACACCGACGCCGAACGTGAGCGCGGACTCATGTTCCGCACCCACATGCCCGCCGATCACGGCATGCTGTTCGTGTTCCCGGATTCCGGTCCGCGCTATTTCTGGATGAAGAACACGCTGATTCCGCTTGACATCATTTTCTTCGACGCCCACCAGCGGCTCATCAACGTATCGGCCGACACGCCGCCCTGCAAGGCCGATCCCTGCCCCACCTACGCCAGCACCGCACCAGCCGAATACGTGCTGGAACTGAATGCCGGCATGGCAGCAAAGCTCGGACTTAAACCGGGCGACCGGTTTACGATCCGTTAACCGCAGGTTTATGCCCGGCGTGCCGGCGGGTCAGCGTATAGCCGAGAATTGGGCGCAGGATCACGTAAACCAGCAGCGCACCCGCGCCGCCCAGAATCAGCCACGCGACCACACCGTGCAGGCTGTAGAGCCAGAGCTGTTCGAGCGCGTGCCGGAAGCCGGAATGCAGCAGCTCCAGCAACTGGCTGCGGGTGAACGGCAGCGGCGGCTGACGGAAAATCCACTGTCCCGCCTGCATGAAGGGAATCAGCAGCAGCAGTTGCAATGGATAGGCCAGAAAATTTACCGCCTGGATCAGCGGCAGGTTGAGCCGGAACACCACGGCCGCGAGCGCGCACAGAATAGTGGTGGTGCCGAGCACCGGCGTGGCACCGAGCATCACGCCGAGCGCCAGCGTCAAGGCAATTTTGTGCGGCGTCATGCCCTCGCTCAGGAGCGCGACAATCAGCCGCACCAGCTTGTGTTGCCGCAGATTCATGCTGGTCCCCGCATGCCGGCACTATGCCACAGAACAGTCGGCCGGCTGATGTCGTGACGACCGGTAATCGAGCCGGATAAAGCCGTACACCACACATTGGCTCAGGTTCAGCATGCTATGATTGCGCTCCATCAGGCCGCGGTTTCCCGCGGTTTTTTACGCTCACCGGCTATGCAAGCGCTCAGTATTCACGGCCTCACCAAGACCTACGGCAACGGCGTGGTTGCACTCAAGGGCATTGATTTTGAAGTCGGTAAGGGCGAGTTCACGGCGCTGCTCGGGCCGAACGGCGCCGGCAAGACCACCACCATCGGCATCATCACCTCGCTGGTGAACAAGACCGCCGGCACGGTCAAGGTGTTCGATTACGACATCGACACCCATATGGATCTCGCCAAGTCCTGCATCGGCCTGGTGCCGCAGGAAATCAATTTCAACCAGTTCGAGAAGCCCTTCGACATTGTGGTGAATCAGGCGGGTTTTTACGGCATTCCCCGCAAGCTCGGCAAGCAGCGCGCGGAAAAATACCTGAAGCAGCTTTCGTTGTGGGACAAGCACGACGACATCTCCCGCAATCTTTCCGGCGGCATGAAGCGGCGACTGATGATCGCGCGCGCGCTGGTGCACGAACCGAAGTTGCTAATCCTGGACGAACCTACCGCCGGCGTGGACATCGAAATCCGCCGCTCGATGTGGGATTTTCTCAAGAAGATCAACAAGGAAGGCATCACCATCATCCTCACCACGCATTATCTGGAGGAAGCCGAGAACCTGTGCCGGCGCGTGGCCATCATCGATCACGGCGAGATCATCGTGCAGGGCCGCACCCGCGAGCTGCTGGAAAAACTGCGCACCGAGACCTTCGTGCTCAATCTGCGCAAGCCGCTCGCCCAGCTGCCGCCGCTCGACGGTTACGCCGTCACCCAGGTGGACGACACCACCCTGGAGGTCGAAGTCAGCAAATCGCAGAACATCAATACGCTGTTCGAGTTGCTGTCGAAGGACGACGTCCAGGTGCTGAGCATGCGCAACAAGGTCAACCGCCTGGAGGAATTGTTCGTGCGCCTGGTGGAAGGCAAGGGCTAATCAATTTTGGCTTCCACACCTAATCCTCTCTCCCCTTTAGGGGAGAGACAAAAGTGAGGGGTGTAACAGGCCCAAAGGAATTTATGCACGTATCGCGCCTGCGCGCCAACTACATCGGCTTCCAGACCATCGTCATCAAGGAAGTGGTGCGCGTGCTGCGCATCTGGATCCAGACGCTGGTGCCGCCGGCCATCAGCATGACGTTGTACTTCATCATATTCGGCGGCCTGATCGGCAGCCGCGTAGGCCAGATGGGCGGCTACAGCTACATGGCCTACATCGCCCCCGGCCTGATTATGATGTCGGTCATCAACAATTCCTACGTGAACGTGGTGTCGTCGTTCTTCGGCTCCAAATTCGGCCACTACATCGAGGAATTGCAAGTCTCGCCACTGCCGAATTACATGATCATCCTGGGTTACATGATGGGCGGCGTGGTGCGCGGCATCCTGGTCGCCATCCTTATCACCATCATCGCGCTGTTCTTCACGCGCCTGCATCTGGTGCACCCGCTGATTACCGTCTCGGTCGTCATTTTGACGGCGGTGCTGTTTTCCCTGGGCGGGCTCATCAATGCGATCTACGCGAAAAAGTTCGACGATGTGACCATCATTCCGACCTTCATCCTCACGCCCCTCACTTATCTCGGCGGCGTGTTCTATTCCATCCATTTGCTGCCGGTGTTCTGGCAGAACGTGTCCAGGCTCGACCCCATCCTCTACATGGTGAACGCTTTCCGTTACGGCATCCTCGGCGTCTCGGACATCGGCATCGGCACCGCCTACGCGATCATCCTGCTGTTCATCCTCGGCCTGTTCTGCTTCAGCCTGTGGCTGCTCAACAAGGGCGTGGGTCTGCGCAGTTGAATCACTGCGGTCCGCGGTGTTTCCGCACCTGCTGATCCGCCCAAGCCTTCAATTCATCCGCCATGCTCGGCCGGTACGTGCCCGGGCAGGGCACTCCAAACCCCACCGTGGTATGCGCCGATGGCGAAAGTCCCGTTTGTACGGTCTGCAGCGCCAGACACCGGCCGCCGGACTCGACCTCCGTATATCCGTATGCTGAGCGGTAGGCATCGCCGTTCTGCATGGCCGCGGGTGGCGGCGGCGCGGCCAGCGCTCTCGACAGATCCGAATACGGATTGAAGGGTTGCGGAATAAGGGCCGATGCCGCCGGTGGTGAAAGCACTGATCCCGGCAAGCTCAGGTCCAAAGGTGCAGGCGACGGCACCGCCAGAAACGAACGGGTTTCCGGAATAAGTACCTGCCTGGGCAACGCCGGCCGGGTAACGGCGGAACGTTTAAGCGCACGCGCCCCGTGGGAAGCAGGGCGGACGACACGCGGCGACGGCATCGCCGGGAGTGTCGTTAAATGCAGCTCGACAAATCGGGATGCGACTTTCAGCGGCAACGAATGTGTGAAGGCCCAAAGCAGGCAGCCACACACCAGGGCGGTGCCGAGCACGGCACCTGTGAGGCTGTAAAGCGGATGGGGCTGCACGCCAAAACCAGCGTACATGGAAACGGAAGCGGTGTTCACCGCGCCCTCCCGGTCTGGGCGTTTTCGCCATCAGGTCTCGGACTTCAGCAGACCGTCATAGTACTCCTGCGAACGCGCCGCCGAGACGCTGCTCTCCAGGGCGATGTACAGGATGATGAGGCTCAGTACCGCAATCGCGAGCATGTCCCAGTAAATGTTGAGCAAGCCCGTGCCGCCCATGGAGGCGGGGCCTACCCAGCTCAGGATTTCCATGCCGCCGAAATACGGAATCAGCCACAGCGCGTGGCGCCAGTCGCGCCCGCCTTCCCCGCCGTTGAAGATCAGGTACAGCACCAGGCCGGCCACGAGGATGGCAAACAGAAAACTCACCGTGAAAAATCCGGTCCAGAACAAGATGAAGTTGGACGCGATAAACGCCAGCGGCGTGATGACCCAGGCCCACCAGAGGCGGAACGGCCGGTGCGTGTTGGGCATAACGCGGCGCATTTGCAGGAGCACCACGCAGCCCAGACCGTAGGACAGCACCGTGGCGGACGAGGCGTAGTCCACGAGCTTTTGCCACGAAGGGAACGGAAAGAAAAACAGCAGGCCGATGAGGAAACCGACAATCAACGCCACCCACGGCACACCGTGGCGGTTGATTTTCTTCAGTCCCTGCGCGGCGAACTTCTCGTCGGACGAGGCCAGCAGCATGCGCGCCGTGGCCGTGGTCCAGATGTAGCCGCAGAAGGTCGGCGAAATAATCGCATCCGCGTACAGCGCCAGCCCCCAGAATGACGCGCCCAAGGTGATGGCAAGTCCCGCCATGGGCCCGGCGTCGCCGGAGAAATTGAGTCCCGTCCAGCCGTCCTTGGCGAGCAGCGCCGGCGGCACCGCCGCCACGAACGCGTACTGCACCAGCAC
>JAGWLP010000069.1 GCA_028864905.1 Gammaproteobacteria bacterium
CCCGGAAGCTTCCCGCTTGCTGGGGCGAGCGCGGCTCGCCGGACAATGGTGTAAGCCTGTATATTCTACACGTGGAAGGCCACTGCTCCGGGTGGGGCGGACGTTTCCAACATGGAGAAACCGGTGCATCGCACGCTTGCGCGAATTGGCGCTTTGCTGATGGGGATGTTGTTGTGTGCCGGCATGAGCGCGCACGCGACGGTGGTCACGGGTTTGTATGAAGCGAGCGTGCCGGTGACGGATCAGTCGGCGGCCGCGCGGCGTGTCGCATTGCAACAGGCACTGGCTGCGGTGCTGGTCAAAGTCACCGGCGAGCGCAGCGCGGGCGGTGTGCCGGCGCTGGTGGACCTGGTCCAGGATCCTGCACGTTTCCTGCAGCAATACCGCTATGAGCAGGCGCCCACGGCGAGTGGTGCTGCGGCACTGACCTATTACGATTTGACGCGCACCGGCATGCCGGCCATCCCGCCCACGGGTTTGCTGCTGTCGGCGCGCTTCGACCCCGAGGTGGTGGACCAGGCGGTGCGTGCCGCGCATGAGCCGCTCTGGGGCCGGGAACGGCCTGCGACGCTGGTGTGGATCGCGCTGCAGGACGGCGCCAGTGTCAGCATCATTTCCGCGTCCAACAATCCCGCAATTGCACAGGCGATGAACAGCGCCGCGCAACAGCGCGGCGTGCCGCTGATTTTCCCCAGCATGGACGCGGTGGACCAGCAAGCCATCGGCATTCCCGACATCACGCAGGACAACAGCACGCGCATCCAGCAGGCATCGCTACGCTATAAACCCGATGCCACGCTGGTCGGCAGCATTTACATGACCACACCCGGCCAATATGCGGCGCGCTGGCAGCTCACGGTCGGCGTACAAATGCAGACCTGGACCACGCCACCCGCCGATCTCGCCAGCGTGGCCGCCGACGGCGTGCAGGCCGCGGCTGACAATTACGCCAAATGGTTCGCACTGGCTCCGGATGCCGTGGGCCTGAACGGCGTGACGCTCAGTGTCACTGGCATCAGCGGCGTGGATGCCTACGCCAAGGTGCTGGCCTACCTCAGCCAGCTCACACCGGTGAAGTCGGTGCTGGTAACGCGCGTGGCTGACCACACCGTATATTTCAGTCTCGACACCCATGGGAATCTTGCCAACCTGCAGCAAGCCGTGCTACTCGGCGATTTGCTCAAGACCGCGGCGCCGGCCGCAGCCAGTGCCAATCCGCCGTCCGCGACCCTGCTGCAATTCCAGTATGCGCCGTGAACGCCCGCTGGATACCCAATGCCATCAGTGTCACGCGCATGCTGCTGGTAGTGCCTGCAGCCTGGAGCATCGTGCGTCGCCAGGATGAAGCCGCATTGACCCTGATCATCATTGCCGGCGTGAGCGATGCGCTGGACGGCTTGCTTGCGAAGCGCTTTGGCTGGGTGACGCGTGCCGGTACGGTTCTGGACCCGCTCGCCGACAAGCTGTTCGTGGCCGGGAGTTTCCTCGCCGCCGCCTGGGCGGGGCTGGTGCCGGCGTGGATCACGGTGATCGTGATTGCGCGCGATGTCGTGATCGTGGCCGGTGCGGCCGTGTATCGCTGGCAAGTAGGTAATTTCCGTCCGCAACCCAGCGTGCTCAGCAAGGTAAACACGTTTTTGCAGTTGTTGTTAGTGCTGGCGGCGGTGATTCAGCATTACCTGCACATCGTGCCGCGCGGCATGCTGCCGGCGTTGGTGGTAGCGGTGGCGCTGAGCACACTCACCAGCGGCGTGGATTATTTCTTCCGCTGGGGATGGCGCTTGGCGCGTGCGTCCCACAGGAAAGCGGCATGAGCGCGGCGCAGAAACTCTGGGCACTGGCGCTGCTGGTAATTGCCGCATTACTGCTGCATTTCCTGCGGCCGGTGCTGGTGCCGTTTTTTGCGAGCTTCATCCTCGCCTACCTCGGCTATCCGCTGGTGGACCGGTTGCAGCGCTGGAAGCTTCCGCGCAGCGTGGCGGTGCTCGCCGTGTTCCTGCTGACCTTCATCGTGCTGGGCCTGATTCTGGTGCTCGTGATTCCCATGGGCATTCGCGAGATCGCGGCGCTGTTTGCGCACGCGCCGGAAGCCGCGGTCTGGCTCCAGTTGCACGCGCTGCCGTGGCTTACCGCGCATTTCGGCATCCAGCCCGGTGCGCTGCAACCCTCGAAGCTCATGGACCTGGTGAGCTCCAATTTCGAGTCCGCCGGCAAACTGGCCGGTCGGGTGCTGGTGACCGTGTCGAGTTCCGCGGCCGCGGTATTCGAATTCTTCATCAATCTGGTTCTGATTCCGGTGGTGACTTTCTATCTGCTGCGCGACTGGCACGTGCTCATGCAACGCATCGTGGAGTTGGCGCCGCAGAAGGCTGCGCCCACCGTGGTACGGCTGGCGCGCGAGTGCGACGCCGTCCTCGGTGCGTTCCTGCGCGGCCAGTTGCTGGTGATGGTGGCGCTTGCGATTTTCTACAGCGTGGTGCTGTTCGTCATCGGCCTGGATAATCCCATCGCCATCGGCGTGGTCGCCGGGCTGCTGAGTTTCGTACCCTATCTCGGCGTCATTACCGGCGTCGGTCTGGCGCTGCTCACCGCGCTGCTGCAGGGCGGAGGCTGGTTGCTGCTTTCCGTGGTGATCGTGTTCATTGCCGGCCAGGTGCTGTCGGACCTGGTGCTCACGCCGCGGCTCGTGGGTGGGCGTATCGGCCTGCATCCGGCGCTGGTGATTTTCGCCATCCTCGTGGGCGGCGCGCTGTTCGGCTTTGCCGGCATCCTGCTGGCGCTGCCGGCAGCCGCAGCCGCCAAGGTGCTGCTCAACTATGCCCGCGAACGTTACGTGCAGAGCCGCCTGTACCAGGGAAGTGACGGCGGCACGACATGATTGTTGAGACCTTTGGCAGCCAGTTGCCGTTGCCCATCAGCCTCGACGTGGGCGCAACGTTCGAGAATTTCCATGCGGCCGGCAATCAGGCGGCGGTCGATGCGCTCAAGCAGTTGGCGCAATCCGGCGGGCAGCGCGCGCTGTTCATATGGGGAGGGGACGGACGCGGCAAGTCACATCTGCTGCAGGCCGCCTGCCGGCTGGCGACGGCCAGCGGACGACGCGCCATTTATCTGCCGATGGATCAGGCGGTGCTGCTCGATCCGCAGGTGACGGACAACCTGGACAGCTACGCGCTGGTGTGCGTGGACGACGTGCAGCGTGTCGCCGGCATCGAGCCCTGGCAACGGGCGCTGTTCGTCTTGTTCAACGCACTTGCGGACCGGGGCGGCAGTTTCGTGGCAAGCGCGCGCACCGCGCCCAATGCCATCAAACGCTTGCTGCCGGACTTGGCTTCGCGGCTCGCCTGGGGACCGGTGTTCCAGCTGGAACCCTTGAGTGACGAGGACAAGATTCGGGCGCTGCAACAGCGCGCCGCGCGCCGCGGCTTCGAGTTGCCGGACGATACCGCAAAATTCCTGCTCAAGCGTCAACAGCGCGACATGCGCAGCCTGTGCGCGACGCTGGACGCTTTGGATACCGCTTCATTGATCGCGCAACGCCGCCTGACGCTGGCGTTCGTTAAATCCTTCCTCGACAAGCGCTGACTGAAGATTCGGCTGTGGGAGCGACTTCAGTCGCGATTTACTTTTCAATAACGGCTATGACCGCTCCTGCACCTGCCGCCGGCGCGCACGCAATGCAGCGCTTGCCGCCGTGAACAGCAACAGGCTCAGGAAAATTTCCACTGCGCCGTAAGCGGAATCACTTCGGCTGGTAAGCGTGACGGTTATGCCTTGAGCGAAATAGCCGAGCGACACGAAACCGCACCACACGAATCCGCTTTTGACGTCACGCACGACAAAAAATGACACGATGACCAGTGGCGCGAGCGCCAGCACCAGCCACAGCACATGCTCGCCCGCGGTTGCGTGCGTCCACCAGCCGAGCCACAGCAACAGCCACACGCCGAGCGCACCCAAGGCACCCAGCGTCAGGCCGCGTCCGGAAAAACGCAGATTCATTTTGATTGCAGGCGTTTCGCCACGTCCGCGACGCGCGCGCCGAGCGCCTGGCAGAGCTGCTTTTCCGCGTCTGCAAGCTTGCGGTCGCTGTTGATGCCCGCATGGTGACTCGGTCCGTAAGGCGTGCCGCCCGCCGTGGTTTCCATCAGGCCGCGCTCGGTGTAGGGCAGGCCCACGATCAACATGCCGTGGTGCAGCAACGGCAACATCATGGACCAGAGCGTGGTTTCCTGACCGCCGTGCAGCGAACTGGTGGACGTGAACACGCCCGCGGGTTTGCCGGTCAGCACGCCCGACAGCCACAGGCTGCCGGTGCCGTCGAAAAAATACTTGAGTGGTGCGGCCATGTTGCCAAAACGCGTGGGGCTGCCGAGCACCAGACCGGCACATTCCTTGAGATCGTCATGCGTGGCGTAGGGCGGGCCGGACGCGGGAATCTCGCCCTCGGTAGCTTCCGCAACCGTGGACACGGCCGGCACGGTACGCAAGCGTGCGCTCATTGCGTGCACGCTCTCCACGCCGCGGCACACGTGGCGCGCCATCTCGGCGGTGGCGCCGTAACGGCTGTAGTACAGAACCAGAATGTCCATTCAGAGAATTTCCAGCACGCTCTCCGGCGGCCGGCCGATGCGCGCTTGACCGTTGGCGAACACCACCGGCCGTTGTATCAGGATGGGATGTGCGTGCATGGCTTCGATTAACTGCGCACGGCCAAGCGCCGGGTTGTCGAGTTGGTGCGTGCGATATTCCGCTTCGTTGTTGCGCATCAGGGCGCGCGGCTCGATGCGCAAAAGTGTCAATGTATTCTGGATTTCCGCCGTGGATGGCGGGTTCTTGAGGTATTCGATCACCCGGATTTCATTGTCGCGCGCCTGCAACAAGGCGAGCGTCTCGCGTGATTTCGTGCAGCGCGGGTTATGCCAGATTGTGACTTTTGCCATACAGCGAATCTCATGATCGCTCACGAATGTCGCGTCAAATATACCCCACGTGGCGTGCTTGACGGGCAAACAGGCGGTTGGTAGCTTGGCGTCCCGCTGATTTTCCCTCGCGGAACCGAGCAAGTGCGCGTTCGTATTCCAACAGCCGGGCAATTTGCGTTTTTGATGCTGGTGCTGGCGGTGGTCGCTTGTGCCGGCGCGCCGGTGCAGGAAATGAGCAATGCCCGACAAGCGGTAGCTGCGGCCCGCCAAATGGGCGCGGCGCAAACCGCAACCAGGGAAATGGCCGAGGCGGAACGTCTGTTGCAGGCCGCGCAAGCTGCCCTGGACAAAGGGGATTACGGCACGGCCCGCGCGGATGCCAACCGCGCGCGTGAGCACGCCGTCAAGGCGCTGCGCATTGCCCAGCAGCAAGGCTCCGGCGGACCCTCACCGCCTTGAATTTACACGGGATTCCATATGCACAGGCTTTGGGTTTGCTTGACCCCAAGCTAACGCCGCGCTACCCTTGTGCCACCTTTTTTCCTCGTCCGCCTAACGGGTTCCCCCGATTTTCTAAACCATTGTCAAAACAACAAGGTTGGAGACGTTTGCCATGATCAAGAATTACGCCAAACAGCTTGCTATCGTTTTACTGACTGCCGGCATTGCCGTCGGTTGTGCAACCCACAAGGTGCAACCGCAAGCGGCACCGCCGCCTCCTCCGGGACCGAATGCGGCGACCACGCAGGCGATTGCTGACGCCCAGGCGGTGATCAACGGTGCGCAGGCGCCGTGCACCGACACCGGGGACGCGTCGCAACTGTTGGCACAGGCGCAGGCCGCCGGTCAGGCCGGCGACAACGCCAAGGCCCAGCAGCTTGCCGCCCAGGCCAAGCAGGATGCGGAAACCGCACTCAACACCTGCTATCTGAACCATGCCAAGGATCTGCTGACACAGGCTCAGGGCTATACCAACCTGAATGCCGACGAGCAGAACAGCCTGAATCAGTGCCAGACCGACATCACCAACAATCAGGGCAAGCAGGCGTATGACACCTGCTCGGCGCTGGTGGCGCAGTTGCAGGCTGCCAAGAGCACCTACACCGTGGTGCGCGGCGACAGCCTGTGGCGCATTGCCGGCAAGTCCGACGTGTATGGCAATTCGCTGGAATGGCCGTTGATCTTCAAGGCCAATTCGGGTTCCATCAAGCACGCAGACCTGATCTATCCGAAGCAGAACCTCAATGTGGTGACCAATCCGCTCAAGACCGATGCGGATTCCGCCACTTGGTATGCGCAGCACCGTGGAGCGTGGAAGAACCACCGGGCCGACAAGCGCGATCAGGAATGGCTGAACGGCGGCTTGACACCACCGGCCGCGGCGACACCGTCCGCCGCTCCGGCTGCCAGCCCCGCGCCTGCAGCCATGCCGGCAGCGTCCTCTGCTCCGGCCGCCACCAGCGCGCCGGCGGCCACGACCCACTGAGTCGAGCGCAGCCGCTGTGGCTGAAAATAGCATCGGTTTTTACTTTTGAAGGGCCCTGCGGGGCCCTTTCCTTTTGGGCATGAGCAACGGGCCTGTCACAGTCTGCAAGCATTGCTTTGTGTCCGGTCGCGTGCAGGGCGTGTTTTACCGCGCGAGCGCGGGGCAACGCGCCCGCGCACTCAAGGTCACCGGCTACGCCAGGAATCTTGCCGATGGGCGCGTGGAAGTACTGGCCTGTGGTGTACCCGAGGCTGTGGACGCGCTCTGCGATTGGCTGTGGCACGGTCCGCCGGCGGCGAAGGTGAGTGAGGTGGTGGTGCGGGAAGTGCAGTGCACGGAAATTCCGCACGAGTTTGTTACGCGATAATTTTCGTGCGGCTGTAACGCAGCCGCCACCTGGTCCCTTCTCCCCCTTCGGGGAAGAAGCAGGATGAGGGGGCTTCTGCGCGGCCACACGCTGTTCCCCGTCATTCCGGCGAAAGCCGGAATCCAGATCTTGATTGTAGCCGCCTCCGGCGGCACCCATTTTTGAGAGCGGGAGTCCGTCCCGCAGCCGGGTGACTTTCTTTGCTCGTGCAAAGAAAGTCACCAAAGAAACACGCCCCGGGGATTCCGCGCCTGGATGAAACCGAATGGAAAGACCACTCGGTTTCAGCCGCGCGCCCTCGCGGCTCGCGTCCTCGGGGCCGCGCTCACGGCACTTCCCTGTGCCGGTCGCGCGGTCGGGGCGTTCCTCGCCCCGACCTGTTGCGCAGGCTTTCCCCTGCGGGCGCTGCGCGCTCGGCGGAATCTACGGGGCTCAAAGAGCATGACGCTTGAACATAGGTCTCTTGAGTCTTGTACCCGTAGCGCGAGCCGAGCACTGGACTGAGCAAGGATAAGCCCGAAGGGGCGCGGACAGGATGTTCGCGCTCCCGCCGTCAGGCCAGGGATGGCCTGTCGGCGGGACTCCGCAGCGAAGGAAGGGCGCAGGGAAGTCGCGGTTTCCGCGATCCGCGCTCCGGGGGAATGG
>JAGWLP010000070.1 GCA_028864905.1 Gammaproteobacteria bacterium
TGCCTGGTATTGGAATTGAACTTGAGCAAATCCGGGCGGCCCGTATAATACCACTCCCCTTGCATCCCCGCTCCCTTCGTCTAGAGGCCTAGGACGGAGCCCTCTCAAGGCTTAAACACCGGTTCGAATCCGGTAGGGAGCGCCAATGATTTTGAAAGCAATTTTCACAGAGCCATCCCTGGCAAGCTTATCCAGCCTGCACATCGTGTGCAGGCGCGCGGTCGGATCGGACTGCCACCGGCAGTCCGATTAAAGACACCGACCCCGCCCGGTAGGGAGCGCCATTTGCATATTTCCTCCGCATGAATGCTTTGCACAGCTCTCAATCCATTGCGCAAAGCACTGTGCTCGCCGCGCCTGGGTTGCTGCGGCGCTGGGCCTCGGGCTTGTACGATACCTTCGTGGTGTTGGCGATCTGCATCCTCGCAACCTTCCTGGTCATGCCCTTCACGCGCAGTGCAGCACTCGAATCGCTTTACGCACACAGTTCCGGGTTGAAAATGCTGTACCAGTTGGGACTGCTGATACTGGGCTATGCATTCTTCGGCGGATTCTGGACGCATGGCGGCCAGACCATCGGCATGCGCACCTGGAAATTGCGGGTGGTGCGTCTCGACGGTGCACGCCTCGACTGGTACCGCGCACTGCTGCGCTATCTCGGCATGCTGATTCCCTGGCTGCTGTTGCTGCTCGGCGCCGAGTTGTTGATGACCGCGGTGCAGTCCGCGCAGGCGCTGGCGTGGATCGTGGCCGGTGTGCTTGCCTTGCTGGCGGCACTCGCGGTTTTCCTGTGGCCGGCCTTTGACCGGCAACGCCTCGCCTGGCATGACCGCCTGTCCGGCACGCGTCTGATATTGTGCGGAAAGACCGGGAACACCCCTCCCATTTGACGATTCCACCGCATTGCGTAAGCCCGCATTTGGGGGTCTCGGCGCAAATTGCTTATCATCTGTGCACCTTCACTTGGTATCCCGTACCGCTCGTAATCCGGCATCCGGATACCAGAGGCCCACAGTCACTACCCCGAGGCCTGCCATGAACAAACTCACGCTGTCTTTTGCTTTCGCCATCGGCCTGATGCTCGCGGTTCCCTGCAGCTTCGCGGCCGGGAATGCGAGTCAGGAAATCGCCACCGCTGCCGCGCACGCGCAAATGGCAGCGGCGGCCGCCGACCAGGCGACGGCGGATATGCACCTGCATCACGCGATCAACTGCCTGGTGGGACCGGGCGACAAGCGCTACGACGCCCAGGCCGGTGATCCCTGCAAAGGCATGGGTAACGGCGCGATGCATGATCTCGGGCACGCGCCCGCCGAGCATGTCCGGCTGCAACAGGCTCTCATGCAGGCGGAACGCGGCCTGCATGCCGACAGTCTGGACGCGACCCACGACGCAGCAAAACGTGCCGCCGAAGCGCTCAAGGTCTCCAGTTCAAACGACGATTGATTGCGGAGCGGCCGGTCTTCAGCGTATGCGACTGACCGCAATGATGCTGATGCCGGCCAACACCGCGGTAGGCAACCAGGCCGTGAGGACCGGATTCAGGCCGAAGACCACGCCGCTCTGCATGAAGATGCTGTCAAAGATGAAGAAGCCGATGCCGATGAGCATGCCGGTGACCAGACGCTGACCGGTGGTGGCGGAGCGCATCGGGCCGAACACGAAAGGCAGCGCCAGCACCACCATCACCAGCAGGGATAACGGCTGGGCGATACGGCTCCAGAACGCGGCCACGTAGCGATCGGCATTGATGTCGTTGCTGCGCAGATACCTTATATATTGGTAAAGCCCGTACGCCGACAGGCTCCCGCTGTCCACGGTAAACAGACTCAGCAGGCCCGGACTCAGGAAGGTGTGCCACTCGCGGCTCGCGGCATTGACGGTGACCGCACCCGCGGTGCCGAGTTCGGTACTGCGCACGTTCTCGAGTATCCAGCTGCCGTTCCGAAACGCAGCCGAGGTAGCGCTGCTCATCGCCAGCAGGTGATGCGCGTCGTCCACGCGGTAAATGGAAATCCCCTGGGCCGAATTGCGCCCGCTCATTTCCCGGATATTGAGAAACACGCTGCCGTCCCGGGCCCAGATGCCGCCTGCCGTGCTGTTGGGGTTGTAGCCGGTGAGTTCGGCACGCCGTGCGTCGGCGTAGCGCTGTGCTGGCGGCGCCAGCCATTCGCCCAACGCCACGCACAACACCAGTAACAGCACGCCGCCTGCCAGCGCCGACACGCCGAGGCGCGTCACCGACACGCCGGAGGTGCGCATCACCATCAACTCATTGTGACTGGCGAGTTCCCCCAGCCCCAGCACGGTGCCGATCAGGGCCGCGATCACGCACATCTGATAAGCCTGCGTCGGCACGTACAGCAGCGTGTAGAGCGCGGCATCTCCCAGCCGGTATTGCCCCTCGCCCACGCTTTTGAGTTCTCCGACGAAAGTGATGATGCTCGCGAGCGCCGTCAGTACCAGCAGCACCAGCAGGCTGTTGAGGATGACTTGCCAGGCGAGGTGCCGGTCAATGACCCGCATGCGCATCACGCGGTCCTGAACCACAGGCCCCGCCAGCCGTACTGCCGGTACAGTAATACCAGCGCCGCGATCAGCAATAACGCCAGTACCCACCACACGCCGATGGCCGCCGGCACCAGGTCCTTCTGCAACCAGGCACGCGCCACTCCCAGCAAATTGCTGTAAATCACATACGCCAGAATCGCAATGAACAGTCGCCCATAGCGGCCCTGGCGCGGTGAGGTGCGCGCCAGGGGCACGGCCAGGAACACCAGCAAAAGGGTTGAGAGCGGCACTGACACGCGCCACTGGAATTCCGAGAGCGCACCGGGCGAAGCCTCGCGCAGCAGCGCGTAGGTCGGCATGGCCGAATAGCTCGGCGGTCCGGCGGTGGGCGCAGTCGGCGACAAGCGGATGCTGTATTGCGCGAACTGCACGATGCGAAAATCCGCCTGGCCCGGCTCGCCGTCGTAGCGGTAACCATCGTGCAACACCAGCGTGCCCTCGCCCTGCGGGCCGGTAATCTTGCGCGTGCCGCTTGCGGCCGTGACCACGTCCTGGCGTGCGCCGTCGGGTCCGGCCATAAATACATCGCGCAGTTCGCGCCCGCCGCTGCTGACGCCGGCGGCATACAGCACGCCGCGGCCCTCCTGGTCCTGTTTGAAGCTGCCGGATTCAAAGCTGCCGACCTGCGCGCTGTGCTGGGCGTAACTGCGGATGATGTCACTGGTGCGTGCCGCCCACGGCGCGACCTGTAGCGACAGCAGCGCCATCACCACCGCCAGCACCGCGGCGATGGCCAGCAGCGGGCGGTAAATCCCCAGGGGTCCGACGCCGCATGCCATGAAGGTGGTCATTTCGCTGTCGCGGTACAGACGTCCCAGTGCCAACATCACCGTCAGGAACAGCGCTACCGGCACCACCACGATGAAATAGCTCACCGAAGCCAAGCCGAGCAGCGCAAACACCGTGTCGCGCGGCAGCCGGCCGGTGGCGGCGTCGCCGAGCAGCAGCGCAAACCGGTTGCTGAGCAGGATCAGCATGAGTATCACGGTGACCGCAATCCAGGTAAGCAGGGTTTCACGCGCCAGATAGCGATCCACAATGCGTAGCACTCGCGCCTCCACTGATGCGGGTTGGGTTAGAATGACGCGGTCTCAAGCCACGCCCGGCCGCGACAACACACGAACCGCATGATACGCCAGCCGCGCGGCCCGTCCGGGCGCTGGCACAAGGAATCCCGCATGGAATTTTCCAGCAAATCTGCCGAGCTTCCAAGCCTGGATTCAGGCTGTGTGGTGATCGGCGTATTCGATGGCGGCAAACTCACGCAGCCCGCCCGGATGCTGGACCAGGCGAGCCGGGGACAGGTCGCCAGACTGGTCAAGAGCGGCGCGTTCACCGGACGCCTCGGCCAAAGCCTGATGCTGTTCCAGGTCTCCGGCGTGGCGGCGGAACGTCTGCTGCTCGTCGGACTCGGCAAGCAAGACGAATTCACCCTGCGCAGCTACCGCAAGGCGGTGTACGCATGCGTCCAGGCACTGCTCGACGGCGGCGTAAAGCACGCGGCGCTCACGCTCGGCATGCTGAGCGCGCCGGATAGCGATGCGTATGCACGCGCCCGCCACGCGGTGGAATGCGCCGCCGATGCCGCTTACCGGTTTGAACAGTGCAAGAGCCAACCGGTGAAGCCCAAACCCACGCTGCAGGAAATCAGCCTGCTCGTGTCCGGGCGCGACGAACTGGGCGCGGCCGAGCGCGGCATCCGGCACGGCAGCGCGATTGCCGAGGGCGTGGCCCTCGCCAAGGATCTCGGCAACCTGCCTCCCAACATCTGCACGCCCGGTTATCTCGCCAACGAGGCGCGCAAACTCGGCCGCGGCACCAAGCTCAAGGTCACGGTGCTGGAAGAAGCGCAGATGAAAAAACTCGGCATGGGTGCGCTGCTGGCCGTGTCGAGCGGCAGCAGCCAGCCGGCCAAGCTCATCATCATGGAATATCGCGGCGGGCCGAAAAACGCCAAGCCGCAGGTGCTCGTGGGCAAAGGCATCACCTTCGATTCCGGCGGCATCTCCATCAAGCCCACAGCCGCCATGGACGAGATGAAATTCGACATGTGTGGCGCGGCCAGCGTATTCGGCACGCTCAAGGCCGCGACGCGCATGCAACTCAAGCTCAATCTCGTGGGCATCGTGCCGACCTCCGAGAATCTGCCGGACGGCAAGGCGGTGAAACCCGCGGACATCGTCAAGACGATGTCCGGCCAGACCGTGGAAATCCTGAATACCGATGCCGAGGGCCGGTTGATCCTGTGCGATGCACTCACCTACGCGCAACGTTTCAAGCCCGCGGCGATCGTGGACATGGCCACGCTCACCGGCGCCTGCGTGATCGCACTCGGCAACGTGGTGTCCGGCCTGTTCGGTAATGACGAAACACTGGTAAAGGAACTGTGGAATGCCGGCGAGAAAGCCGACGACCGCGCCTGGCACATGCCGCTGTACGATGATTACCAGGACGGCCTGAAAAGCAACTTTGCGGATTTCGCCAACGTGGCCGGGCGCGAAGGCGGGGCCATCACTGCGGCCTGCTATCTGTCGCGCTTCACCAAGAGCATGCGCTGGGCGCATCTCGACATCGCCGGTACCGCCTGGAAAAGCGGCGCCGAAAAAGGCGCCACCGGGCGCCCGGTGCCGCTGTTGGTGCAGTATTTACTGGACCGTGCATAGCGCAGCTATGCGCCCTTGATCCTCTCTCCCCTTCCAGGGGAGAGACCAGAGTGAGGGGTCAGATGACCCAGATCGACTTCTACGTGCTGCCGGATACCACCCCGCGCGGACGCGCGTTGTTCGTGTGCCGGCTTGCGGAAAAAGTCTTCCACCTCGGCCAGCGCAGCTTCATCCACCTCTCCTCGGAGCGCGATGCGCGCGAGCTGGATGAACTCCTGTGGACGTTCCGCGACCGCAGCTTCCTGCCGCACGCGCTCGCCGCGGCCGCCGACGATGTGCCGGTGGTGCTCGGCTGCGGCCCGGAGCCGGCCGCGGACTGCCAGCTGCTCATCAACATGACCTCCGCCGTGCCCGGGTTCTTCAGCCGCTTCGAACGCGTTGCGGAGGTCGTGGATGCCGACCCGCAAATCCGCGCCCAGGGACGCGAACGCTTCCGCTTTTACAAAGATCGCGGGTATGCTGTGGAGACCCACCAGCTGTGAGTACGTCCATGCCGCCCGTCAATGCGTTAGATACCCCGGCGATGCCGGACATCCCGGTACTGGACGACGTCGTCACGCCGGGCGACGGCAAGCCGGTTGCGCCGAAAAACGGTACGGCGCCGGCCGCTCCCGCCCGATCCGAGGTCCGTCCGGAGTTGCTGAGTGAGATGCTGACCGAGCGCATCGCCGCGCTCACCGATCGGCTGCTGCGCGATGCCTCGAACGACATCCAGGACCTGCTCATGGATAAAATCTGGGAGAAACTGCGCGTGGAAATCCCCGCCATCGTCGCCGAAGCACTCGGGAAAAACGGTCACAACCGCTAGCCTCTCAGCGTAACGCCATGCGTGGCGTTACTCGCTTGCACCGCCCAGACACTCACGCGCCGCACTTGCATTTGAATGTATCCAGCGCGCCATCCACGCTGGGTGTTCGCGGCTTGTGCCGCTCACCCACTGTTATAATTCCCCGCTCCGCCAGGCGGCAGCTCCCCATCTCTTAAATGGAAAAGAACTACGATCCGCAGACCATCGAGCGCCGCTGGTATCAGCATTGGGAACAGACCGGCTGCTTTGCTCCGCGCGGCGCAGGCGCTCCCTACTGCATCCTGTTGCCGCCGCCCAACGTCACCGGCACGCTGCACATGGGCCATGCTTTCCAGCAGACGCTCATGGACGCGCTCATCCGTTATCACCGCATGCGCGGCGAGCGCGTGCTGTGGCAGGGTGGGACCGACCACGCCGGCATCGCCACCCAGAAAATCGTTGAGAACCAGTTGGCCACCGAAGGCAGGTCGCGCCGTGATCTTAGCCGCGAGCAATTCATCGAACGCGTGTGGCAATGGAAACAAGAATCCGGTTCGGTCATCGGCCGCCAGATGCGGCGCATCGGCACTTCGCTGGACTGGTCACGCGAGCGCTTCACCATGGACGCGGGGCTGTCCGCGGCGGTGCGCAAAGTGTTCATCGAGTGGTATCGCGCGGGATTGCTGTATCGCGGCAAACGCCTGGTGCACTGGGACCCGGTGTTGCAAACCGCGGTCTCCGACCTGGAAGTCAACAACGAAGAACGCGACGGTCACTTGTGGTTCATCCGTTATCCGGGAGCCGATGGAAGTGAAGGCGTGGTGGTCGCCACCACGCGGCCGGAAACCATGCTGGGCGACGTGGCCGTAGCTATTCATCCGAAGGACACGCGCTACAAGAAATTGCTCGGCACAAAGCTGAAGCTGCCGCTGACCGGGCGCGAGATTCCGGTTATCGCCGACGAATTTGTAGACAAGGAATTCGGTACCGGCGCGGTCAAAGTCACGCCCGCGCATGATTTCAATGACTATGCGCTCGGCCAGCGGCACAGACTCGCGCCGATCAATATCTTCACGCTGGATGCGAGACTCAACGAGAACGTGCCAGCCGCTTACCGCGGACTGGAGCGCTTTGCGGCGCGCAAGCGCGTGCTGGCCGATCTGGAATCGCAAGGATGGCTGGTCGAAACCCGTAAACACAAGCTCACCATACCGGTGAGTCAGCGTTCCGATGCGGTGATCGAGCCGATGCTCACGGACCAGTGGTTCCTGGATTTGACTAGCGAAAAAGGCCGCAAGGCCATCACCGAACCGGCGCTGAACGCGGTGC
>JAGWLP010000006.1 GCA_028864905.1 Gammaproteobacteria bacterium
GCGGCCTACCCGGAAGCCGTGCGGACCGCACGCGCGGGTTGCCCCGCTGCTTCCCTATTTGGCCTTGCTCCGGATGGGGTTTTCCGTGCCGCGAACGGTTGCCCGTCGCGCGGTGCGCTCTTACCGCACCTTTTCACCCTTGCCTGTGCCTTGCGGCCATCGGCGGTGTGTTTTCTGTGGCACTGTCCGTGGGCTCGCGCCCCCCAGGCGTTACCTGGCATCCTGTCCTGTGGAGCCCGGACTTTCCTCTGCGCGTAAGCACAGCGGCTGCCCGGCCGGCTCCGCACTTATTATACTGGAGCGACGCAGGCGCATTGATTCTTTGGAAATACCGGGATTACTTGCGTGCGGCGATTTCCAGGGCCTTGGCGTACAGCGGGTTTTTCCTCGCGCCGCTGATGCGTGCCGCCAGTTCTGCCGCCTGCTTGGTGGGCAATTCTCCCAACAGAATGCGCAGCACCCGTTCCGCCTCGATGTCCGCCGCCCGGGATTGCGCCTGCGCGGTACCGGCGACCAGGATCACCGCTTCACCTTTGGGCGCTGCGGCATCGGCAGCCAGTTGCGTGACGAGTTCCGACAGTGTTCCGCCACTCACCGTCTCATGCACTTTCGTCAGCTCGCGCGCTATCACCGCGGCGCGCTCCGCACCCAAGGTCTGAGCCATATCCGCGAGTGCTTCCTGCAGCCGATGCACCGCTTCATAAAATAACAAGGTACGGGTCTCGGTCGCCAGCTCCGCGAGCCGGGTGCGACGCGCGGCCGGTCTGGCAGGCAAAAAGCCCTCGAACACGAAGCGGTCGGTGGGCAGGCCGCTCACCGACAGCGCGGCAATCAGGGCGCTCGGCCCGGGGACGGGGCTCACGATCACGCCCGCTCCGCGTGCCGCGCGCACCAGATTGAATCCCGGGTCGCTGATGAGCGGCGTGCCGGCATCAGATACGAGCGCCACGGACTCGCCTGCCAGCAGCCTTGCCAGCACGCGCGGTGTGCACTCAGCCTCATTATGATCGTGCAGCGCCAGCAGCGACGTACGCAGGCCAAAATGCGCGAGCAGCGCGCGCGTATGGCGCGTGTCTTCGGCGGCAATCAACTGCACCTCGGCCATGACCCGTTGCGCGCGCGGCGACAGGTCTTCGAGATTGCCGATGGGCGTGGCTACAACGTACAGCACGCCGGCGCCGTGTTTTGTCATATCCGTTCCCCGGTTTTCCCGCCAGCCGTCGCTGCAGGTATCATTAGCGCGGGTCCATCCTGCACTGGAAACCGAAATTCATGCAAGGCGATTTCCCTCGCGCCCGCGTCCGGCGTTACGGCCTGATAGTCGTGTTGCTTGGCCTGCTGGCGGGCTGCGCGGTCACGCCGCCACAGCCCGCACCCCAGGGTCGCGCCGCACAGGCGCAGCAGTTGCTCCAACAGGGAAACTACCCGGCCGCCGCTCAGCTTTATGAGGCGCTGGCCGCGGGTGCGCAAGCACAGTCGCGTGACGAGTATTTGATCAGCGCGGCCGAAGCCTGGTGGCAGGCGGCACAGGGACAGCGCGCCTGGAAGCTTCTGGGCGAGGTGCAACCGGCCTCGCTCAACCCGAGCTTGAACGCGCGCGCCGAGATGCTCAAGGCGCAAATGGATTTTGCCGCACGCCAGCCACAAGTGGCGCTCAAGCATCTGCAGTTTCCGTTGACACCACTCCCCGACGAGTTCAAGGCGCGTACCCTGTTGCTGCGCGCCCAAGTCGAAGCCGCGCTCGGCAACATGCTGGGCGCCGTTGAGGACCTGAGCGCACGGGAAAATTATCTGGCCGGCAATCCTGCCGCCATCCATGACAATCATCAGCGCATCTGGCAGCTCATCTCCCAGAGCCATGCCGCGTTCAATATGCAGGCACTGCCACCCAGTGTTTTGCAGACGGCGCGCGGCTGGCTGGTGCTCGGCAACCTCACGCGCAATATCTGGCAGCAGCCACGCAATATGTTGCAGCAGCTTCAGGCCTGGCAGTCGCAGTTCCCCGATCATCCCGCGGAACAGGATATCGTCCCCGAGCTGATCGCCAAGCAGCAGGCATTGGTGACTTACCCCGCACGCATTGCGCTGTTGCTGCCGCTGTCCGGACCATACCAGGCGGTTGGCGATGCGGTGCGCGATGGCCTGTTTACCGCCTACTTCCAGCTTGCCGGCAACGACAGCGCGCCGACGGTCACGCTGTATGACGCCGGCGGAACCGCGGCCAGCGCCCAGGCCGCTTACCGTCAGGCCGTGACCGCGGGCACGGACATGGTGGTTGGACCACTCATCAAAAACGGGGTGAGCGGCATTGCGGCGCTGGGTTCGCTGCCGGTGCCGGTGCTGGCGCTTAACACACTCGACACCACCCAGTCGCCGCCCGCGGGACTCTTCCAGTTCGGCTTGCCGCCGGAAGACGAGGCCACGCAAGTCGCCAACCGCGTGATCGCCGAAAACCTGAAGCGCGGCGTGGCGCTGGTGCCACAGGGTGACTGGGGCACGCGCGTGTTGAATGCATTTGCCGCGCGCTTCGCCCAGCTGGGCGGTAACTTGCTGGGCACACAGACCTACACGCCGGGCGCGAACGATTTTTCCGTGCCGATCACGCGCCTGCTCAATCTGAACGACAGCCAGTACCGCGAAGAACAGCTGGCGGCATTTCTTGGCACCAGTCTGCAATTCGAGCCGCGGCGGCGCCAGGACATCCAGTTCATCTTTCTGGCGGCCAACGCCAGTGACGCCAAACTCATCCGGCCGCAATTGCGGTTTTTCCACGCCATCAACGTGCCGGTGTACGCCACCTCACAGGTGTACCAGCCGGGCACGCCGGCCGACGATGACTTTGACGGCATTACCTTCGATGACATGCCCTGGACGCTGGAGAGCAGCGGCGCCGCGGCCAGTACCCGCGCTACCGTGACCGGCTTGTGGCCAAACAATTTTTCCGACAATAGCCGCCTGTACGCGCTGGGCTTTGATGCCTGGCGGCTGATTCCGCTGCTCTACAAGGGCCATGCGTTCAACATATCGGTACAAGGCATGACCGGTCTGCTGAGCATGACCGCCGACGGCCGGATTCACCGCCAGCTGGATTGGGCCGCTTTCAGCAACGGCACACCGCAACTGCTCGCCCCGGTCGCACCGCCGCCTCCGGTGCTGGCAGGCGCACCCGGTGCTCCGCCGTGAGCCTGGCGCCGCATCTCGCCGCCGGCCGGCGCGCCGAAGACCAGGCCTTGGAATTGCTGCGCGGTGCCGGCCTCAAACTGCGGGCGCGCAATTACCGTTGTCCGCAGGGCGAACTGGATTTGGTCATGGACGAGGCTGAAACGCTGGTCGTCGTGGAGGTGCGTTACCGCCGTGATCGCGGATTCGGCAGCGTTGCGGAGACCGTCACCACGCGCAAACAGGACAAACTATTGCGTGCCACACAGCATTTCTTGCAGCAGGATGTGCACTATCGCCGCCGGCCGCTGCGTTTCGACGTGATTGCCGCAACCGAAAATCCCGATGGCTCGCTGCATACTGAGTGGATCAAGGACGCTTTCCGTGCCGATTTTTGATTTAAGGTCACTGTCAAAATGATGCATCTGCGCACCAAGCAGCATTTGAAATCCCACCTTACCCCCTTTACCAAAGGGGGGAGCGCGCTTCGCGCGCGGAAGGATCTAGTCTCAACACCTTTTCTTTCGCCTCTCCTTAACTTCGAACAGGAGAACACATTTCGTGGACCTGAATGCCCGTGTTACACAGCTTTTCAATGACAGCATCGCCACCAAGCAGGCGGCACTCAAAACACTCGTGCCGTCCATCGTCGCCGGCGGTCAGCTCATGGCCGCCGCGCTGAAACAGGACTGCAAGATCATGAGCTGCGGCAACGGCGGCTCGGCAGCTGATGCCCAGCACTTTTCCGCGGAACTCCTCAACCGCTTCGATCGCGAGCGCGCGCCGCTTCCCGGCATCGCACTTACCACCGACACCTCGACGCTGACTTCCATTGCCAACGATTACCACTATGACGAGGTATTCGCCAAGCAGCTGCGCGCGCTGGGTCAGCCGGGCGACGTGCTGCTGGCGATCTCCACGAGCGGCAATTCACCGAACGTGGTGCGCGCCATGCAGGTGGCGCATGAAAAAGGCGTACACATCGTGGCGCTCACCGGCCGCGATGGCGGCAAGATGGCGCCGCTGCTGCAGGCGCCGGACGTGGAAATCCGCGTGCCCGCAAAAGTCACCGCGCGCATCCAGGAAGTGCACCTCCTGGCGCTGCATTGCCTCTGCGATCTGATTGACGAGCAGCTCTTCGGCGCACGTGCCTGACTCCCGCTGCCGCAACCGGCGATTGAAGCGCCGGGACCCCCGATCATCCACTGCGGCCAAGCCGGCCACGGCAATTCCCAGCTCAGCCCGCCTGAAAACGCACGCGGCTGTGCATTGATTTGTATCAATTTCTTTGAAGCCGTGCTTCGCTAGAGTGCCGCGCTGATCAACACGCAGGCGAGAGCGGCAAAAATTCCATGGAACTGCGACAGCAAATCGTGCTGGTCACCGGAGGCGGCCGCGGCTTGGGCATGGCCATTGCCAGGGCGTTCGCCGCTGAGGGCACGCGCATCGTGGTGAACTATCGGCACAGCCGCGAGCCTGCGGAGGCGCTCGCGGCCAAATTCGGTCCGAAACAGGCACTGGCTTTGGCCGCAGACGTCACCCGGCCCGACCAGGTCCAGGCGATGTTCGATGCCGCCACGCGATATTTCGGTCAGCCCGTTACCACGGTGGTCAACAGCGCGCTGCCCGATTATTCGTTCAATGGCGAAGCGCGCGCCAAGGCGCTCGAGATCAAATGGGATGCCTTCACCGTCCAGCTGCAGGGTGCGGTCGGCGGCGCGCTCAATGTCGTTCAGGCTGCGGCGCCGGCGATGCGTGCGCGGCATTACGGACGCATCATCAACATCGGCAGCAACCTGTTCCAGAATCCGGTGGTGCCTTATCACGATTACACCGCCGCCAAGGCCGCGTTGCTGTCACTGACGCGTACGCTCTCGGCGGATCTCGGTCCGGACGGCATCACGGTGAACATGGTTTCGGGCGGCCTGCTGCGCACCGCCGATGCCAGCCAGGCCACGCCGCAAGCGGTGTTTGACAGCATCGCCGCCAGCACGCCGCTGCGGCGCGTCACCACGCCGGAGGAATTCGCCGATGCCGTGCTGTTCTTTGCCTCGCCATGGGCACGCGCGGTTACCGGCCAGAACCTGATCGTGGACGGCGGGCTGGTCAAGCACTAAACCGCCGGAATCCGCGACTGCTGATCGTGGCGTCAATTGTCCGTGCCGCGCGCGCACTACTGAAAAAGTCCAGTCGCGGAGCAGCGTTTCGTTCTTCCACTTCTGTGGTCAGGGTATCGTGCCAGTCGTGGCTGTGCCCTGCGGGCAGCGGCGCGCAAGCATCCAGAAAATGCTTGATTTGCTCGATAGTTGCCCCCAGATATAAAAGGTGCGGAGGGGGTGCCTATGACATCCATGGCCCGTTATGACTGAAGTACAAAAACTCGCCGAATTTGTGCACGCGGCCGATTTCCACAAAATCAGCCGCGCGGCGGTTGCGCAGCTCAAGATCCGCGTTTTGGACACATTGGGTGTCGCGATCGCCGCCCTGGACGCGGCCCCGATGGTCGCGATCCGCTGGCTGACCGAGGCGCTGGGCGGAAACCCGGAGGCCACGCTTATCGGCGGCGGACGCACGGCGGTGGATCGCGCGGCGTTCCACAACATCGCCTTGAGCCGCTATCTCGATTACATGGACAGCTATTTCGCGCCGGGAGAGACCTGCCATCCGTCAGACAACATCGGTGCGGTGTTGGCGGCTGCCGAAAGCGCGGACGCGAGTGGCAAGGATTTTCTTGCGGCGGTGGCAGTCGCCTATCAGGTGCAAACGCGATTGTCCGATGTAGCCCCGGTCCGCGCACGCGGATTCGATCACACCGTCCAGGGCGCATACGCAGTGGCCGCCGCCACCGCCAAAGCGCTGCACTTGCCGCCAGCGCAGATCGCGAATGCGATTGCCATTTCCGGCACCGCGAACAACGCGCTGCGGGTCACGCGTACCGGTGATCTGTCGAACTGGAAAGGCCTCGCCTATCCGGAGGTCGGCAAGGAAGGCGTGTTTGCCGCGCTGCTTGCGCGCGCCGGCATTACCGGTCCGGCCCAGGTCTTCGAAGGCAACAAGGGCTTCAAGCAAACCATCGCCGGGAATTTCTCCATGGACTGGACGCATGAGGATCTGGAAAGCGTGTTGCGCACCATCATCAAGAAGCACAACGCCGAAATCCATTCGCAATCCTCCCTGGATGCCGCCCTTGCGGTCCGGCAGCAGGCCGGCTTCCGCGCCGAGCGGATTCGCACCGTGCGCGTTCGAACCTTCCAGGTCGCCTACGACATCATTGGCGGCGGCGAAGAAGGCGACAAGCACGCAATCCGCACCAAAGAGGAAGCGGATCACTCGCTGCCCTATATGGTGGCCGCAGCCTTGCTGGACGGCGAAGTGCAACCCGCCCAATACACAGCACAACGTATCGTGCGGAACGACATCCAGACACTGCTGAAGAAGGTGACGGTGTCGCCGGATGCGGATTACTCGAAACGCCTCCCCTCCGAAATGCCAAGTTCCGTCGAGGTGGTGTTCGACGACGGCACCAAACTGTCGGCCACCGCCGCAAGCTATCACGGGTTCCACACCAATCCGTTCGATTGGAATGCAGCCGTGGAAAAATTCACGAAGCTCGCGACGCCTTTCACCGGCAAGCGCCTGGGTGACCGCATTACCGACACCGTGGAGCGGATGGACCGCCACAGCGTGCGGGATCTTACCGTGTTGCTGGCGCAGGTGCCGAGGAAGCAGCTGAATTCAACGACGCAGGCCAATCCACTGCTTGCCTGACATAAGGAGAGCACCCATGTTCAACACCAGTTTTGATTTCATTCCACGCGCGTATCGACCCGCGAAACCGCGCAAGATCGGCCTCACCGAGATTCGTGCGCCCTACTATTCGACTTTCGGCACGCGTCACCTCGCGGATGTGCTGGAAGTGGCCGGACAATGGGTGGACGGCATCAAGTGGGCGGGTGGCTCCTTCTCGCTGGTGCCGCGCGAGCAGGTGCGCGCGTTCAGCGACCTCGCTCACAAGTACGATGCGTACGTATCATCCGGCGGCTGGATCGAAACGGTCCTGCGCTATGGCCCCGAAGCGGTCGAAAAATATCTCAAGGAGGCCAAAGAAGTCGGCTTCGACGTCATCGAAATCTCCGCGGGGTTTCTCACCATGCCCACCAGCGGCATGCTGCGCCTGATTGAGCAGGTCAAGAAGGCGGGATTCAAGGCCAAACCCGAATTAGGCATCCAGTTCGGCTCGGGCGGTGATTCCAGCGAGGCCGAGCTCGCAGCCGAAGACAAGAAAGACACTGGCGACCTCGTCAACCGTGTGAAACGCGTGCTCGAAGCCGGTGCCGACATCGTCATGATTGAATCCGAAGGCATTACCGAGAATGTCGTGAAGTGGAATACCGCGCCCGCCGCTGCGGTCATCAACGGCGTCGGCACGGAGCATGTGATGTTCGAGGCGGCCGATCCGCCGGTGTTCGAGTGGTACATCAAGAATTACGGCAACGAGGTCAACCTGTTCTGCGATCATTCGCAGATCCTGCAGCTTGAAGGACTGCGCCAGAATATCTGGGGCAACAAGTCCACCTGGGGCCGGATCGCGAATCCCGCACCGCGCACGAGCCACAAGTAAACCCGGCAGGCACGTGCCTGCGGCATCGGGTCGCCGACGACCGCAGTCGCATGCCTACAATCCGGCTAAACTTCAGGCCAGCAGCTTTCCGGGATTCATGATTCCCTGCGGATCCAGTGCCGCCTTGATGCGGTGCATGAGCGCCATTTCCACCGCATCCTTGTAGTGCGGCAGCACATCGCGCTTGAGCTGACCAATGCCGTGTTCCGCACTGATCGAGCCACCCACTTTGTGCACCCGGTCGTGCACCAGTGCCGAGATTTCCTCCTGCCGCGCGAGCAGCCGCCCCTCGGTCCAATCCGTGCCACGCGCCACGTTGTAGTGCAGATTGCCGTCGCCCAGATGTCCGAAGATCACCTGCTGAATGCCGGGAAACGCTTCGTCCAGCGCGGCATTCGTGGTGCGCACGAAATCCGCCATGCGCGACACCGGAACCGATATATCGTGCTTGATGCTCTTGCCCGATTCCTTCTCCGCCAACGGGATGCTTTCGCGCAGATGCCAGAGCGCATGGCTTTGCGCGATCGATTCCGCGATGACGGCGTCTTGCACGCAGCCGGCCTCAATCGCCTCGCCCACCACGGCTTCAAAGCGCGCGCGCGCATGAGCCTCGGACTCGCTATCGGACAATTCCAAAAGCGCGTACCAGGGAAGGCTGGCCGAGGGTCCGTTGAAGGGCAGAGGCTGCTGCGGAAAGCAGCGCACTACTTGCTGCAGGCAATACCCCGCCATCAGCTCGAAGCCGGTGAGCGCAGCGCCCAGACCGACACGCGCGCGCCCCAGCAGGGTCACCGCGTGCTCGATGGAATCGAGCGCCAGCAGCGCCGTGCACTGCGCCACCGGCAGCGGATACAGCTTGAGCGTGGCCGCGGTAATCACACCCAGCGTGCCCTCGCTGCCAATGAACAGATCGCGCACATCGTAGCCGGTGTTGTCTTTGCGCAGCGCGCGCAGACCGTGCCAGACATCGCCTTGCGCCGTCACCACCTCCAGCCCCAAGGTCAGTTCACGCATGTTGCCGTAGCGCAATACCTGCGTACCGCCGGCATTGGTCGCCAGGTTGCCGCCGATCGTGCAACTGCCCTCGGCTGCGAGACTCAGCGGAAACAGGCGCCCGGCGTCGCGCGCGGCCTGTTGCACCGATTGCAGAATGCACCCCGCCTCGACTTGCATGGTTTCATTGTCGGCGTCGATGCCGCGAATCCGGTTGAGGCGTTGCAGCGAGAGAATTACCGCGCGACCCGAATCGTCCGGCGTGGCGCCGCCGCACAGACCTGTATTTCCGCCTTGCGGAACCACGGGGATACGCGCCTGTGCGCACTGGCGCACGACCGCGGCGACTTCCCCGGTCGTGGCGGGCCGCACCACGGCCAGCGGTATCCCGCGATAGCGCTCGCGCCAATCCACCGCATAGGCTTGTGCATCCGCACCCGTCAGCACCTGCGCGGCACCCACCGTGGCCCGCAGCGCATCCAGATGGTTCATGACCCGGGAATCTCGCATTCGACAACCAGAAACTGAATCAGGCGCCGGCCATCAGACTGCGGAGAACACCAGACTGGCATTGGTGCCACCGAAGCCGAAACTGTTCGACATCACGGTGGCCAGTTTTGCGACGCGACTCTCACGCAGAATCGGAAAGCCCTCGGCACGCGGATCGAGAGTTTCGATGTTCGCCGAACCGGCCATGAAACCGTCGCGCAGCATCAATAGGCTGTAAATCGCCTCATGCACACTGGCCGCGCCGAGCGAGTGACCGGTAAGCGCCTTGGTCGAAGACAGCGGCGGCACCTCCGCGCCGAACACCTCGCGAACCGCGTCGAGTTCGGCTATATCCCCCACCGGGGTGCCGGTACCGTGGGTGTTGAGGTAATCCACCGGACGCTCGGTATCGGCGAGCGCCATCTGCATGCAGCGCACCGCGCCATCGCCGCTCGGCACCACCATGTCGGTGCCGTCGGACGTGGCGCCGTAGCCGACGAGTTCCGCCTGAATGTCCGCACCGCGCGCACGCGCATGATCATAAGCCTCCAATACCAACATGCCGCCGCCCGCGGCGATGACGAAGCCATCGCGCTGGGCGTCATACGGACGCGAGGCCGCGGCCGGCCGGTCGTTGTAGCGAGTGGAGAGCGCACCCATGGCGTCGAACTGGGCGGTCATGCTCCAGTGCTCTTCCTCTCCGCCGCCGGCAAACATCAAATCCTGGGCGCCGCTGCGAATCAGATTGGCGGCCGCACCAATGCAGTGCGCCGAAGTCGCGCACGCCGCGGAAATCGAATAGCTCAGGCCGAGAATGCCGAACGCGGTGGCCAGCGTCGCGGATACGGTCGAACACATGGTGCGCGGCACCATGAACGGCCCGACCTTGCGCAGTCCCTTGGTGCGCAGCAGATCGGCAGTCTCGATCTGCCACTGCGACGAGCCGCCGCCGGAACCGGCGATCACGCCCACGCGCGGATGGCGGATGTGCTCCATCGCCAGACCGGCATCGGCAATCGCCGCGCGCATCGCGACATACGCGTAGGCCGCTGCATTCCCCATGAAGCGTTTCCACTTGCGTTCGATGGCCGCATCCAGATCGATGTCGGGAACCCCCGCCACCTGGCTGCGCAGGCCACGTACGGCGTAATCGGGCATGGCGCGAATGCCGCTGCGCAACTCGCGCAGCGCACGCGAGACGGTGTCGGCTGCGTTGCCCAGGCAGGAAACGATGCCCATGCCGGTCACCACCACGCGGTTCATTTCACAGGCCCTCGACAGACTGGAACAAGCCCACGCGCATGTCCTTGGCAACGTAGATCAGGCGATCGTCAACCGAGGTGTTGCCGTCCGCGATCACCATGGGCAATTTCCCGCGCATCACCCGCCGCACGTCAATCTGGTAGCGCACGAGCTTGGCACTGGGTAGCACCTGTCCGGTGAACTTGACCTCGCCTACGCCGAGCGCGCGGCCGCGGCCGGGTTCACCCAGCCATGGGAGATAGAACCCACTGAGCTGCCACATGGCATCCAGGCCGAGACAGCCCGGCATCACCGGGTCACCGGCAAAATGGCACTCGAAAAACCACAGGTCCGGATGAATGTCCAGTTCCGCCCGGATCTCGCCTTTGTTGTAGGCACCACCGGTACTGGCGATGTGTGTGATCCTGTCAAACATCAGCAGCGGTGGCGCCGGCAGGCGCGCATTGCCCGCGCCGAAAAGCTCGCCGCGTCCGCACGCCAATAATTGCTCGCGGCTGAACGCATGCAGCCGGGATTTACCGCTCTGTGCGAGGGAATTGGATGGAGCAAGGTCCGGCGGATTGGGCTTCCGCTCGATCGTCGGCATCTGCATTAGGCTCGCCTGCGTAATGTGAGGTTGGCCACGCGGCACCGGGTTTACACGCGCTTTGCCGGTCAGCCGCCGGAGGCCGGGCACATCCATGGCCATGGATACATCATGCGCGAAGGAGCCGGGCGTGTCGAGTCACCGGACAGTTCCGCTGCCGGCGCCCTGTCGAGTGCGGGCCTTCTCCGAGCGCAACAGCTGTAGCGTGCGTGTGCACTCTTTCTGCCGTGACACTGCATGCCTAGGGCGTGCGGTGCATTTCTTCCAGCCGGCCCATTATTTTCTGGCAGAGTTCGCGCGTGCCCTCGCCCGACAGCCCGGAGATGCGGAATACCGGTCCCTGCCAATGCAGGCCGTCCACGATCGCGCGGCAACGCGCGTCGCGCTCGCCGGGCGGCAACAGGTCAATCTTGTTCAGCACCAGCCAGCGCTCGCGCTGTGCCAGCTCGGGACTGAATTTCTGCAATTCCCCGATGATGGCCTGTGCATCGCGCACCGGATCGGCTCCGTCCGCCGGCACCGCGACATCCACCAGATGCAGCAGCAGGCGCGTGCGCTGCAGGTGCTTCAGAAAACGGATGCCCAATCCGGCGCCTTCGGCTGCACCCTCGATGAGACCGGGAACATCCGCCATTACGAAGCTGCGGTGCTCGCCGACCGACACCACGCCGAGATTGGGATACAGCGTGGTGAAGGGATAGTCCGCGACCTTGGGGCGCGCCGCCGAGACTGCACGGATGAGCGTGGACTTCCCGGCGTTCGGCAAGCCCAGCAATCCGACGTCGGCCAGCAACTTGAGTTCCAGCCGCAGGTTGCGACGCTCGCCGGGCGACCCGGGAGTGGAGCGACGCGGTGCGCGGTTGACGCTGCTCTTGAAGCGCGCGTTGCCCAGTCCGTGGAACCCGCCTTGCGCCACCTTGAGCTGGGCGCCGGCCGTGACCAGATCGCCCAGCAGTTCACCGGTGTCCACGTCATATATAAGTGTGCCCACCGGTACCGGCACCACCAGGTCCTGGCCGCTTTTGCCGGTCATGTCGCGGCCCATGCCTTTGCCCCCGTGTTCGGCTTCAAAGGTGCGCGTGGCGCGGAAATCGGCAAGCGTGTTTAATCCGGTGCGCGTCTCCAGAATCACGCTGCCGCCGTCGCCGCCGTCGCCGCCGTCCGGACCGCCGAAGGGCACGAATTTCTCGCGGCGGAAACTCACCGCGCCCTTGCCGCCGTTGCCGGCAATGACCTTGATAGTGGCTTCGTCAATGAATTTCACGGATTTCCATTCCAGGAGCGGCTTCAGCCGCGATTCAGAATATTGTGGGAGCGACGGTCTGCGTCGCGCTTCCACGAATTATCGCGGTCGGGGCAGATTTTTGCTCCTGCAAAATCTGCATTTCCGTTTGCAGGCTCCGCATCGTACTTCGCCTGCAAATCCAGAGCATACATCCGTGTATGCCCGTTCGCCGCTGGCGCGCTCACCCCTGGCGGTCACGACCGCTCCCACAATATATCAGTACCAAAATTTCCAACAGTGACAAAAAACCCCGGGCCAGCCGGGGTTTCTGCGTCGCTGGGCAATGCGCGAAGCTCAATCCGCCACCACGCTCACGACGCGCTGTTGCGGCCTGCCCTTGAGTGAGAATTTCACCTTGCCATTGGCTTTGGCAAACAGCGTGTGGTCACGCCCCATGCCCACGTTCGCGCCCGCGTGGAACTGCGTGCCGCGCTGGCGCACGATGATGCTGCCGGCGTTCACCGCCTGGCCGCCATAGAGCTTGAGGCCGAGGCGTTTCGACTCGGAATCGCGGCCGTTACGGGTGCTGCCGCCAGCTTTCTTGTGTGCCATGTGTATGTGCCTCGATGCTCAACCGGCGTGGATGCCGGTGATCTGGACTTCGGTGTAGTGCTGCCGGTGGCCGGCGCGGCGCCGGTAATTCTTGCGGCGGCGCATCTTGAAAATGAATATCTTGTCGCCGCGTCCCAGGGATTTGACGGTCCCGGTAACCTTGCCGCCGGCCACGAACGGCGTGCCCAGTAGCGGCGCCTGCTGGTCGCGCCCGACCATGAGCACGCGGTCGAAAGTCACCGCAGCGCCGGTGTCGGCCGCGAGCTGCTCGCAACGAATCAGATCGCCCTCGCTCACCCGGTATTGCTTGCCGCCGGTCTCGATTACCGCGTACATGGGAACTCCAAAGGACAAAATGCCGTCAAAGGGCGCGAATTTTACGGCCTTGGGCGATGGCGGTCAAACCTGGCGTGCGCGCCTTGACACCCCCCCATGGCACCCCTAGCATCGCCTTCACGTGCCAATTCGGCCGTAATCCGACGCCGCTCATGGTTCTAGCCCCCGATTCAGTCACCTCCGCCGGTCAGGCGCCGGAATTGGCTGCGCTGCGCGCCATGGTGGACGCGGATTTCCACGCTACCGACAGCCTGATCCGCAAGGCGCTGCACTCGGACGTGGTGCTCATCAGTCAGCTCGGCGAATATATCATCAACGGCGGCGGCAAGCGTCTGCGGCCGCTGCTGGTGCTGCTCGCCGCGCGCGCCTGCGAAGTCGCCGACCAGCGCCACGTGCAGCTCGCCGCCATCATCGAATTCATCCACACCGCCACGCTGCTGCACGACGACGTGGTGGATGCCTCCGGGCTACGACGCGGGCGCGAGACCGCCAACGCCATCTGGGGCAACGAGGCCAGTGTGCTGGTGGGGGATTTCCTGTACTCGCGCGCCTTCCAGATGATGGTGGCGCTCGATGACATGCGCGTGATGCGCATCCTCGCCGATGCCACCAACCTGATCGCCGAAGGCGAAGTCATGCAGTTGCTCAACTGCCACGATCCCGAAACCACCGAGGCGCGCTACCTGCAGGTGATCTGCCGCAAGACCGCGACGCTGTTCCAGGCCGGCGCGCATCTGGCCGCGATCATCGCGGGACAACCGGAGGCGCAGGCCGCGGCCCTCGGCCGCTACGGCTTGCACCTCGGCAGCGCCTTCCAGTTGATTGATGACGCATTGGATTACAGCGCGAGCGTCGCCGAGATGGGCAAGAACAGCGGCGATGATCTCGCCGAAGGCAAGCCCACGCTGCCGCTGATTTACGCCATGCAACACGGCACACCGGCGGAACGCGAACGGATCAGCGTGGCCATCGAATCCGGCGAACACACGGACATGGGCGGCATCCTGGCGATCCTCAGGCGCACCTCCGCACTTGAATACACCCTGAGCCGCGCACGACAGGAGCGCGAGCATGCAATCGCGGCGCTGGAGCAGGTGCCTGAATCCGTGTACAAAACCGCGCTGGTGGAGCTGGCGGATTTTTCGGTGGAACGGCGTACTTGAACAGTCTCGCCGGCTGGACGCGTACCAGAACCCGCTGGCGTTAGTGCTGCGGCACAAGCACACCGGCGCGCAACAGGCTGGTGCAGCGCTCCGCCGACACCGGCCGACTGTAATAGTTTCCCTGCGCCAGGTTGCAGCCGATGGAGCGCAGGTTTTCCACCTGCTGCGATTCCTCCACGCCCTCCGCCACCACCGTCAGCCCCAGCGTGCGACTCATGGCCACCAGCGCCGCAACGATGGCTTTGTGCTTGGCATCCACCGACATACCCACCACAAAACTCCGATCAATCTTGAGAATGGTAATGGGCAAACGGCTCAAATAACTCAGCGATGAGTAGCCGGTGCCGAAATCATCCAGCGAGAAACTGATTCCCAAGGCCTTGAGTTTCTCCATCTGCTCGCCCACCACCAGGTTGTCGGTCATGATCGCGGTTTCAGTCAATTCCAGATGCAGCCAGTGCGAATCCAAGCCGGTGCGCTGGAGCACATCGTTCACCATCTCCACCAGATCACCGTGCAAGAACTGGCGCGCGGAAACATTCACACTGATGGGCAAGGGCACGATCCCGAGCTTTTTCCACACCATGCCTTGCCGGCAGGCGGCTTCCAATGCCCAGCGCCCCAGCGCAATGATGTCGCCGCTTTGTTCGGCGATGGGAATGAACTTCGCGGGTGGTATCAGGCTGCCGTCATCGGTACGCCAGCGCAGCAGCGCCTCGACTCCGGTAATACGGCCGGAATCGAGCTGTACCTGTGGCTGGTATTCAAGAAAAAATTCCCGCTCAATGCTGGCGCTGCGCAGATGGCTGCGCAGCTTCAACAGTTCCTCGACCAAGGTCTTCATGGCCGCACTGTAGAAGCGCAACTCGCCGCCAGCGTTACTCTTGGCATCCAGCAAAGCGCTATCGGCATTGCGCAGCAGCTCCTCGGCTTCTTCCCCGTGGTCCGGCGCCATGGCTACACCCACGCTCAAGCGCAGATCCACGCGGTTACCGCTGATATTCAGCGGTGCCTCCAGAGCGCGCTTGAGGTCTGCGACGGTCTTCTGCAGGCTCTCGTGGTCAAACTCCCCACACAGGACTACGCCAAATTCATCGGCGCTCAGGCGCGCCACCCCGTCGCGCGTGCCACATTGCGCCGCGAGACGCGTGCCAAATTCGCGCAACACGGCATCCCCCACGGCATGCCCAAGGACATCGTTGATCATCTTGAAACTGTCAATGTTCAACAGCACCACCGCGACTCGCAGGTTGCCGTTGCGGCGGGCGAGTTGCTCGCGCAGGTGCTCATGCAGCAGGGTGCGGTTGCCAAGTTTGGTGAGCGCGTCGTAAAACGCCAGATAACGAAGGCGCTGTTCGCTTTGCACACGTTCGGTGATGTCGGTGGTAACCAGCGTGGTGCCGTTGATACTGCCGGTATCATCGCGGCTCACCACGGCATCAATCTGCACATCCAGCAACTGACCGCTCACGGTCTGACATTGAGTCATGAAGCTCTGGGTCAATACCTCGCCGGTGATCATGAGCTTGAGGCGCCTCTCGCATTCGGCCCGCTGCACCGCATTACTGACATGTTCGAAAAGGGATTTGCCTATGAGGTCGCCGCGCGCGTAGCCCAACATGATATGGATCGCCTGGTTGGCATAGCGGATCACGCCGTCACTGGACAGCTCGGCGATGCCATGCGGCACAGATTCCATCAGGCGCCGGTAGCGGCGTTCACTGCGCCGCAACACGGCTTCCTGCTGTTTCTGGCTGGTAATGTCCTGAAAAACGCCGAACACCGCCTCCCCGGCCTCGGCTGTAGCCGGGCTGTATTTGGCGATGATGCGCACGTTACGCACTTCGCCATCCGATCGCAGGATGCGGGCCTCCACTTCCACGCCCTGATGATTCACGGCCACGCCGCTTATGGCGCCGCCCACCATCTCGCAATCCTCCGCCAGGAAAGTCTGCAGCGTGCCGCGGAAATCCAACGGTGCGCTCTCCGGTGTCATGCCGCGGATACGGTAGTTCTCCTGTGAGCGCCACATCCTGTCCGCTTGGATGTCCCAGCGCCAGTGCCCGAGTTGGGCGAGACGCTCGGCTTCGTCAAGCATCCGGGCATTTTCTTCCAGGGCTGCCGTGATGCGCCTGCGCTCGCTGATGTCGGCAAGAATTGCTACGTAAAAACGCAACCCACCCTGTTCGTCAAATACCGGGCTGACGGACAGCGAAATCCAGTATCGTCCGCCAACATTGCGCCGGCTCACGGTTTCCAGCGATAACGCTTCCTGTTTTCGGAACGCGTTGCGGATCTGTTCACGCACCTCCGGCGTGATGCCAGCCCGTTCTGCAAATACGCGCCAATCGCCGTTGTGGACTTCCTGGTATGAAAATCCGGTGACGTGCTCAAAAGCCGGGTTCACATAAACCACCGGATAGTGATCTTGTTGCGAAGCGACATCAATTACCAGCACGCCGTTGACAGATTGGCGGGTGGCGGCGGCCAGCATGGCGTGTTCCGACACCAGTTTTTCCAGCTGCTGTTCACGCAGCTTGAGCGCGGTGATATCCGTATAGAGGTTGATGCAACCGCCGTCGTGGCTGCGACGCTCCTTGATCAGCACCCAACGGCCATCATCCAGCCGCTGCTCCTGGTTGCCGGAAGCCCGGTGGTGAGCAGCCAGGCGCTCGCGCAACCATGCGGAATCGCCTGATCCCGTTTGCGCGTTGGTCCCGCCCTCGATGCCGACGCTCAGCAGCTCCTCGAATTTCCGTCCTGGGGTCAGAAATTCCGCCAGTTGCGGATACATGCGCTTGATCTGTTCATTGCACAAGATCAGCCGGTCCTCAGAATCAAACAGGACGAAGCCGTCTTCCATGGACTGCAGCGCATCGCTCAATGCAGCTTCTGCGCGCTGACGCGCGCGCAGCTCATTGGACCGGGCCAGAGCGACATGCACGGCACGCCGCAGGCGCGGCATATGACGTGGATTCTTGACCACATAATCCGTCAGGCCCAGGCGCATGGCCTCAACGGCAACGTCTTCCGTACCCGTGCCGGTGAACATGATCACCGGCAGGTTCGGATGCCGGGCCCCGACCTGCTTCAGGATTTCCAGGCCCGTGGTCCAGCGCAGCTGAAAATCCGTAATCACCAGATCAAAATCCCCGCTCTCGAGGGCACGCTCGAATGCTGTCTGATCCGAAATTTCAGTGGCCGCCACCACCGCAGCCTCTTTGCGCAACTCGCGTATCACCAGTGCGCGGTCGTCCGGGTTATCGTCCGCCAACAGCACTTTCAGCCTGGCGCCCGGCTTGGCACTGGAATTTGTGGATTTGACGCTCATATGAATATCGTCCGTGAAGTTCCTGCCTAGCCTCAAACGATGTCCGGATGCCCGCTCAGCATCGGATCACGTCGTTCTGATCATCTTCCGCCAGCAGGACGGGGGTCTGGTTGTGGTCAATCACGCTCAAATTCCTTCAGGGTTGACGTGGATAGTGTGACGGTCCCATGGAGGCACAACGGGGAAACCCATTGCTGTGGGCCCACCACAGTATCCGGGTCAGCTTTTTTCTCCGGGCAAGCCGGGGGGCAATTGCCGGACCCCTGACCTTGCTTTATAGTACGCGGCCTCGCGGGGTGTAGCTCAGCCTGGTAGAGCACTTGGTTCGGGACCAAGGGGCCGCAGGTTCAAATCCTGTCACCCCGACCAACCGCTGCCGCTTCTCGCTCACTGAATCATCCCTGATGAGTTATCCGGCCGGTACATCCCTGTACCGGCGTTCGGGCCAACCGGAATGCCACCGGCATTCCGGAAAATCCACGGCCCTCACCCTGTCACCCCGACCAGTCGACTGAGCATCACGCTCACAGAACCATCCCTGGTAACCCACCGGCCTTGCCATCCATGGCAAGGCGCACGGCGTGATTGAACAGCCACTGGCTGTTCAATGAAATCACCCGCCGCGCCCTGTCACCCCGACCAGTCCGTTGGGTACCGCGCTTTACGCAGCGGCGGCGCGCGCCATGCCCCAGCCGGTGATCGCGTAGCGGCCCTGTGATGCAAACGGGCTCACATAGCTGACGTGATGCCACATCGGCACCTCGAACAGCGTCAGGGAATTGAACGTCGGCATGAACGTGGCGATCACATGCTCATGCCCGTCGGTAAACTGCAGCAATCCGCCCCAATCCGCACGCCAGCCTTTAGTGAGGTTCAACACGTAGGCCACACGCCGGTTTTCCTTGTCGATGATGTCGTTGTGTGAGGTCAGAAAGTGGCCGGGCAGATAGCGCGTCGCCTGGGCCATGGCCATATGGATGTCCGCGATGCCCGTGACCCCGCGCATCAACCCCAGAAACGCATCGGAATTGATGAACTCCAGCACATGATGCAGGACCAGCCCCGGATCGCGGTGCTGCTTGTAGGCCTCCACCATCTTGTAGCTGTTGTAGATGAACCGGAACTGGCGTTCCCCGATGGCGCGTGCCTGCGCCTTGTTTACCAGGGCCAGCCAATCCTGCTGGCGGAATCCGGCAATCTCCTGTGCGCCGAGGAAATTAGGTCGCTCGCCATCGGTAAACGCGATGCCCCACGGCACCTCATGGGCAAGACATGCGTACAGGCGTTCCGCCGCTTCCGGGAGCAATACGTCATGTATCTGCACACGGCGCGACCCTGCAAAATTCTTTGCCCAATGTCCCACATCCAGTCTGGGATTCAGCATCGCCCGCACCCGAGTCTGCGCCGGTATCCAGATGATAACTGATGGGAATCGTCACGCTACCGCAGTATTGCCGATTGGCCGTGGGTAAGGCATGCCAGCCGGTCGGCATTGAATTCCAACATGGCCGGCAAGCCTTGCACTCCCCCATTGGGGTTTTAGCGCGTCAATTCCGTCAACAGACGCGAAATTTCCCCGCCGATACGCCGCAATTCGATGCGATGACCTTGCGTCAACCTGTCGAGCATGGCTGCACCCCGAGCGGTCAACACCACATGCACCTGGCGGTGATCCACCTGCGAGTTCCGGCGCTTCACCAAACGCTGGCGCGCGAGACGGTTCACCAAGCCCACGGCGCTGTTGTGGTGTACGTGCAGGCGCGCCGCCAACTGGCTGATGGTGGGCGGCGTTCCGCCCGGAAACCCCCGGACTGCCAACAGCACCTGATGTTGCTGCGGGGTCAGGCCCAGGCTGCGGGCGATTTCCTCACTGGTGCGCAGGAATTTGCGCAACGCCGAGCGGAAATCCGCCAACGTGGCGAAATCGGCATCGCTGACCCTGCGCGGGTCCGGGCTCTCGTGCATGCGGATATCGGTACAGCAATAAATGTCGTTGTTTTATATCGTAATACGATATATCATACCGCGCCTTTTGGCACCCCCGCAATTCATTTTTACGACTCGGAGTCAGCATGTCGCAGGGCACGCCTGTTGCCGTACGCGCACGGCAGTTTGTACCTCATTTCAGCGGCATACGCCTGTTGCTCATGTCGGTGCTGGCGGCACTCATCGGCCTGGCCGCCGGGGTTACCGCGTACATCCTGTTCGTGGTCATCGCGCTCATCACCAATATCACCTACTTTCACCGCTTCTCGACCGAGCTGCCGAACATCACCGTCAACACGCTCGGCCTATGGGTGCTGGTGATTCCCGCCATCGCCGGATTGATCGTCGGCATCATGGCGAAGTACGGCAGCAGCAAGATCCGCGGCCACGGTATTCCGGAAGCCATGGAAGCGGTGCTCACCAACAAGAGCCGCATCGCGCCGCGCGTCGCCATCCTCAAACCGATGTCCGCCGCACTGGTAATCGGCACCGGCGGCCCCTTCGGCGCCGAAGGCCCGATCATCCAGACGGGCGGCGCATTGGGTTCGCTGGTCGGCCAGATGCTGCGCATGACTGCGGCGGAACGCAAAGTGCTGCTCGCCTGCGGCGCCGGTGCCGGCATGGCCGCCACTTTTTCGACGCCGATCGCGGGCGTGATTTTCGCCATCGAGCTGCTGCTGTTCGAATTCCGCGCGCGCTCCTTCATTCCGCTGGTGATCGCCACCACGCTGGCCACCACCGTGCACATTGTGCTCATCGGCCCCGGCCCGATGTTCCGGGTGGGCCCCGCGCATTTCGACATGATCGCTGGTTTGCCTTTCTATATCGTGCTCGCGGTACTGTGCGGCTACATGGCGGTGGCCATGTGCCGCGGCCTGTACTGGGTCGAGGATTTGTACGAAAAGCTGCCAATCGACGAGATGTGGTGGCCGGCCATCGGCGCGGTCGGTCTCGGCATCATCGGCTTTTTTGTGCCGCGCGTGCTGGGCGTCGGCTACGGCACGATCACCGACATCCTCAACAATCACCTCGCGCTGTCCATGCTGTTACTGCTGCTGGTATTCAAAAGCCTGGCGTTGCTGGTTTCTCTGGGTTCCGGCACCTCCGGCGGCCTGCTGGCGCCGATGTTTACCGGCGGCGCGGCGCTCGGCGGAGCCTTTGCCATCATTGCCAACCACGTCATTCCGGGCGCGCATCTCGATCCGGCGGCCTACGCCATCGTCGCCATGGCCGCGGTATTCGCCGCCGCTTCCCGCGCCACCTTCGCGCTCATCATTTTCGCCTTCGAAATCACCCGCAACTACGAATCCGTACTGCCCCTGATGCTGGTATGCGTGGTAGCCAGCGGCATCGCGCATATTCACCTCAAGGAATCCATCATGACCGAGCGCTTGTCGCGCCGCGGGCTGAAAATCCACCTTGAGTACGAGGTGGACCCGTTGCGCGAAGTCGCGGTTGAAAGCGTCATGGATCGCCAGCCGCCTTCGCTGAGTGCCGACATGCTGGTCGCCGAGCTTGCGCGGCGTATCGGCACGCATGATCCGAGCGTGATCGGACACAGCGGTTATCCACTGCTCGATGCCCAGGGCCGGCTTGCGGGCATCATCACGCGCACCGACGTTTTCCGTGCCATCGAAAAACATGCCGACCAGAGCCTGACACTGCTGCAGGCGGGCAGCGCGCATCCGATCGTCGCCTATCCGGACGAGACGCTGCACACCGCGGTCAACAAGATGCTGCGCAACGGCGTCGGGCGGCTGTTGGTCGTGGACCGCGACACCCCGGACCAGCTTGTGGGTTATGTGGGGCGCACGCTGATCCTGAACGCCCGGGAACGGCGCCTGCAGGAGGAATCCGAGACCGAAGACGGCTGGTTCAGCCGCGGCGCCGGCGCTTCCGGCAAAGCCGAATCCCCGTCGGGCCGCTGATCCAAGTCACCGCGTGCGGCCCCGCGCCGCCACCGTAACTGTAAGTACCAGTATCGGACTTGTACGTGATGTTGCCCAGAGCGCCGTAGATAGGTCACCGCCGGCCGCACGCCGCCTCCATCGGTCACCTGCGCGGAGGTCAGGCGGTTCAAAATATCGTAGCCAAAACTCTCGCTCACGTTGCCGCTGCTCAGATTGTCGGAACGGGAAATGAGATTCCCCATCATCACTGTTGTTGGATATTTTCCCGCTTCGGCGGCCAGTCTTGTTTGCTATGCAATACGCGAATGATTTGCACGGTGTTGTTAGCGTGCGCATAAACAATGAAATAGGGCGTGTTCATCACCACCCATTCACGGGTACCGGGGTGGCGCCCGGGTCTGCCGATCTGAGGATGATCGAGGAGCCGGCGTGATGCTTTGGCAATGCGCGCGACAACCTGTTCAGCCGCGCCTGGATTCTCCCGGGCGATGTATTCCTGCGCCTCAAGGAGCTGGCGCAGCGCCCGGCGAGTCCACTTCAGTTTCAATCTGCACACCCCATTTGGCAAAGGCGGATTTCACTTCCGCGTCGCTGGCGAATTCGCCGCGCCGCGCTTCCTCCAGACCCGCTTCGATCTCTTGGCGCACATAGGCTTCGTAGAGCACGTCCTTCCACGTGGCACCATCGGGCAGATGATCCGCCAGCCGGTGCAGTTCTTCTTTCAGATTTGCAGCCATCGCCGCCTCCAACTGTAAGTGAGATTCTATGCCGGCTTGTGCCTTTCTTCCAGAGGCACATCGCGGTCGTTCATTCGGCGGGATTTCAGGGCTGACCACTTTCCGGCGGTAACGTGAACTTCAATATGCGAACATGTGGGCGTAAAGGTCTTTTCCGCGCTATCCCCCGGTTTCATGGTGCTCGATGCGGGACAACTTGTTTTGTCCGTTCCGCAACTGTCGACCACATACCCCGTCGGATCGGTCATGGACAGCGGATTGTTCAGGACATAGGAGTACGGATTGAGGCTCTGGGTGTTGGTCGGGAACTCGAACACCGGGTCCACGGACAAGAACCGGCCCAAGTTCGGGTCGTGGATTCTCCCGTTCATGTGGACGATGCCGACGTTGTCCAGCATCTCTTGGTGCGTGAATCCGTAGCGGTCGGCAGCGTGGTCCGCCTGGGCTTCGGTTGAACTCACCGGTAGCAGCCAGGTGCCGGGTTCGCGCGACTATTTCAACGGCCCGATGATCTGGTCGAGATAGTCCCTGGTGCCCGCCACGCGTTCCAGATGCGGATAGCGCAGGCCGCCGTGGTAATCCACGGCATAGGTCTGGTAATACGTCAGGTCCTTGACGAGCAGCTTGATGGGTTGCGCCGAATCCTTGGCCTCGCGGATGGCTTCCCGGAATACATCGGGCGTGAACGCCCGGCCATTCACCGCGACCAGCGTCATGCCCGGAGCCAGGCCGGCTTTGTACGCCGGACCGTCCCACAGCACGTCCCTGATTTCACCGCTCTTGCTGTCCGCCGTGAGCCCGATCGAATACATGGCATTCAGCGAGTCATAGACTTTCTCGGTGGCCTCGAAATACTTTGACGGTACATCGGTGTACACGAGTTTGTAACCGCCGCGCGTGATGCCAGCCAGCGGCGCGTGATATTGCTTGCGGTCAAGCATGCGGCGCAGGAATCCGCCCCAGTCATACGGCTGGACCTGGTTCAAGGCCTTGACCACGTCATCAAAGGTATAGGTCCGGGTCACGTAGCTGCCGTTGTCCATGCCGTAGAACAGGCGCGCGAAATCGTTGAGTGAACGGCGTCCGTGGCTGAGTTCGAGGATCTGCGTATCCACATCCAGCCACAGCAACACGCCTTCGCTGTAAAAATCTCCGGCACTGCGCCGCCAGTTGTGCCAGGCGCCGGGCACGTAATACAGGATGGAAGCCTCGTCGGCGGTGTCCTGCAGCGGCCGCCAGGTGCGTCCCGGCATGTGATCCATGTTGGCGGCGGTCAGTGCCAGCGCCGCGCGGTAATCGGCGGGCGTCCACAGCCCGCTGCGCGCCGTCATGACTTCGCCCCAGTACTGCGTCAGGCCTTCATACACCCACAGCAGGTCGTCCTTCATGGGTACGGAATTGAAATCCGGCGTCCAGAGATCATACGGACGGCGGAACTTGCCGTTCCAGGAATGGGTGTATTCGTGCGGGACCAGCCCGGACCCGAGCAGATAGGAATCCGCGTCGGTGAAGTAATTGGCGCGCGTGCGGTCGTCGGAGGACTGATGATGCTCCAGGCCGAAATGCCCGGTGTTGTCGGAGAGCGTGAGCAGCGCATGGTAACTGGCGTAGTGATGTGCGCCGAACATGCGGTTTTCCTGCTGGACCAGATTGCGGTACGCGCTGATCTGTTCGGGCGTGATGGCGAGATTTTCGGGACCATCAGCCACCAGATCCAGATATACCGGCACGTCCGCGCCCGGAGCCAGATCCACCTGTTTGAAGTACTGGCCGGCAATCAGCGGTGAATCCACCAGATTGTTGAGTGTCACGGTATTGAAATGTATCTCGCCGCCCGCACCGCTGTGCGGTTCGAGTGCCGTGGCGTACTGCCAGCCCTGGGGCAGTTTCACGCTGGGCGCGACCGTGATCGCGCGCGACGCATAGCCCGCGGGATACAGCAGCACCTGATTCCATTCGAGGTCCACGATCGCAGGCGTGGCTGACACGCTCGCGCCGAAGCGGCCGCCACTGGTGGGCGAGAGGAACTGGAATGCCGCATTCAGGCTGTGCACGCCCTGGGGAACATCGAGATGCACGGCATACATGTCCACCAGATCACGGCGCCAGGCCAGCGTCTGGCCGTTGGCGGTGAACGCCATGCCCGCAAGATTTTCCAGCGGTCCGCTTGGCGAGTGTTCGCCGGGTATCCACTTGGGGTAGTAAAGCGTCAGCGGTCCGGGGTGTACCGGGATGGTCTCGGATACGCGGAAAATCTTGCGCGGGGCATCGGTCAAGTCCACTTGCAAGGTGAGGGCACCGGGGTAGGCGGAAGTGAGATCTGCGGCCCTGACCGGGGCGGACAGTGCCGCCACAACAAGCAGGGTTACAGAGACCATGCAGGGAATGCCGAGTTTCATGGAACCACTCCTATTAATAGTGTGCCGCCGCGTGCTGAACCCATGAATCCGGCCGGGGACTTCGGGTCCCAGAACAGGCCGTGGCGGGAACGGCCTATGTTAGTATTTCTGCCCCGCCATCGCCTACCCTGGCTGGCCAACATCTGCACGCTGCCGGCGTGCCCTTGCGCACCGGAATTCCCATGGCCCCGCCGGGCCGGACTTTCAACGGAGGCTTTATGCGACTGTCTTGTTACCTGCTCCTGGCCGCGCTGTGTGCGGTCCCGCTCACCGGCTTCGGCGCGGATGCGCCCGCCGCCGGGACCACAGCGGCTGCGGCTCAGGGATTGCATCTGAACTGGCTCGACCGCAGCGCCAGTCCTGCCAGTAACTTTTACCAGTATGCCAACGGCGACTGGATGAAGAACAACCCGATTCCGGCGGCGTTCGCGCAATGGGGCCAGTTCGGCATCGTTTCACAGCACAACAAGGAAGTGATCCACACGCTGCTGGAGGATGCCGCCAAGAATACCCAGGCGCAACCGGGCAGCGATGCGCAGAAAATCGGCGACTTCTACGCCAGCGGCATGGACGAAACCGCGATCAACAAGGCCGGCATTACGCCGCTGCAACCGGAGCTGGAGCGTATTGACGCCATCCAGAACCAGAAACAGTTGCAGGCGGAAATCGCGCACCTGCAAATGATCGGCGTGAACGCCCTGTTCGGTTTCGGCCAGATGCAGGACCTCAAGAATTCGAGCAAGGTGATCGGCGTGGCCGGCCAAGGCGGCCTCGGCCTCCCCGACCGTGACTATTACCTCAGCCAGAATCCGAACTTCGTGAAGATCCGCCAGGCTTACGTGAGCCACGTCGCCAACATGTTTCTGTTGCTGGGCGAACCGATGTACACCGCCTCGCGCGATGCCGGCACCGTGATGGACATCGAAACGCGCCTGGCCCAGGCCTCCATGTCGCAGGTACAGCAGCGCGATCCACGCGCGGTTTACCACGTCATGACGCTGAAGAAGCTCGACAAGGAGACACCCGGCTTCAACTGGCAGGACTATTTCGCCGACGTCGGACATCCCGAGTTGAAGAGCATCAACCTGGCCATGCCGTTGTTCTTCAAGGCCATGGGCCGGGACCTGCAAGGTACTCCGATCGATGATTGGAAGGTTTACCTGCGCTGGCAGCTGGTGGACGCGTTCGCGCCCTACCTGTCCCAGCCTTTCGTGGACGAGAACTTCAAGATGCACTCCACGCTCACCGGCGCCAAGGAACTGCTGCCGCGCTGGCAGCGCGTGGTGAATGCCGAGGACGACGCCCTGGGCTTCGCCGTTGGCAAGGAATACGTGGCCAAGGTGTTCCCGCCCTCCTCCAAAGCCGAGGCGCTTGAGATCCTGCACGGCGTGCGTGCGGCGCTCAAGGACGATCTCCAGACCATTCCCTGGATGGGCAAGAAAACCCGGCTCGCGGCCATCAAGAAACTCGATATGATGGGCGAGCGCATCGGCTATCCCGACAAATGGCGCGATTACTCGGCACTCAAGATCGACCGCGGCCCGTACGTGCTGAACGTGCTGCGTGCCAATCTGTTCGAGAATGAGCGCGAACTCAACAAGATCGGCAAGCCCGTGGACCGCAACGAGTGGTACATGACCCCGCAGACGGTCAACGCCTACTACGATCCGTCCATGAACAACATCAACTTCCCGGCGGGCATCCTGCAGCCGCCGTTCTTTGACCCGAGCGCACCCATGGCGGTGAACTACGGCGCCATCGGCGCGGTCATGGGTCACGAGATGACCCACGGCTTCGACGACCAGGGCAGCAAGTTCGACGGCCGCGGCAACCTCAAAAACTGGTGGAGCCTCGAGGATCGGCACCGCTTCAACGAGAACGTGAAGTGTATCGCCACCCAGTATTCACGTTACACCGTGGACGGAGACGTGCACGTGCAGGGCAAACTGGTGACCGGCGAGGCCATCGCCGATCTCGGCGGCCTGAAGCTCACGTGGATTGCATTCCACAATTCGCCGTACTACAAGGACGCGCCCACCGTTGACGGCTACACGCCGGACCAGCAGTTCTTCCTGGGTTTTGCGCACTTCTGGGCGAGCAACACCCGGCCCGAAGAAGCGCGGCGGCGCATCACCATCGATCCGCACGCGCCCGCGCTCTACCGCGTGAACGGCACGCTGGCCAACCTGCCGCAGTTCCAGCAGACCTTCGACGTGCCGGCCGGCAGCCCGATGGTGAACAAGAAGCGTTGCGTGATCTGGTAATTCAGCGCGCTGATGCACCAAACGATACGGCGGGCTTGGGCCCGCCGTATTTTTTTCGCCTCACCTCATAGCACGCATGCCGGGAGCCGGTAGCCGCGCCACCCAGGTCGCAGTACACGTTACTGGATTTTCAGCTTTGTCGATGTGTCCATGTATCCTCCGTTGTCAATGCGTCGCATTCCCGCCCGGCACCCAAGATCAGAGCGATCCCTGCGCCGCTATAATTGATAATCTAGTCAGGCGCGCCGACTTGTGCCTTGACCTGGATTAACATCCGCGGCCGTCCGCCGGCGGACCACTGCTCGCGGCAACAATTGCATGAAAATCCGCTGGCACATTGACTTGTACATCTTTGCCGCCTGCACCGGCGGCCTGATCGTGGGCATCGCACTCTGGCTCACGGCGAGTCGTCAGGCGGCCGGCTGGGCCTGGAGCGCCGCGGCTGTCGTGGCCGGGGTGGCGCTGTTGGTCCGCGTGAGCGTGGCGCTGTGGCGACGCGAAGTCGGCGTGGACTTGCTTGCGCTGGTGGCCATTGCCGGCGCGCTCGCCTTGCAACAGTCGCTCACTGCCGCGGTGATCGCCGCGATGCTGGCCAGCGGCCGGCTGCTGGAGAGTTATGCGGAGCGGCGCGCCGGGCGCGAGATGTCGGCACTGCTCGCCCGGGTACCACGCACCGTCAACCGCTACGAGAACGGCGAACTGAAAACCGTAGTGCTCGCGGAAGTGCGCGTCGGCGACCGCCTGCTGGTGCGGCATGGCGAAGTGGTGCCGGTGGACGGCGCCCTCGGCGCGGAGCACGCGGCTTTCGACGAATCCGCGCTCACCGGCGAGTCGCTGCCGGTGTCCTTTGGCAAAGGCGACTTGCTGCGCAGCGGCATGGTGAATGCCGCGGATTCCTTCGACATGTTGGCTTCGTCCACGGCGGCGGACAGTACTTTTGCCGGCATTGTGAAGCTGGTCGGGGATGCCCAGCGCTCGCGGGCGCCGGCCATGCGCCTTGCGGATCGTTACGCCCTGTGGTTCATCCCCGCGTCGCTGGGTCTCGCGGCCATTGCCTGGTTCATCAGCGGTGACGCCATGCGCGCACTCGCGGTGGTGGTGGTCGCCACACCCTGCCCGCTGATTCTGGCGGTGCCGGTTGCGATGGTCTCGGGCATCTCGCGCTGCGCGGGGCGCGGCATTCTCGTCAAGGGCGGAGCGGCGCTGGAAGCGCTGGCCGGCGCGCGCCTGCTGTTTTTCGACAAGACCGGCACGCTTACCGGCGGCGAAGCGCGCCTCGTGGCCATCGAGAGCGTCGCGCCGGGCGGCGAGAACGCGCTGCTCGCGACGGTCGCCTCGCTGGAGCAGATATCCAGCCACGTGACCGCGGCTGCTGTGGTGCGCGCGGCGCGCGCGCGTGGACTCGCGCTGAGCTTGCCGACCGACGTCCAGGAAACCGCGGGCGCCGGCATCAGCGGCACGGTTGACGGCCGACGCGTGGCCGCGGGCTCGCGCGCCTATATCACTGGCTTCGCGCCGCTGCCGGAAAGCGCCGAACAACTGCTGGAACGCGTCGCCGCCGAGGGCCGCTTGACGGTGTGCGTGGCCATCAACGGCGAATTTGCCGGTGCGCTGCTGCTTGCCGACCAGCTACGCATGGAAACGCCGCGCGCACTGCGCCTGCTGCGGCGCACGGGTTTCCGCCGCATCGTGATGCTCACCGGCGATCGTCGCGATGTGGCCGAGGCCATCGGCACCGGCCTCGGCGTGGACGAGGTGCTGGCGGAGCAGACACCGGAACAAAAGCTTGCGGTCATCTCCGCGGCCGGCGCGTCGGAGCCTACCGTCATGGTCGGCGACGGAGTCAACGACGCGCCCGCGCTGGCGGCGGCCAGTGTGGGTGTGGCCATGGGCGCGCGCGGCGCCGCCGCCTCCGCGGCTGCCGCCGATATCGTGCTGCTGGTTGACCGTCTCGACCGGCTCGCCGAGGCGCGCTCCATCGCACGCCAGACACGTGCCATCGCCTTGCAGAGCGTGATCGCAGGCATGGGGCTGTCGGTCGCCGCGATGCTGGTGGCCGCGGCCGGCTATCTGCCGCCGCTCGCGGGCGCGCTGCTGCAGGAAATCATCGACGTCGCGGTGATTCTCAACGCACTGCGCGCCTTGCGCATCCATCCGCTGCGCGCCAGCCGCTCCAGCCTGAGCGCGGATGAATCGGCACGCCTGCGCGCCGAACACGAGCAGCTTGCGCCGGTGCTCGATCGGCTCACCGAGGTCGCCGACCGCCTGCCCACGCTGCCCAGTGCCGAGCGCGTGTCCATGCTCACCGAGCTCGATTCCATGCTGCAGCGACAACTGCTGCCGCATGAACGCGCGGACGACCGCCAGGTTTATCCGGCGGTCGCGGCCTTGCTGGGCGGCGACGATCCGCTGGCCGCGATGAGCCGTACGCACCGTGAAATCTTCGTGCTTTACCAGCGGCTCCACCGGCTGATTTCGGGACTGCCGCCGCGGGGTCCCGATCCCGGCACCTTGCGCGAGCTGCAACGCGTGCTATATGCGCTGGATGCAATCTTGCGCCTGCATTTTGCTCAGGAAGAGGAGATTTACCAGAGCCTGGCGCAGGCCTGACTGCCGAGGGACCGGCACCGCACCGCTGCTTCGGATACTTCTTCTTCCATCCGCGCGTGGCCGGGCTGATTGGCGATCGGCTGTGTGCCCGCGCGCAACGCATCGGCACTAGCCGCGGCCGACAGCCCGGTTCCTTGATCTAAATCATGTCTTGGCCGGTTCCGCCGGACTAGGCTGGCTGCCAATCCGAATCGCGGGGGAATACCGCGCCTGCCCTGCACCCCGTCGCCTAAACCATCGCCGCCCCGGCCCGAGAGAAAAACCGTCATGCGCCTGCACCCGATCACCAAATTGCAGCATGAGCACGGCAACATGTGGCGCGTGCAGGTGGCAATCCGCAATCAGCTGGACCTGCTGGAACACGGCGGCGTCCCGGATGCCGTGCTGCTCGCCAACGCGTTCTACTACATGCGCAAATTCCCGAGCGCGGTGCATCATCCCAAGGAGGATCTGGTTTTCGACCGGCTGGTCAAGATTGGCGCCCCGGTGCAGGACCTCGTGAAGCGGCTGCACGCGCAGCACGTCGAACTCTACGTGCTGGAGGAAATGCTCATCGAGCTGGCGCTGCAGTTGCCCGCCGGCCGCTCAGAGAGCAGAAACCGCATGCTGTTGCTCGGCCGGCAGTACCTGGCGACTCAGGCCGAACACATGCAAACCGAGGAACAAACGGTGTTTCCGCAGGCCCGCAAGCGTCTCCGGTCCCGGGACTGGAAAGCGATCCGCGAACAAGCGCGGGAGATCGAGGATCCGATGTTCGACGGAAAGGCCTCCGAGCGCTTTCAGTATCTGTACGACTACATGATGCGCGAAGTGGGCGATGAAGAGCTGGCTGCGGCGCACGCGGCGGCGGTCCCGGGCCGCAAGCCCAAAAGTGCACCGGCTGCACAAGCGCGCAAATAGCGACGCGCGCATTGCCGTATGGACATCGAAGGCTTTGATCCCGAACTGGTGCGCCGCTACGACGTCTCCGGGCCGCGTTACACCTCCTATCCCACTGCACGCCAGTTCACAACAGCGATAGACGCGGCTGCCTACCGCAGCGCGGTGACACGCAGCAACGAGGATTTCATCCCGAGCGCTCTGTCGCTGTACCTGCACCTGCCGTTCTGCAGCAGTCCGTGTTTCTATTGCGGTTGCAGCCGCCTGATTACGCGCCGGCCCGAAGTCATCGCGGCCTATCTCGAGCGCCTGCACCGCGAGGTCGCGCTGCAGGGCCAGTGTTTCGACCGCGACCGGCCGGTACGCCAACTGCATTTCGGCGGCGGCACCCCGACGTATTTGAGCGACACTCAGCTGGCTGAGCTGTTTGCGGCACTGCACGACGCCTTCAACTTCGCGAAGAGCGGGCCGGTGGAGTTCGCCATGGAAGTGGATCCGCGCAGCGTGAACGCAACGCGCGTTGCACGGCTCGCGGCGCTCGGTTTCAACCGCGTGAGCTACGGATTCCAGGATTTTGATCCTGCCGTGCAGCAGGCGGTGAACCGGATTCAGGATCCCGGGCATTGCCTGGGGCTGATCGGAGCGGCGCGCGCGGCCGGATTCCGCTCGGTCTCCGTGGACCTCATCTACGGCTTGCCTTGCCAGACCGAGGCGGGATTCACCAAGACGCTGAGATCGGTGGCAGCTGCACGCCCCGATCGTGTGGCGGTTTACGGCTATGCGCACATGCCGGGCCAGTTCAAGGCCCAGCGCCGGATTCGCAGCGAGGACCTGCCGGATGCGAATCTGCGCCTGCGGCTTCTGACCCTGGCGGTCCGGGAGCTGACCGCAGCCGGCTATCTATATATAGGTATGGATCATTTCGCTTTGCCGGACGATGATCTGGTGCAGGCGCGGAACGCTGGCACCCTGCAGCGGAATTTTCAGGGCTATTCCACGCTCGCTGGTCTGGACCTCGTGGGCATCGGCCTGACCGCGATCGGTCACGTGGGCGATCTGTACGCCCAGAACGCCAAGGCGCTGAACGATTACTTCGCCGCACTCGATGCCGGGCGGCTGGCCGTGCAGCGGGGTTACCGCCTGACCGCGGATGATCGCGCGCGCGCCGACATCATCGGCCGGCTGATGTGCTACGACGAGCTGCGCTTTGCCGACATTGAACGCGCTCACGCTCTGGAGTTCACGCGCTATTTCGCACCGGAGCTGGAGCGCCTCGCGCCGCTCGCGGCTGACGGGTTGCTGCGCGTGGGCGAGGACGGCATCGCAGTGCTGCCGCGCGGACGTTTTCTACGCCGCGCTCTGGCCATGGTGTTTGACGCCTACCGGCCGCGGGAGGCTGCCGCCAACAGTTACTCGCGGGTTATCTGAGATATGAAAAAAGCCGTGCGCGGCTGCGCACGGCCGCAACTTTCAGAATCGCCTGCGGTATGCTTATCGTGGCCGGATTTGCACGGCTGAAAGTCCCGAGGACGAATGCATGAGCACGCCACAGGCGGAATTGCCCCAACGCCTGCGCGAAGCCTGTGCGGCGTGTTCGCTGAAGGAACTCTGTCTGCCGCGCGGCCTCGACGGTCCGGACCTGATGCGCCTCGACACGCTCGTCGAGCGTCGCGGGCCTTTGCATGAAGGCGATCACCTGTTTCGGGTGGGCGACAGTTTTCAGGCCCTGTATGCGGTGCGTGCCGGCTCATGCAAGACCTACACCGTGGACAGCGAAGGGCGCGAGCACGTGCTCGGTTTTCATCTGCCCGGGGAACTGCTGGGCCTGGATGCCATCTACCCGGGGCGGCACCTGTGCAACGCACAGGCCCTGGACACCGCCGTCGTCTGCGTGCTGCCGTACGAACAGGTGAGCGACCTGGCCGGCCAGATCGGCGGTCTGCGCGCGCAACTCATGCGACTGATGAGCAAGGACATCGCCGATACCGCCGCGCTCGCCGGCGACTTTACCGCCGAGGAACGCCTGGCCGCGTTTCTGAACGGTCTCTCGGAGCGCTTCCGGCAGCGTGGCTATTCACCCGTTGAATTTCAACTGGCGATGTCGCGGCGCGACATCGCCAACTACCTGCGGCTCGCCACCGAGACCGTGAGCCGGGTGTTCGCACGCTTCGAGAATGACGGACTGATTGCGGTGAATCGTCGCAGCGTACGCCTGCTGGATCTGCCGCGACTGCGCCGGCTGTGCGCCGCCATGACCGGAATGCAGGGCTGACACCCAAAAATCCGCCGCCGAGTTGATATAGATCAGGAGCGATAGATTGCGCGCGCGCTAGCCTGTCGGCGTTCGCAAGGCGCACTAAGGCCAGGGACGGCCCGTAGGGAGTCCTGGTCATGAAAAATCGTATCCGTTTCTATCCCCTCTTCGCGCTCGGCCTTGTCGGCGCATTACTACTGGCGATTGTCCCCCCGGCCGGCGCGGTGCCGAGCTTCGCCCGCCAGACCGGGCTCGCCTGCAACGCCTGCCACACCGTAGCGCCGCAACTGAATGCCTTTGGACGTTACTTCAAGCTGCACGGATACGTACTGGGACCGAACAAACTGACCGGCGGCAGTTCCAAACTGAGTATCAGCGAGTTGCCCCCGCTCTCGGCGATGGCGATCGCATCCGACAGCCTTACGCGCCAGGCGCAGCCGGACTCGCAGAACGGCACGGTACAGTTTCCGCAGCAGTTGAGCGTGTTCTACGCCGGCGCCATTTCCGAGCACATGGGGGCATTCGCCCAGCTTACCTATGAGCAACCGGACGCTCATTTCAGCATGGACAATACCGATATCCGCTACGCGCGGGATGTCAATTGGGGTGATCAGACGCTGGTTTGGGGCCTGACGCTCAATAACAACCCCACGGTGCAGGACGTGTGGAACAGCACGCCGGCCTGGGGCTTCCCGTTCATATCCTCCGCGGTCGCGCCCATGCCGGGCGCCAGCCCGCTGATCGCCGGACCGCTCGCCCAGAACGTGGCCGGCGTGGGCGCCTACGCATGGCTCAACAACACCTGGTATGGCGAGTTGACCGTGTACCGCTCGAGCCAGACAGGCGTCACGTTACCGTACACCAGCAGCAGTACGGCAGTGATTGCCGGCGTTGCGCCTTACTGGCGTCTCGCCTGGGAGCACCCCTGGGTTACGGGCAACGGTCAGAGCGACCTCGAAGTCGGCACCCTCGGTCTCAATACCCGTCTCTATCCGGGCGGTGGCCACCCGCTGTCCGGTCCCACCGACAATTATCTGGATGTCGGCGCCGACGCCCAATATCAGTACATCAATGGCAACGACTCCCTGGCGCTGCACGCGATTTACATTCACGAGCGTCAGGAGCTGAACGCCAGCAGCGCCTACGGCTTGGCGGCCAATCCCAACGGCCATTTGAATTCCTGGAACGTGAATGCCAGCTATTACTGGAACGAGGCCTACGGTCCCACGCTCAGCTATTTCAGCATCAGCGGCAGCGCCGACCCCCTGCTGTATGCACCGGCCCCGGTCAGCGGCAGTGTTGCGGACTTTCCCGACAGCCGCGGCTGGATCCTGCAATGGACCTGGGTGCCGACGCTCAACGTGCAGGCGAGCGTGCAATACGTACTGTACAACAAGTTCAACGGTGCTTCGGCCAACTACGACGGCTCGGGGCGCAGCGCCTCCGACAACGACACGCTTTATCTCGCCGTGTGGTTGCTGTGGTGACGAGCAGCCAATGGCCCTCTGATTTCAAGTGAGCGGTTCACAGACAAGCTGTTTCTCTGTCCACGCAGAGTCTCAGCATGCAGGCGCTCAGCAGTGCGCGACTGCAGAATATGCTGCAGGTGCGGCATGCCACATTAGGGGATGCAATCCAGGCCGGACTGCTGATTTTCGAAGGACAAGAATTATCTGCGGCGGCGAGCCGCATGGCTGCGGTTCCAGTCACGGACCACCGTGATGGATCAGCCTCTACGCCGGGTTCGGACAGGCGCTTGACGGCGTTACGTGCCTGGAAATGGCGGAGAGAGTGGGATTACTCCGGGCGTCCTGCCCTTCGCCCTGCGGGCCAGCGTCGCTACGCGCCGCTGTTCAAAATCGTTCCAGACAATTTTGTCGAACCTGCCCGATTGTCATTCGTGGGTTCGAATCCGCCCTTGAGTATGAACGAATCGGGGATGGCAAAGCTCCCTCACTGATAATTGGCGGAGAGAGTGGGATTCGAACCCACGATACGCGTTTTGCGCGTATACGCCCTTAGCAGGGGCGCGCCTTCGACCAGCTCGGCCATCTCTCCGTACGCAATTTCCTGTCGCCGGCCAGTGCCGGATGCCATCCCCGCTGCCCGCAAGGAAATACCACCGGCATTCCGCTCGCATCAACAGCTGAGATCGGCTACACCGTTTCGCTGCAAGCGCAGGCTCGCGGCCGGGATGATACCGACCTGACCGGGACCGGTCAAAATCGAGTAGCGGAACGCTCAGCTATCCGCGGGCGGAGCCTGCGCGGCATTTTCATGCTCGTGCTTGATGCGCTCGTAGATTTCTTCGCGGTGCACGGCGATGTCCTTCGGCGCATTGACGCCGATGCGCACCTGATTGCCCTTGACTCCGAGCACCGTGATGGTGACGTTGTCGCCGATCATGATGGTTTCACCCACCCGACGTGTGAGAATCAGCATGGTTTAACTCCTGCAAAGTCGCACTCAATCACCTGGTGAAGCGTAGGCCGCCTTATACTTGTTCTAACGGCCACCCGGCCCGGAGCGCGGGGCGGTGCGTATTCTGCGGCCTTCCGTCGGGATTCTCAATCCGGCAAAGCCTGATTCAGGCCTGCTTGAGCGCGCTCTGTGGCAGATAGTCTTGCTGCGGCGCCGCGTGCAGCTTGAAAGCCTCATGCAGCGCGCGCACCCCGGCCTCCAGGTGCTTTTCGTCCACCACCACGGAAATCTTGATCTCCGAGGTCGCCACCAACCGGATGCCGATGCCCTCGCGCGCCAGCGTCTGGAACATGCGGGTGGCGACGCCCGAATGCGAGCGCATGCCCACCCCCACCAGCGAAATCTTCACCACCCGCTCGTTGCCCACCACGTTTCCGGCCCCGATGCGCGCCCGATGGGCCTCGAGGATTTCCATGGCCTGGGCACAGTCGTTGCGGTGCAGTGTGAAGGTAAAATCCAGCCGTCCGTCGCGCGCCACGTTCTGCACGATCATGTCCACCACGATGTTGGCCTCGGACACCGGCCCCAGAATACGCGCCGCAGTGCCCGGTTCATCCGGCACGCCGAGCAGGGTGATTTCCGCCTCGTCGCGGTTGAAAGCAATGCCCGAAACGATGGGAGCTTCCACGGTCGTATCCTCGTAGGTAATGAGCGTGCCCGCCCCTTCCTTGAAGGTGGAGAGCACGCGCAGCGGCACATTGTACTTGCCGGCGAATTCCACCGCGCGGATCTGCAGCACTTTGCTGCCCAGGCTCGCAAGCTCCAGCATTTCCTCGAAGGTGATGCGCTCGAGTCGCCGCGCTTCCGGCACCATGCGCGGATCGGTGGTGTACACGCCGTCCACGTCGGTGTAGATCTGGCATTCGTCGGCCTTGAGCGCCGCGGCCAGCGCCACCGCGGTGGTATCCGAGCCGCCGCGGCCGAGCGTGGTGATGTCGCCCGCATCATCCACGCCCTGAAAACCGGCCACCACCGGGATGCAGTCGGCGGCCAGGGCCGCGCGCAACTGCTGCTCGTCAATCGCTTCAATGCGTGCCTTGCCGTGCGCGCTGTCGGTCAGGATTTTCACCTGCGCGCCGGTGAAGGAGCGCGCCTTGAGGCCACGCTGCTCGATGGCGATGGCGGTAAGTGCGATCGTCACCTGTTCGCCGGTCGAGAGCAGCACGTCCATCTCGCGCGCGCTGGGCCTCGGTGCAAGGTTCTTGCCCAGTCCCAGCAGCCGGTCGGTTTCACCCGCCATGGCCGAAACTACGACCACCAGGTCACCACCGGCGCGGCGTGCGGCACATACTTTGTCAGCCACGTGCTCGATGCGCGCGCAATCGGCCACCGAGGTGCCGCCGTACTTCTGCACGATCAGCGACATGGAGATACACCGCGATCACTCACAGGAAATGAGCTGTGCAACTGCCAATACCTGCGCAAACCAGTGCGTCCCCTCCTTTGCAAAAGGAGGGCTCGCTGTTTTACGGTGAGCGGGCTGCCAAGGACGGCAGCCCTGGACTTGCGGGCGAAGCAGAAATGCGCAGCCCGCAAGGGGGAGGATTTTTTCAAAATCCCCCTTCTTTCGCACTTCGCAATCCTGCTCCGTTTGAAAGTCCAGGGCAGCCATCCATGGCTGCCCGCTCGGCACTTCGTGCCTTGCCCCCCTTTTTCAAAGGGGGAAAAAGCTGTTGAGGAGAAGCCAGTGAGCATTCCTTGTTTGCTGTTTACGACTCAGAGACGCGCCCGCACCCATCCGGGTACGGACTTGAGGGCGGCATCCAGGTTCCCGGGATCGGTGCCACCCGCCTGCGCCATGTCGGCGCGCCCGCCGCCCTTGCCGCCCACCTGCTCCGCCACGTGGTTCACCAGCTCACCGGCCTTGATTTTTGTGGTGTGGCCGGCGGTCACGCCCGCGACCAACCGCACTTTTCCGTCCTCGACTGCGGCGAGTACTACAGCGGCCGAACCAAGTTTGTTCTTTAACTGGTCCACTGTGTCGCGTAAGGTTTTGGCGTCGGCGCCGTCTAGGCGCGAAGCCAGCACCTTGAGGCCGTTCACTTCCACCGCCTGTGAAGCCAGATCGCCTCCCTCGCGGCTCGCGAGCCGGCCCTTCAACTGCTCCAGTTCCTTTTCCAATCTGCGGTTGTGCTCTACAAGGTGTTCCACCTTCTTGCTTACCGTATCAACACCGGATTTGGTGAGGTCAGCCAGTTCATGCAACATGCGTTCGACCTGTTGCACCCATTGCACTGCGCCTTCGCCGGTGAGCGCCTCGACGCGGCGGATGCCGGCCGCCACGCCGGTCTCGGACACAATCTTGAAGAAACCGATGTCACCTACGCGCTGCACGTGCGTGCCGCCACAGAGTTCGGTGGAAAAATCGCCGAATTTCATTACGCGCACGGTGTCACCGTATTTCTCGCCGAACAGCGCCATGGCGCCGGATTTGATGGCGTCGTCGTAAGGCATCTGGCGCACGTCAGCTTCAGCATTCTTGCGGATTTCCTCGTTCACCAAATCCTCAATGCGCCGCAATTCTTCCGGTGTCACTGGCTGATTGTGGGAAAAATCGAAGCGCAAGCGGTCCGGCGCCACCAGCGAACCCTTCTGGGTGACATGCGTGCCCAACACCTTGCGCAGCGCCGCGTGCAGCAGATGCGTAGCGGAATGATTGAGCACGGTCGCTGCGCGCAGTTTCTCATCCACCTGTGCTTCCACCGTCTCGCCCAGCTTGAATTCGCCCTTGACCACGGTGCCGAGATGGGCATAAGCGCCGCCGCCGCGCTTCTGGGTGTCTGCCACTTTGAATTCCGCACCGCCCGCCCGCAATACACCCTGGTCGCCTACCTGGCCGCCGGACTCCGCATAAAACGGCGTGCGGTCGAGCACGATCATGCCTTGCTCGCCCGCCTTGAGTGCTTTCACCGCATCTTTGCCGCGGAACAGCGCGACGACTTTGCCCTTGTCTTTCAGGGTGTCGTAGCCAGTAAATTTCGTTTGGCCCTCAATCTCCACGTCCTGTGCATACTCCGCGCCAAACTGGCTTGCCGCGCGGCC
>JAGWLP010000071.1 GCA_028864905.1 Gammaproteobacteria bacterium
CGAGATGCATCCAGCAGATATCGTCGCCCACGGTCCAGACTTTCCAGCCCTGGTGGGACGCCGGTGGAATCAGCATCGCGAGATTGGTTTTGCCGCAGGAGGAGGGGAACGCCGCGGCCACATAATGAATTTCGCCCTGCGGATTCTGGATGCCGACGATGAGCATGTGCTCGGCCAGCCAGCCTTCGCTGCGCGCCTGCCAGCTGGCGATGCGCAGGGCATGGCATTTCTTCCCCAGCAGCGCGTTGCCGCCGTAGCCGGAGCCGAAGCTCTTGATGCTGAGTTCTTCGGGGAAATGCATGATGAAGCGCCGCTCGGGATTGAGATCGCCGGTGGAATGCAGCCCTTTGATGAAATTGCCTTCCTTTTCTATGCGCTGCAGCGCCGCCTTGCCCATGCGCGTCATGATCTTCATGTTGGCCACGACATAGGGGCTGTCGGTGATTTCGACGCCGCAGCGCGCCAGCGGAGAATCAATCGGTCCCATGCAATAGGGAATCACGTACAACGTGCGCCCGCGCATGCTGCCGGCAAACAGTGCATCAATCTTGGCGTGCGCTACGGCCGGATCCATCCAGTGGTTGTTGGGGCCGGCATCGTCGCGGTTGCGGCTGCAGATGAAAGTCAGGTGCTCGACGCGCGCCACGTCCTGGGGATCGGAGCGGTGCAGGTAACAGTGCGGGTGGGTGGTGCGGTTGAGTTCCGCCAGCATGCCGGTGGCCAGCATGTCCTTCACCAGTTCGCGGTATTCGGCATCCGAGCCATCACACCAGTGCACCTGGTCGGCCTGGGTATGCCGCGCCACTTGGGCGACCCACTGGGAAAGCGCTTTATTGCTGGTCATTGCTGTTCCGATGGTTGCGAGCCGGCCTGGAATCAGGGCCGGCGAAAATGCGCATTATAAGCCCCGATGCCGGAATTGCAGTGCTTGCCCTCCGGGCAAGTATGGACGCGCGCAATCGTGGCGTGAATGTTAGAATGCCCGAGCGCAGCCGATACTTGGAATTCCGTCCGCCGGGGAATGAGCATGGGTGAGCGTACCATCAGGGAAGTGTTGAAGCGTCGCAGCGAAGACACACTGCGTGTCCTTCGGCAACAGCGTTCAATGAAGACAACCGGACTGCGTCGCCGCGCCCGCGGCCTGCGCAGCCTGCTGATTGTCATTGTCCTGATTATCGCTGCGGTACTTGCTTATTCAGGCTGGCTGGTCAACCAGGCTATTAACCGGTTTGCGGCGGATCGCGCTGCCAACCTGACGAGCGGCAATAACGTCACCCTGGAATTGCATTCTGCCATGCAGTTCCTGCCGGATACCCTGCTGGCGGCAACCGATCCGAATTTCTACGGCACCGGTAACCTGAGCGTCAGCCCGGTGACCCAGCGGCTGGTGCGCATCTATTTTCCGAATTCCCCGGGCGTGACGGCGGATATCATGGCAATCGCGCTGCAGTACACCTACAGCCGCACCGACATTCTGCAGAACTTCATCAACGAGGTACCCGTGGGCCTGGACCATGACCGGCCGGTGCACGGATTCGCTGCCGCCGGTCAGGTGTATTTCAAGAAGCCGTTTGGGCAATTGCAGCCACAGGACATCGCGCTGCTGGTGGCGTTGGCCACCGCTCCTGTCAACCTGGATCCACGCCGGGATCCCGCGCGCGCGCTAACTTTGCGCAACGGCGTGTTGCAACGCGATGTGGAGCAACAGGTATTGAATCAGGCCCAGGCCAATCTGCTCAAAAAGACACCTCTGGATCTTGCATCTGGCAGTTCGTAAGCCGCATTCAGTTCCCGTGACGGTTCACCGGGATGAGTCCGAATTTTCCTGGCCGTTGTCCGGGCAGGGCGGCTTTGCGCAGAAGATTCCCGGATTCGTACCGCGCCAGACGCAGCAGGCGCTGGCCGATGCGGTCGGCCACGCCCTGCAGCAGCAAGAAGTGCTGGTAGCTGAAGCCGGCACCGGCACCGGCAAGACCTTCGCCTATCTGGTGCCGGCCTTGTTGAGCGGCAAGCACGTGCTGATCTCCACTGGCACACGCGCGCTCCAGGACCAGCTTTACCACCGCGACCTGCCCGCGGTTACGCAGGTGCTGGGCAGGCCGGTCAAAACCGCGTTGCTCAAGGGTCGCGCCAACTATCTTTGCCGCCATCGCCTGGCGCTGGCGCTGCATTCCAGCGCGGACCTGTTTGGCGGCGGCGCACGTGCCCAGGAACTTGCTTCGATCCGCGAGTGGGCCGGTGCCACGCGCAGCGGCGACATCGCCGAACTCGCGACCCTGCCGGAACATTCGCCGCTCTGGCCGCAGGTGACCTCCACGGTGGAAAATTGCCTGGGGCAGAAATGTCCGGAATATGCGCACTGCTGGGTGCTCGAAGCGCGTCGCCGTCCACAGGAAGCCCAACTGGTGGTCATCAACCACCATCTGCTGCTCGCCGACATGCTGCTCAAGGAAGAAGGCTTTGGCGCGCTGCTGCCCGGCGTGGACTGCGTGATCGTGGACGAAGCTCACCAACTGCCGGACATCGCCAGCCAGTACTTCGGCGTGAACCTTTCCAGCCACCGCCTGCAGGAGCTGCTGCGCGACAGCCGCAGGGAATACGCGGAAGCGGCCGGCGACGCACCCGGCTTCGAACGCCTCCTGGCGCAGGGTGAAGCCGCGCTTGCGGAACTCCAGCAACAATGTCTGCGCGTGGAGGGCGTGAGCGAATGGAGCGCGCTGGCGCCGCTCGCGGAGTTCAACTTGCGGTTGTCAAAGCTGTCGGTCGAGTTGGAAAATCTGCAGCAGGGATTCGAAGCGCTCGCCGGGCGCTCCATCGGTCTGGACAACTGTCGGCAGCGCACCGCGCAGGTCATGCAGCGCCTGCAGCAATTCGCGGCCGAGGATGCGGAGCAGGACCAGGTGCGCTGGATCGAACGCCGCGGCCACGGCTTCAGCCTCAACCTCACGCCGGTGGACGCCGCGGGGCGGTTCCGGGCCTGCATGCAGGAATCGCAGTGCGGCTGGATTTTCCTGTCGGCCACGCTCTCCATCAACGGCAGCTTCGAGCATTTCCGCGGGCGTCTGGGTCTGGATAAAACCGAGGAACTGCTGCTTGGCAGCCCATTTGACTACGAACACAATGCCTTGCTGTATCTGCCGCCGGAACTGCCGGGTGTCGACAGCGCGGACTATACCGCCGCCGTCGTGCATGCGGCCGAGCCGGTGGTGCGCCAGAGCGGTGGGCGCGCTTTTCTGCTGTTCACCAGCCATCGGGCACTCAGGCAGGCCGCTGACCTGGTGCGCGAATATTGGCCGTTCCCGCTGCTGGTGCAGGGCGAGGCGCCGCGTCGGCGGCTGCTGGAGCGCTTCCGCGAACTCGGCAATGCGGTGCTGCTCGGCACCGCGAGTTTCTGGGAGGGCGTGGATGTAAAAGGCCCGGCGCTGTCCGTGGTGGTGATTGACCGGCTGCCGTTTGCCTCGCCCGGCGACCCGGTGCTGAAAGCGCGGCTGGCCGCGCTCGAACGCCAGGGCCGCGATGCGTTCATGGAGTATCAACTGCCGCAGGCGGTGTTGGCGCTCAAGCAGGGTGTCGGTCGGCTGATTCGCGACGAAGGCGACACCGGCGTGCTGATGCTGTGTGATCCGCGTGTGCGCCGCCGGAACTATGGCCGGCTGTTTCTCGACAGTCTGCCGCCCATGCAGCGCACGGAGGATCTGGACGAAGTGCAGAATTTTCTCGCGCGTATCCTGCCGGACGTTGCGCGCGCAGTGCCATGAAACTTCTGGCGCTGGAAACTTCAACCGATCAATGTTCCGTCGCGCTGCTGGCGGACGGCGAGGTGCGCGAGCGTGTGCAATCCGCATCCCACGCGCATGCGGAGTTGATTTTGCCCATGGTGGAAACGTTGCTGGCAGAAGCCGGCCTGTCGCTGCCGCAACTCGATGCGCTGGCTTTCGGCCGCGGGCCGGGAGCGTTTACCGGCGTGCGCGTGGCCACGGCGGTGGTGCAGGGCCTGGCCTTTGGCGCGGAGCGCCCGGTGGTGCCGGTTTCCGATCTCATGGCAGTCGCGGCCGGCGCGCATCGCAGGCACGGCGCGCACCGCGTGCTGGCCTGTCTGGATGCGCGGCTGCAGGAAGTATATTGGTGCGCATATGAAGTCGCAGCGCCTGACCAGCTCCGGGAATGCGTGGCAGAGCAGTTGGGCGGTGCGCAGCAGGTGCAGCCGCCGGCCGGGCGCTGGTTCGGCGCGGGCTCGGGGTTTGCCGTCTACCGCAGTCAGTTGCAGGAGAAACTCGGGGAAAATCTGGACGGCGAGGATGCCACGTTGCTGCCGGCCGCCCGTGACATCGTCTTGCTGGCCGCACGCCTGTTCGCCGAGGGGCGCGCGGTGAGCGCCGACGCGGCGCTGCCGGTGTATCTGCGCGAGCGCGTGGCCACGCCCAAGGCGCTGTAACCGCATTGTCACACGGCACTGCTGTAATAATGGCCATGCCCGATAAACATGTCTTGATCGTCGAGGATGAAGTGCCGCTGCGCGAGATGCTGAGCTTTGGCCTGCAGCGCGCGGGTTATCGTGTCACTGAATCCGGCAACTGTGCGGCGGCGCGCGCCCTCATTGCCGACGGCCGCCCGGACCTTTTGCTGCTCGACTGGATGCTGCCGGACGTGAGCGGCCTGGAATTCGCACGTGCCCTGCGTCGCGACGAAGCCACCCGCGACCTGCCCATCATCATGCTCACGGCGCGCGCCACCGAGGATGACAAGGTGAGCGGCTTGGGGAGCGGCGTGGATGACTACATCACCAAGCCGTTTTCTACACGTGAACTTTTGGCGCGCATCGAGGCGCTGCTACGGCGCACGCGCGAGCATCAGGAAAAGCTGGTCGCCGGTGCCATCGAGATGGACACCGTCAGCCACCGGGTCAGCATGCACGGCCGGGAAGTCGTGCTCGGACCGACCGAGTACCGGTTGCTCAAGTATTTCATGACGCATCCGGAACGCATGCTCAGCCGGGCGCTGTTGCTGGAGCGGGTGTGGAGCAGCGCGTATGTCGAGGAGCGTACCGTGGACGTGCACATCCGGCGCCTGCGGCGGGTGCTGGAAGAGCACGCCTGCGCACACTACGTGGAAACCGTGCGTGGTGCCGGTTATCGGTTTTCTCCCAAAGCCGCGGGGAATGGTCCATGAACCGCGCCTGGCTGCCGGAGCTGCTGGCGCTCGCGGTGCTGTTGATCATCGCGCTGATCATCGGCTGGACTGCGGGCGATGTCGGCCTGTGGCTGTTCATTGCGGTGGCGCTGTATCTCGTCTGGCATCTGGTCAACCTGTATCGTCTGGAGCGTTGGCTGCGCCGCGGACGGCGCTTCAATGCGCCGCATGCCTGGGGCGTGTGGCGCAGCCTCTTCGAGGAGATTTATCACCGCCGCCGTCGGGAGCGCGAACGCAAACGCGAATTCACGCAGCTGTTGCGCGAAATTCGTGAATCCACCGCCGCCATGCCCGACGGCGTGGTGTTGATGAACCATTTGGGTGAAATTCGCTGGCTCAACCAGACCGCCGGCCGCCTGTTGCAGCTGCGCGTGCCGCAGGACGTCGGTCAGCGGCTGCCCAATCTGGTGCGTCATCCGGATTTCATCCGCTATCTCGATGGCCGGAATTACGCCGAGCCGGTCGAATTGGGCTCGGCGGCCGGACGCGGCTTGCACTTGAGCTTGCGCATCGTGCCCTACGGCGAGGATCAGCAACTGCTGCTGGTGCGCGACAGCACACGCCTGCATCGCCTCGAACAGATGCGCCGCGAATTCGTGGCCAATGCCTCGCACGAGCTGCGCTCGCCGCTGACCGTGATGAGCGGCTATCTGGAATCCATGAGCGAGGATGAAACGCTGCGCGCGGCTTGGGCCAAGCCGCTGCAGGCCATGCGGCAGCAGACCGCGCGCATGACCGCGATCGTGGGCGATCTGCTCGAGCTGTCGCGGCTCGAGACCGAGCCGCGCGAAGCCGCTTACGCGCCGGTGGACGTGGCCGCGCTCGCGCGCCGCATCCGCGAAGCGGCGCTGTCGCTGGGCCAGGGTCCGGGCGACGTCACGCTTGAAATCGATGACGATCTGCAGCTCTTGGGGGCGGAGCGCGAGCTGTACAGCGCGTTTTCCAATCTGGTGTTCAACGCCATGAAATACACGCCCGCGGATGGCCGTGTGACCGTGAGCTGGGCGGCGGACGCGGACGGCGCGGCGTTTGCCGTGAGCGATACCGGCATCGGCATTCCCGCGGCGCACATTCCGCGCCTCACCGAGCGCTTTTACCGCGTGAACAAGTCCCGCGACCGCGACAGCGGCGGCACCGGCCTGGGGCTCGCCATCGTCAAGCACGTGTTGCAGCACCACGGCGCACGCCTGGAGATCGAGAGTGAACCGGGTCGCGGCAGCCGCTTCACCTGCCGCTTCAGCCCGGAGCGTGTGGCGCGCCGCGGTGAACAACCGGCCAGTCACTGAACTGCAGCGCACGGGGCGCTCGCTTATACTGTTTCCATTGCCTGCATGAAGGATGGTTCATGGACAAGCTGAATCTCACCCAGCACATCTCGCAGAAGTTCAACGAGGAGCTGGAGAGCGTGCGCAACCGGGTGCTCGCCATGGGCGGGCTGGTGGAGCAGCAGATGGCGGACGCGCTGCGCGCGCTCACCGAGGGCGACAGCGAGCTCGGCCGCAGCATCGAGCAGCAGGACTTCAAGGTCAATCAGATGGAGGTGGCGATTGACGAGGAGTGCACGCGCATCCTGGCGCGCCGCCAGCCGGCGGCCAGCGACCTGCGCTTGATCCTTGCCATCATCAAGACCATCACCGACTTGGAGCGCGTGGGCGACGAAGCCGAGAAGATCGGCCGCCTCGCCGCGCGCCTTTGCGAAACCGAACGTCCCGGTGAACGTTACGTCGCCTTGCAGCACCTCGGTACCCACGTGCAGCGCATGCTGCACGATGCGCTCGACGCCTTTGCGCGCATGGATACCGAGGCCGCGGTGCAGGTGGCGCGCGAGGA
>JAGWLP010000072.1 GCA_028864905.1 Gammaproteobacteria bacterium
TAGCGCGTGCCACCCGCATCGCCGCCGTAATAGCTCCAGCCGACGTCGGGCACTGGCGACACACTCACTTGGCTGCGGCCGCAGCCGGCCAACACCAGGACCAATGGCAGACTCAACAAAACATAGCGGGAAATTATGCGCATGGCTCGCCTCCTCATCGTGTGGCACGCAAATTAGGCTGCAGAGCGAGCGTCTGCAACGTCAAAGGTGACAAGCGGCTGCCGCTCGGGCCAAGCGGCGGTCGGGGAAAGCTAGGCGGATTCAGGGAAGTTCTGCAACATGCAGAACTTCGGCGGTGCAGGGACGCACCGCACGCAAATCAAGCACCGGGGGGCTTGATTTGGCGGAGGCGAGTCCGGGCGTGTACCGGACTCGCCGAGTCTGCAAAAATCCAGGATGGACTTTTGCAGAAGCATTAGGAACGGAAAAGCTGCGGCAGGCGGCTGCGGTAGCGGCGGCTGAAGTTCACGAAACTGCCATCCTTGAGCAGGATGCGGTAATCGCCGCTGTCCCAAGGCTGGATTTCGCGGATGCGGTCGAGATTCACGATGTGGCCACGGTGCACGCGCGCGAAACGCTTGTGGTCCAAGCGCTTTTCCAGCGACGCCAGGGATTCCCGCAACGGATAAGCTATACCTTGGGTATGGATGGTGACGTAGTTGCCGTCGGCCTCGATGCGATCGATGTCAGCCGTGTTCAGGATGAACTCACGGTTGAGCTTCCTCACCACCAGGCGTTCTAGACCGCTGTTAACTCCGGGCATAGGCTCTGGGAGTGCGGCCGGCACGAGGCGGCTTTCCAGCCACAGGCGGTACACGCGGAAGGCATAAAGCGCCGCGAGAATCAGCCAGTAGGTGACAAAGTCTTTGCGGTATTCGTAAATCCAGTTGGCAAGCGGCGCGCCGAAATCATACTGCCGCCCGGCGATGTGGTAGGCCAAGGTACGCAGGCCCACCATGCCGCTCACGTGGATGACGGAAAATGGCACCGTTGCCAAAAGATGTAGCGGTACCGCCCATCTCCACGAACGCGCCGAGATCAACACGCGACTGTTGAACCAGGCAATCACCGGAATCAGCAACCAGATGAGAATGGCGCTGGAGAATTCCCACACCACGGGTTCCCAGGGGGACAGCACAATACCGTCGCTGGCCTTGTTGGCCAGCGCGGTGAAGACATTGACCGTGGCAAAAGCCAGAACAAGGGCGGCAAAAAATACAATCTGCCAGCCCCGCACACGCCAGCGGATGGCCGACTCCGGCTGTGTGTTCGACTCCTCCGCCATCTACTGCCCTCAAACCGTTCACTGCGGGCCGGCTATCTTATTCTCGCACCAAGTCCTTTGGACAGCCGCGCCTGCCGGTTCGACCTGACGCATTGGGTGTTTTGTGCTAGCTTGCGGCTGATTTCAGGAGGATTCCCCATGCGCAAACATCTTGTCCAATCCATTTTGGCCGGTGCCCTGTTCGCACTGCTTGCGGTACCGGGGTTTGCGGCGCTCGTGCCGGGCGCCGCGGCGCCGGATTTCACCGCCATTGCCAGTCTGGCGGGAAAAGACTTCACGTTTTCCCTCCAACAGGCCCTTGCCAAGGGTCCGGTGGTCGTCTACTTCTATCCCGCGGCCTTCACCAAGGGCTGTGACCTCGAAGCCCACACCTTTTCGATCCACAAGGACCAGTTCACCGCGGCCGGCGCCACCATCATCGGCGTGTCGGCGGATTCCATTCAGCGGCTCAATGCGTTTTCATCCGATCCGGAATACTGTGCGGGCAAATTTCCGGTGGCTTCGGATCCCGACGGCAGGATTGCGGCTGATTACGGCCTGAAGATGATTCCGCCCCAGAAGGGTGTCGTGGACGTGCGCGGCGACACCGTGACCCACGGCTTCTTCCCACGCACGACGTTCGTCATTAACCGCGAGGGGAAAATTGTCGCGACGCTGTCTTCCAGTGAAGATCACCTCACGCCCGACGAACACGTGACCCGGTCGCTGGCGATCGTGGAGCACATGCATACGGCCAAGGGACGCTAAACCGCCGGTCTCCGGCGTGACCGCCGCGACTTGAACCGACAGTCGGCTGACGGCCGGCCGCAAATGCATGCGGCCGGCTCGTCCTTCAGTATTTCAACGGCTCGAGTCCCGCGTTCTGCAAAGCCGCGCTGGCTTGCGGCAAATCCGTGAGCTGCAACTGGCGCCATTGCTGCATCACCGGCGCGAGCAGCTTCTGCTGCTTGGCAAAGCCGCTGCGCATGTCCGGCGTGGGCGCGGCATCCGCACTTTCCACCGCCCGCGCCAGGGTACCGAACGCGTCATCCAGGTACGTCAGGTTGTTGAGGTTCGCGGGCGGCACGCCCACGGAATTGTCCGGGTTGACGGGCGCGATACCGCCGATGGCATCCAGCTTGGCGGTCAGCGCGGCCACCTGAGCGGCCAGATTGCCACTGACTTTGTCTTTGACCGCCGCGAGTTGCGTAAGCAGCGAACCCACGGCGTGGCTGGCTTCCGCCACCTGCACGCGTGTGCTTTCAATCCGCCGCGCGAATGCAAACTGCTGTTTGAGCTCGTGGGTGGTGACTTTCACGCGTGGATCTTCCCGCACCACAAGCGGCTGGCTGTAGGTCTTGCTGTTCACCGTGAGCTTCAGCGTGTAGGTTCCGGGCACCGCCCACAGTCTGCCGCCACCGAAGCCGAAGGGATTTTTGAGCGCCGCCGGCTGTGCGTAACGCAGATCCCAGACAAAGCGGTGCACGCCGGCGCTTGCCAGGAGCGGCATGGGCTGCGGAATCCACTGCGGCGTGGTCTCGATTCTCGACAAATCGATTTTCGGCCGCGGTGTGGCGCTGCTGAAATGCTGCACCTGATTGCCGAGAACATCGTAGATGTCCAAGGTCACCGGTGCGGCGCTGTCGCTCTTCAGATAGTAGTCGATGTAGGCACCCAGCGGCGGATTGGGTGCATGCGGCTCATCGTCGGGCAGCGGCGTACCCACAAAACCGGCCGGCAGTACCCGATAGGCGAGCGCCGGCTTGAACAGCCAGGCATTGCTGCGCGCCACCTGATCGGTAAGCTGCCGCAGCGAAGACACATCGTCCATGATCCAGAAGGCGCGGCCGTGTGTGGCGATCACCAGATCGTCGCCGTGCACGTCAATGTCGCGCACCGAAGTCACCGGCAGATTCTGCTGCAGCGACTGCCAGTGCGCGCCATCGTCGAACGACACGTACACGCCCATCTCGGTACCGGCGTACAACAAGCCGCTTTTCACCGGATCCTCACGCACCACGTTCACGAAGTGGCCGTCCGGAATGCCGCTGACGATCAACTGCCAGGATTTGCCGTAATCGTGCGTGACATAAATATACGGCCGGTAATCATCCAGGCGGTGGCGGTCAATCGCCGCATACGCGGTGCCGGGGCTGAAATGACCGGCTTCGAGGATGCCGATTTTCGGCCAGGGCGTGAGCAAAGGCGGCGCGACCTTCGACCAGTGCTTGCCGCCGTCGCGCGTCAGCCAGATAAGGCCGTCATCGGTGCCGGCCCAGAGCAGGTCTTTCTTGAGCGGTGAGGGTGCCAGCGCGTACACCACGCCGCGGCGCGGACCCTGCACCGCGCTGTCTTTGGCCGTAACCGGATCGAGCGTGGCCGGCACCGTGAGTGTGTCACGCGTCAGGTCGCCGCTGATCTTGTCCCAATGCGCGCCGCCATCCGTAGTGCGGAACACGTACTGGTTGGCGAAATACAGCGCGTGCGGATCGGCCTGCGAAAACACCAGCGGCATGGTCCACACTTGACGGTAGATGCCCGGATAGGCCAGCGTCGGGCCGACGCTGCGGGTCTGACCGGTGGCCAGGTTGAGCTGGTCCACGCCGCCGCCGTAATCGCTGCCGTACACCAGATCGGGATTGAGCGGATCCACGGCGATGTAGCCGCTTTCGCCGCCGGCGGTGATCTCGCGGAAGTTCATCATGTTGATGCCGTCCGTGCCCCGGCCGCGGCTCGGCACCGAAGCGGCGCCGGAATCCTGCTGTGCGCCGTACACCCAATACGGGAAACGGGTGTCGGTGGTCACGTGGTACATCTGGCCGATGGGCTGGTTGAACCAGGAGCTCCAGGACTGGCCGCCGTTGAGGGTGATGATCACGCCCTGATCCACGCCCGCGATCATGTGCGCGGAGTTGTCCGGATCGATCCACAGGCTGTGATAGTCGTCGCCGGTCGGATCACCCTTGAACGGCAGGAAAGTCTTGCCGCCGTCGGTGGACTTGTAGATCACGGTATCGCAGACATACACGATGTCGGCGTTCTTCGGGTCCACACTCACGCCGCTGAAATACCAGCCGCGCTGCCAAAGGCGCTGGTCGCTGGAGATATGCGTCCAGTTCGTACCGCCGTCGGTAGATTTGTATAGGCCGCCTTGTTTGGCATCCACCAGCGCATACACGGTCTGCGGATCGCTCGCGGCAACCGCGAGGCCAATGCGGCCCACACCCTCGCTCGGGAATCCGTGGCCGGTGATCTGCGTCCAATGGGCACCGGCATCGTGGGAAACATACAGACCACTGCCCGGACCGTTGGACGGCGGATACACATTCCAGGGCGGACGGCGCGTCTGCCAGAGCGCCGCGTAAATCGTCTGATCGTCGGCGCCGAACGCCAAGTTGATGGCGCCGGTGTTGTCATTTTTGTACAGCACCTTTTGCCAAGTCTGCCCGCCGTCGGTCGTCTTGAACACGCCGCGTTCCGCGTTCGGTCCGTAAGCGTGGCCAAGCGCTGCCACGTACACCACGTTGGCGTTCTTTGGGTCCACCAGTACTTTGCCGATCTGCATCGTGTCGGTGAGTCCGATGTGGCTCCAGCTCTTGCCGCCGTCGGTGCTCTTGTACATGCCGTTGCCGTAGCCGATGTCGGAACGCATGTCGGCCTCGCCCGAACCGACATAAATCACTTGGGGATCCGACGGCGCCACCGCGATCGCGCCGATCGAGCCCACCGGTTGATCATCGAAAATTGGCTCCCAGGTACGGCCGGCATCGTTGGTCTGCCACACGCCGCCGTCCACGGAACCAAAATAGAAATGGTTGGGCTGGCCGGGTATGCCGGTCACTGCCAGGACGCGGCCGGAGCGGTAGGGTCCGATCAAGCGCCAGTGCAGGCTGGAATACAGGCCGGGATCGAAGCCGGCTGCCTGTGCGGCCACGGCGAGGAACAACAGGGGGACGGCAAAAACCCAGGGACGCAGGCGCATGATGCGGTTCCTTTTAGTCGGGGTGCGGATGCCGGTTTAAGACCGGCGCGGGGGCGTTAAGTTTAGCCGCATTGGCCGGCTTGGACTGACAAAATTTTGCCGATCCCGGATGGACAGGCCTTGACAACTATTTCATATTTCCATAAAAATGGAAGCATGGAAACACAAATTGCTATGGCGGCGCTTACCGGACTCGCCCATGACACGCGCTTGGCGCTGTTCCGCCTGCTGGTGCCCGCAGGCGATAAGGGAATCGCGGCGGGTGATCTCGGCGCGCGGCTCAAGCTCCCGCCCGCCACGCTGTCCTTTCATCTCAAGGAACTGCGCCATGCGGGTCTGGTGAGTCAGCGCCGTCAGGGTCGTGCCATCTACTACGCCGCGGACTACGCCGTCATGGATGCGCTCATCGCCTATCTCACGGAAAACTGCTGCCAGGGCTCCGCTTGCGCGCCGGACCCGACCTCGCCACGCCCGCACAAGGCCCGGAGCCGCCATGCTTGAATCCGACATTTCGTTTTCCCTGTCCGCCATAGCAACGTTTTATGGCGCTCTGCGGCGGCGGCTGGTTTCATCGTTGTTGTTTCCCCACAGGAGCCGTGCCATGAACCGTCTGCATGTCCACGTCGCCGTGCGCGACCTAGCGGAATCCGTCCGCTACTACACCGCGCTCTTCGGCGCCGCGCCCACGCTGCAAAAAAATGATTACGCCAAATGGCTGCTGGAGGACCCGCGCGTAAACTTCGCCATCTCCGCCCGCGGTCGCGCGCCGGGCGTGAATCATCTCGGTATCCAGGTAGAAGCACCGGAACAGCTCGCCGCCATCACTACCAGACTGAGCCAGGCCGAGAACGCCACCCGTCAGGAAAGCGATGCCCAGTGTTGCTACGCACGCTCCGACAAGACCTGGAGCACCGATCCATCCGGCATTCGCTGGGAGAGTTTCCACAGTCACGGCGAAATTACCACCTACGGTTTGGACACGGCAGAGACCGGTCCCAAGTCCGCCTGCGGTTGCAGCATGTGAGCGCGCCGTATCGCCTCTCAACCCGCCACGCGATTCCGCGAGTACTTGCATGAACGCTTTCTGGACCGGAGTCCTGGCTGGTTATGGCATCGCGATTCCCGTGGGGGCAATTGCAATCTTGATTCTTGAAACCGGATTGCACGAAGGATTTTCCAGGGGCTTCTTTGCAGGCGCCGGCGCCGCCAGTGCAGATTTCCTGTACGCCATCGTGGCTGTAGCGGCGGGCAGCGCGGCGGCCGTGGCAATCGCCGCCTTCGCTCCGCCGCTGAAGATCGCGAGCGGCCTAGTGCTCCTGGCGCTCGGCGGCTACGGTTTGTGGAAAGCGTTCAAGCCAGGCACGACCGCAAGCACCCCTGCCGGCGTGCGAAATCACGGCAGCACCTACGTGCAGTTTCTGGGTCTGACGCTCCTGAATCCCATGACCGTGGTGTACTTTGCGGCTCTGATTCTTGGCGGCAGCGCCGGCACGCGGGCGGGCGCGGCTTCAGCTCTGCTGTTCGTGCTGGGCGCCGGCCTCGCTTCCCTGTCCTGGCAGACGCTGCTGGCCGCGTCGGCTTCACTGTTGAAAAAGCGCCTGCCCACCGGCATCCAGCGACTGTTCAGTCTCGCCGGCAAT
>JAGWLP010000073.1 GCA_028864905.1 Gammaproteobacteria bacterium
AGTCCCCCGGCCATTCTTGTGCCGGTCAGGATTCCAAGGCCCGCGACCCGGGCGCCTTCGTGCTGGTGCCTGCGGGCCTGTGCTCGAAGATTGACGGCGGCCAGACCAAGGCCAGTTAAGAGTTTGCCGGTGTCCAACCAACCGGCGTTTCAGGCGAGACCGGTCCCGGCACAAACCGGGATCGGTCTTCGCCCTCCGCATTTCCGACGGGTGCTCGCGGAGCATCCGCCGATACCCTGGTTTGAAGTCCACAGCGAAAACTTCTTCTGCGCAGGTGGCGAAATGCTGCACGTGCTGGATGACGTGCGCCGCGATTATCCCGTGAGCCTGCACGGCGTGGGTCTGTCACTCGGCAGCGGCGACCAACTGCATATCGCGCACCTGGCGCACCTCAAACAACTGGTGGAACGGATCCAGCCCGCGCTGGTATCCGAACATCTATGCTGGGGCGCCATTGGCCCGCGGCATTTGAACGATCTGTTGCCGCTGCCGTACACCGAAGAGGCATTGAATCTCACGGTGGAGCATGTGCGGCGCGCACAGGAACTTCTCGACCGCGAGCTGCTCATGGAAAACGTGTCCACCTATCTGAGCTACACACATTCCACAATTCCCGAATGGCAATTCGTGGCGGAACTCACCCGGCGCGCCGGCTGCGGCCTGCTGCTGGATGTGAACAATATTTACGTCAACAGCGTGAATCACGGTTTTGATCCGCATGCCTATATCCGCGCCATTCCGCCCGCTGCGGTGCGCGAGATCCACCTGGCCGGCTTCACCGCCAAGGAAGGGTTGGGTGCACCATTGCTGATTGACACTCATAGCCGGCCCGTTTCAAATGAGGTGTGGGCGCTGTACCGTGAGGCTCTGGTTCATATCGGACCCGTGCCTACGCTCATCGAATGGGACCAGGACATTCCCGAGCTGGAAGTCCTGCAGGCCGAAGCCGCCAGGGCTCAGGAATTCATGCATGCGTGCCGCACCCTCGCTGCCTGAACTGCAACAGCGCTTTGCCGATGCCCTGCTGGGCGCGGATACCGTGCCCGGCGATTGGATCGCAGGTCACGATCTCGACCCGCAAGCACGCATACAGATCTACCGCAATCTGGTTTTCAACAACCATGCGGCCGCGTTGCGTACAGCCTATCCGGTGGTCCTGAAGCTCGTGGGTGAGGATTTTTTTGACGCCGCAGCGGCGCGCTATCTGCGCGACCGCGGCTCCGCCAGCGGCAATCTTCAGGATTACGGCGCCGATTTCCCGGACTTCCTGGCGCACATGCCCGAAGCCGCAGGCCTCACCTATTTACCGGACGTGGCGCGTGTGGAATGGGCGCGGCAGGAGTGCTATCTGGCCGCCGATACCGCACCACTGGATCCCGCCGTGCTAACGGACATGCCGGAAGATGATCTGACAAAACTGAAATTAACGCTGCATCCGAGCGTGCGGCTGGTCGTGTCCGACCATCCCATCTGGGACATCTGGATATTCTGCCAGCAAACCGCAGCCGAACACCTGAATCCTGCCAGTGAGGGCCAAACAGTTTTGATCTGGCGGGACGGACACCAACTCGCCATGCAACCGGCGACCAACGCACAACGGGAATTCATTGCCGCGCTTTTGGCCGGCGAGGCCCATGCCGCAGCACAGGCGGGTGCGTTCTCGGCCGCACCGGATTTCGATCTTGCCGCCTGCCTGCACTGGCTGTTGCAGACGGGACTCATTACCGGTTGTTCAAGCCATTAACCACGCTGGGGATCAATATGCAGGACGTATGCGCACGCATTTGCCACGGATATTCGAAAACCATTCACGGTCTTGAATGGCTGGCGCCCGTGAGCCTGCTGCTGTTCCGCCTGTGGGTGGCGGTGGACTTCTGGCGTGCCGGCGTTGTGAAAGTGAGCGACATGCAGAGCACGATCTCGCTGTTCCAGTATGTCTATCACGTACCCTTGCTGCCCGCAGTCACCGCGGCTTATCTCGGCACCGCCATCGAATTGATTACGCCCTGGTTCTTGGGTTTCGGCCTGCTCGGCCGACTCACCGCGCTGTTCCTGTTCGGTTACAACATCATCGCGGTGATCTCCTACCCAGCGCTCTGGCCGCACGGTCTGTGGCACGGTTTTTGGAGCGGCGATTTCACCGACCACAAGGTCTGGGGCCTGATGCTGCTCGCCATCGTCCTCTACGGTCCCGGCAAGCTGTCGCTCGATCAGGCACTGCAAAAGTGGATATGGCCGCTGTTCCGGGCCAGAGCAGCAGCGATCAACTGAAATCACGCGCTACGCCTCTTGCACCGCAAGAGGTGGCCAGCATCGCATTAGGCAAATCGGAGCGCTTCCCGTACAATGCGCGCCGAGTTTGAGGTGACGCGCTCCGGTCTGCTGTCCCGCAAGCCTGTCGCGGCGTACCTTTACAGCGTATTCCCCGATCCCCATAAAACAAAATCACTGCCTGGACCGGCATGGCGCGAATAGCGTCAGCAGGCGGCTCCAGGAGTATTTATGTCATTTTCTTCTCTCGGCCTTTCGGCCGAGTTGTTGCGTGCCGTGAGCGATCGTGGTTACGCCGAACCCACGCCCGTGCAGTCCCGCGCCATTCCGGTGGTGTTGGCAGGCCGTGATCTTCAGGCCGCCGCCCAGACCGGCACTGGCAAAACCGCCGGTTTTACCCTGCCGCTTTTGCAGCACCTGCAGAAAAACCCGCAACGTTCCCGCGCGCCGCGCGTGCTGGTGCTCACGCCTACGCGTGAACTGGCCGCGCAGGTGCATGAGAGTGTGCAGACCTACGGCAAGTACCTGCCGTTCACCACCGCGTTAATTTTCGGCGGCGTCAACATCAATCCGCAGATCGAGAAGCTGCGGCGCGGCGCGGACATCGTGGTGGCCACGCCCGGCCGGCTGCTGGATCACGCGCAACAGAAGACCATTGATCTCTCGCACGTCGAAATCCTGGTGCTGGACGAAGCCGACCGCATGCTCGATATGGGCTTCATCCGCGACATCCGCCGCATCCTGGCGCTGTTGCCGAAACAACGGCAGAACCTTTTGTTCTCCGCCACGTTCTCGGAAGACATCCGCAAACTCGCCGCCGGCCTGCTGCACAACCCGGAAATCATTGACGTGGCGCCGCGCAACAGCACTGCCGAGCGCGTCAGCCAGTGTGTGTATCTCTGTGAAAAGGGTGTGAAACGCGCACTGCTTGCGTGGCTCATCGGCTCAGGCAACTGGCGGCAAGTCTTGATATTCACCCGTACCAAGCACGGCGCCAACCGCCTGTGCACGCAGTTGCAGCAGGACGGCATCGAGGCGGCGGCCATCCACGGCAACAAGAGCCAGGGCGCGCGCACGCGCGCTCTCACGGAGTTCAAGCAAGGGCACATTCGCGCGCTGGTGGCCACCGACATCGCCGCCCGCGGCCTGGATATTGACCAGTTGCCGCACGTGGTGAACTACGAACTGCCGAACGTGCCCGAGGATTACGTGCACCGTATCGGCCGCACCGCGCGCGCCGGCCGCGCTGGTGAAGCGATATCGCTGGTATCGCCGGACGAACGGGGTTGCCTCAGGGACATCGAGCGGCTGCTGAAACAGGAACTGCCGCGCGCCACGGCGGAAGGTTTCAGACCGAACCCGGCTGTCCTCAAGCCAGAGCCGGACAACCGCAGCGCGCACCGCGAGCACCGTCCGCAGCCTGCGCACAGGCACGAATCCGGCTGGCACAGCCGATCCGGCGCTCGCGGCCAGGGTCAGCATTCCGCCCGGCGGCGCAACACCGGCCGCTCACGCTGATACGCGCAAACGCCACGATCCTGGCCGGCTGCGATATCGACCGGCAGGCACTACGAAAAGCATCGGATTCAGGGCTATACTTGGACCCAGTCCGCGGTGCGGCCGCCCGTGGGCATTCACACCGGACAGGAGAAGTTCATGTCCCCGCGCCGTGCCCGGCCCAATCATCCCACGGATGCCGAGCTTGAAATCCTCAACGTGCTCTGGAAACGCGGCCCGAGCACGGTCGGCGACGTACACGCCAGAATCCTGGAGCACAACCGTGTGGGTTACACCACCGTGCTCAAGCTCATGCAGATCATGCACGCCAAGGGTCTGCTGGAGCGCGACGATTCCGCGCGCGCACATGTTTACCAGCCCACTGCCAGCCGCGAACACACGCAACGGCAACTGCTGAGCAAGCTCACGCAACGCGCCTTCGGCGGTTCGGTCGCGGATCTGGTGGTGCAGGCCCTGGGTTCGGGCCGGCACGCCAGCCCCGCGGAGCTGGCGCGCATCCGCGAACTGATTGACAGCCTGGAGAAGCCGTAACCATGGGCGTGCCGGCGGAATCCGTAATACTGCAGCATCTCGCCTGGAGCCTGATCCACGCGCTGTGGCAGGGCGCACTCGTCGGACTGGTGTATCTGGGTGTGCGGCGTGCGCTGCGGAACGCAAAACCGCAGGCACGCTATCTGCTCGCTCTCGGCACCCTGCTGGTGCTGATGCTGCTGCCGCTGTGCACATTCCTGTGGCTGGGCGGCTCGCACATGGACAATACCGCTGCACGCCTGGCGCTGCCAAACCAGGTGTTCGAGATCTCTGCGGCCAGCGCGCCGTCAGGACTGGCGATACCGCCGGCTCAGCAGGCAATCCCGTATTTGTCGTGGGTGGTCTGGTTGTGGCTTGCCGGTGTAGTCTGCATGTGCGCACGCGCGCTTCGGGGTTGGATGCAGGCCGCAAACCTGCGTCCCGTGGCAACCTCAGCGCCACACCCCTGGCAGGCGTTGCTCAACGCACTGCAGGAGAAAATGCAGATCCAGCGGGCGATTCAGTTGCTCGCCTCCGCGCGCGTTCAGACGCCATTGGTCATCGGTTGGCTCAAGCCGGTCATCCTGATTCCACCCAGCGCCGTAATCGGACTGGATTGGCGGCAGGCGGAAATGATTCTCGCGCATGAGCTCGCTCACATCCGCCGTCACGATTATCTTTTCAATCTGCTGCAGATCATGGTGGAAGCGCTGCTGTTCTATCATCCGGTGGTGCACTGGATCTCCCGCGACGCACGCACCGAACGGGAGTTCTGTTGCGATGACGCCGTCATGCAGACCTGCGGTGATCGCCTGAGCTACATCAAGGCGCTGGCGGAGCTTGCGCAGCATCGCCTGCACGCTTCGGCTGCGTTGGCCGCCAGCGGCGGTGCGCTGTGGCATCGCGCCTACCGGCTCGCGTACCGCATCGAACCCATCGGCCGGCTGCCGGTGTGGACGGCACTGCTCGTGCTGCTCGCTGCGGTGTCAGCCACTGCGTTACTGGTCCATCCGCAGCGCACAACCGAGCACATTGTCATGCACACATCCGCTGTGGCTCGTCCAATGGCGGTCGCTGCACCCGTGCCTGCAATCAAGAAATTGCCGGTCTCCACGGTCCAGGTCGCAACACAGCGCGCGGTGCCTCCTCCCACGCGGATCGCGCCACCTGCGGCACGCGTCCCGCTTACCCTTGCATCAGTAATAACGCTGCCATCGCAGGCAGCCACGCCGTTGGCTACCGTGCTGCCAACGCAACTTGAGGCGGTTTCCGTGCCGGCCGCTTCCGACATTACCGTGGTGGCACCGCACCCGTTGCCGCAACCGGAGTACCCGTATGCGGCGCTGCGCGACGGTCTCGGCGGCACCGTACGGGCTTCGTTCCGCGTCGGCACCGATGGCCAGCTCGCTGACATCCGCACCATGATGATTTCCGGCCCGGCGGTCCTGGCCTCCGCTGCGCGCGCGGCCCTCGAAAACTGGCAATTCAAGCCTGTGCAGATCAACGGTAAAGCTCTCAGCCCGCAGGTCAATCTGGAATTTGTATTCAGTGCGGATCCCGACCCGAGAGCGGCTGGCAACTGCACCATGGTGACCGGCACCCATGTGTGTCATCGCTACCGAATCAGCCTGGAAAATATCGCGCCCGGGGAATCGGATGGCAGCTCCGGCGTTCTGGCCGATCAAAGCCAGCCGGTGAAACTTGCGGTAGTGGAGAATGCACAAGGCACACTTTGCCGCCCGCAGGATGCCTGTTTCTTTGCCGCGAGTCGGTCGGGTCGGGATCACGAGCAGCGCATCCGGGATGAGTTCCGCATGCTCTCCCAGGGATTCATCCCGGTGGGTGGTTCGTTTTGACCTAGCCCACCCAGGCGCGCGCGTTGCGGAACATGCGCAGCCACGGCGAGTGCTCGCCCCACGCGTGCGGATGCCAGGACAGTTGCACGCTGCGCACCACGCGCTCCGGATGCGGCATCAGCAAAGTGAAACGTCCGTCGGTGTTGATGATGCCGGCGATGCCGAGCGGCGAGCCGTTGGGATTGGCCGGATA
>JAGWLP010000074.1 GCA_028864905.1 Gammaproteobacteria bacterium
TGCGCTCCCATGCCTCGCATGGTCTGGATGCGCCGGTCCAGTGCCTGGGCAGGATTGTTTTGGCTGCCGCCGCAAGCGGCGCCGTTGATCGAAGTCTGAGATTCCGCCCCCGGGCCGTCCGGCCATCGTGACCCTGCGCAGACCGTGGTTGAGCGTCTGCGAGAATCAACATGAAAAGAATGCTGGTGAATGCCACGCAGCCGGAAGAGCTGCGCGTGGCCATGGTGGACGGCCAGAAACTCTACGATCTGGATATCGAAGTCCCCTCCCGCGAACAGAAAAAGGCGAATATCTACAAGGGCAAGATCTCCCGTGTCGAGCCCAGTCTGGAAGCCTGTTTCGTGGATTACGGCGCCGAACGCCACGGATTCCTGCCGCTCAAGGAAATCTCCCGGGTGTATTTCAAGTCCGGAGCCGATCTGTCCGGACGCCTCAACATCCGCGAGCTGCTGCAGGAAGGCCAGGAGCTGGTCGTGCAGGTGGACAAGGAGGAGCGCGGCAACAAGGGTGCGGCGCTCACCACCTTCATCAGCCTGGCCGGGCGCTTCCTGGTGCTCATGCCCAACAATCCGCGCGCCGGCGGCGTGTCGCGGCGCGTGGAAGGCGACGACCGCGATGACCTGCGCGAAGCGCTCACCACCCTGCAACTGCCGGATGGCATGGGCGTCATCGTCCGCACCGCCGGCGTGGGCCGCAGCGGCGAGGAATTGCAATGGGACCTGGACTACCTGCGCCAGATCTGGGATGCCATTGAAAAAGCCTCGCAGGGCCGCAGCGCCCCGTTCCTGATCTATCAGGAAAGCAACGTCATCATCCGCGCGCTGCGCGATTACCTGCGCACCGACATCGGTGAAATCCTGGTGGATGACGCCAAGACTTACGAGGAAGCCCGGCATTTCATGGAACAGGTGATGCCGCCGAACCTCGGCAAGCTCAAGCACTACGAAGACCGCATCCCGCTGTTCACCCGCTTCCAGATCGAGAGCCAGATCGAGGCCGCCTTCGGCCGCGAGGTGCGCCTGCCCTCGGGCGGCGCCGTGGTCATCGACCACACCGAGGCCTTGGTGGCCATTGACGTGAATTCCGCGCGCGCCACCAAGGGCGGGGATATCGAGGAAACCGCGTTGCGCACCAATCTGGAAGCCGCTGATGAGGTTGCGCGCCAGTTGCGCCTGCGCGACCTGGGCGGCCTGATCGTCATCGATTTCATCGACATGGGGCCGCAGAAAAACCAGCGCGATGTCGAAGACCGGCTACGCGACGCGCTCAAGATGGACCGCGCGCGCGTACAGGTCGGCAAGCTGTCGCGCTTCGGTCTGCTCGAAATGTCGCGCCAGCGCCTGCGCCCGTCGCTCGGCGAATCCACGCAGGTGGTGTGCCCGCGCTGCAACGGTGAGGGACATATCCGCGGCGTGGAATCCCTGTCGCTGTCGGTGTTGCGCCTGCTGGAAGAAGAGGCCATGAAGGAACGCACCTCGCGCGTGATGGCGCAACTGCCGGTGAACGTGGCGACCTTCCTGCTCAACGAGAAGCGCCACATCATCGCGGAAGTGGAAAAGCGCTGCGGCGTGAGCGTGGTACTGGTGCCGAATCCGCACCTGGATTCGCCGCGCTACGAAATTCAACGCATGCGCGACGATGAAGTGTCGTCCGCCGCAGGTGCCACCAGCAGTTACAAACTGGTGACCGAGCCGCCCACGCCGGAACTCCCCGGCGCGGAAGCCAAACGCGAGGCGCCGCCGGAACCGGCGGTCAAGACCATCGTGCCGTCCACGCCCGCGCCGGTTTCACGCGTGGATACAATCGTCCGGCCGGGAATCCTGGTGCGCATGTGGCGCGCGCTGTTTGCACGCGGACCACAGCCGTCGGTACCCTCACCTACTCCGCACTCGCAACCGCAACGCCGTCAGGACAACTATCGCTTCGATCGCGAGCGGCCGCATGGGCGTGATCGCGGACGCGATCGCGACCGGTATGGCTCCTCCGGGTCGCGCCGGCCCGAGCGTGGCAATCCGCCTGCACGTACGCAGTCGCGACCCCAGCCCCAGTCCCGCCCCCGGGACCGCATGCCGCCTTATGCACAGGACAGCAGCCAAGCGCGTCCAGCCGAGCGCCCGCAGCCGGTATACGAGGCGCCCGCTCCCGAACGCACACCACCGGTCGCAACTCCAGCCCCATCCGCCGCAGCGGTGGCTTCAGCGCCGGCGCCTGCGGAAGCGCAGACCAATCGCGCACCCGCGCGCAATGACGGGCATGGTGGTCGGCGTGGTACGCGGCGTGGCCGCCGTGGCGGTCGCCGCCGTCACCGTTACGAGGCAGGGCGCGATGACACGCGGCCTTCATCAGAAGGCAAGCCGCCGGAAAATCGTGCCGATATCAATCCCAATTTCCAGGCTGCTCCACCGTCCGGGTTGCCGCAGTCGGTAAACCCGTCGCCCGTGGTCGCCCCTGCGCCCGCGCCTGTCGAATCTCAGGCGCCGCCGAATGACGTTGCGCAGCGGGATCGCACCATTCCGCTGTTTCAGGCGCGCGAACAGCCTGCAGCCCCGGTCACGGAAGAAACGAAAAGCACCCCAAGCAACACCGGCGAACAACGTTCGGAATAATCCGCGCAACGCTCCGGGTGTGGCAACTCAGGGACGTATCGCGGTGCAACCCGAGCGTGGATAAGTCACGCGTGGACCGTAGTTGGGCGTTGCCATGCCAGCGGCGATGATCGCGAATTGCAGCGCAGCGCACGCACCGATCCAGCCTCAGAGCGGAGGCGAAGACCCGACTTCCACGGCCCCACGGCGACGGATGTGGGCCAACAGGCCGACCGCTCCCAGCTCCACCAAATCCAGCACGCGTACAAAGCCATCGGCTCCGCCGAAATACGGATCGGGCACTTCGTCCACCGGGCTGTGCGCAGCGTAAGCCAGCAGCAGGTTCAGCTCGGCGCGCGCCGCGCGCGGCTGGATGGTACGCAATTGCGCGAGATTGGCGCGATCCATCGCCAGGATGTAATCAAACGCTTCGAAGTCGGCCGCCGATACTTGGCGGCCGCGGTGACGCTGGATATCAATACCGCGCGCGTGCGCGGCGGCGATGGCGCGCGCGTCCGGCGCCTGACCCAGGTGGTAATCGTGAGTGCCGGCGGAATCCAGATGCACATTTAATTTCGGCGCACGTTCGGCCAGCAGTTTTCTGAACACACCTTCGGCGGTGGGCGAACGGCAGATGTTGCCCATGCACACGAACAGCACGCCGGTGGTATGCGCGCTGTCTCGCATCACGCCGGTTGCCGCAACAATTCCGCGGCACGTTTCAGGTCGTCGGGCGTGTCCACACTCGGACCGGGAATTTCGCGCGCCGCATCCACGAGCATGCGCATGCCGAGCCACAGGGCGCGCAACTGTTCAAGTCGTTCGATGCGTTCCAGTTCGCAGGCCGGCGCGGCCGCCAATTGGCGCAATGCCGCCGGCCGATAGGCATAGAGGCCGATGTGACGCAGCGCCCCCTGCCAGTGCTGCTGGGATTGCACCCCCGCCGGCGCCCCGTCCCGGTCCCAGGGAATGGGTGCACGGCTGAAATACAGCGCCCGCCCCTGCTGATCCATCAGCACCTTGACTACATTGGGATTGAGGAATTCCTCGAGTGAGTGGATCGGCGTACACAGCGTCGCCAATTCCGCGTCCTCGTGGCCGTCGAGCAGCGCCACCACCTGGCGAATGGTGCCGGCCGGCATCAGCGGCTCGTCGCCCTGCAGGTTGACGATGACGCCGTCGTCCGGCCACTCGAGCCGCGTCAGAACTTCCGCGATCCGGTCGGTGCCTGAAGCATGCGTAGCCAGCGTGAGTTCGGCACGAAATCCTGCGGCCTGACAGGCAGCACGGATGCGCTCGTCATCCGTGGCCACCAGCACGAGAGCCGCGCCGCTGGCATGCGCGCGTTCGCACACGTGCAGGATCAGGGGCTTGCCCAGCAACGGCGCGAGCGGCTTGCCGGGCAGGCGCTGCGAACCCATGCGCGCGGGAATCAGCACCGCAAAACGCATTTACACGATCTCGTCCGTGCCGAGTTCGCGGGCTTCCTCCTGCAACATCACCGGGATGCCGTCGCGTACCAGATACGCCAGGCGGTCGGGTTTGCAGACCAGTTCGTTCTCGGCCTTGTGATACACCAGCGGTCCCTTGCACAGCGGACACACCAGGATTTCCAGGAGCTTCGCATCCATCCGACACTATCCTCGTTGCAGACTGTGAACGTTCGTCAGCCGGCTGCGCCCCGTCCCGCCAGACACTCTTCAACTGCGCGCATTATGCCCGCGGCGTGTGCGCGCGAAAATTCGGCGTGCGCCGGTACATACCAATGGTCAGGCAGATCCAGGCCTGCACACCGCACCGCGTCCTTCTCGGTCATGAACACCGGTCGTTGATCGCCGAACAGCAGGTCGCCTCGGGTCAGTACCGCGTGGTCCGGCAAGGGATGCGGTTCGACCTGCATGCCCGCCGCCGCGAGCGCCGCAAAAAACTGCTCCGGATGACCGATGCCGGCGATTGAATGTACGCTGCGACCGCGGAAGTTGGCAAGCGGCACGCGCATACCGTCGCGCAGGCGCACGGTTTCGGTCATGTTCATGTGCATGACGGGTGTGTGCGGCGGCAAATCCATGCCGGCGGGCAAGCGGCTCTTGCAGACCACGATATCCGCCTGCTTGATGGCCGCCGCGGATTCGCGCAACGGGCCGGCCGGCAGCCGCCAGCCATTGCCGCAGCCGCGCTCGCCGTCGAGCGTGAGAATCCGCAGATCGCGGCCCAGGCGGTAATGCTGCAAGCCGTCGTCGCTCACGATGACATCAACCGATTGATCGTGCAGAAGTTGCCGCACCGCCGCAACGCGATCCGGCCCTGCCATCACCGGCAAGCCGGTAGCGCGCGCCAGCAGCACGGCTTCGTCTCCGGCCAAAGCCGCCGTCGTCGTCGCGGTCACCGGCAACGGCCAGTGTTTGGATTTGCCCCCGTAGCCGCGCGTGACGATGCCCGGCCGATAGCCGCGTGCCTGCAAGGCCTGGCTCAACCACACGACCAGCGGCGTCTTGCCAGTGCCGCCGACGGCGATATTGCCGATCACGATCACCGGCACCGGCAGACGCACGCTCCTGAGAATTCCATACCTGTAGCCCAGGCGCCGGACCACACTCAGCAGGATGAACAGCCAGGAAAACGGAACCAGCAGCCGGATCGGCCTCGGACCATACCATCTGCGCATCAGCCATTGGTGCAACCCGGGGCGCGTCATGTCCGGCGAAAACTCAGGCTACGGCCACGTCGCGGAATTGCATGCGGTACAGGCGTGCGTAATGGCCGTTGCGCTGCAGCAGGTCGGTATGCTGCCCGGATTCGATGATGCGTCCCTGATCCAGCACGATGATGCGGTCCGCACGCTCCACCGTGGACAACCGGTGCGCGATGACCAGCGTGGTGCGCGCGTGCATCAGCCGTTCCAGCGCCGCCTGGATATGGCGCTCGGATTCGCTGTCCAGCGAGGAAGTGGCTTCATCCAGGATCAGCAGCGGCGCATTCTTGAGCAACGCGCGCGCGATCGCGATGCGCTGGCGCTGCCCGCCGGAGAGCAGCACGCCGCGGTCGCCCACCATGGTGTCCAGCCCCTGCGGCATTTGCCGTACGTACTCCATGACGTGCGCGGCTTCGGCGGCCGCGACGATTTCCGCCTCGGTGTGCCGCCCCAGGCTGCCGTAGGCGATGTTGTTGCGGATGCTGTCGTTGAACAGCACGACTTCCTGGCTGACAAGCGCAATCTGCTCGCGCAGATCACGCAGCGGATAATCGCGCACGTCGCGGCCGTCGAGCAGAATTGCGCCGCTACCCTGATCGTAAAAGCGCGGTACCAGGCTCACGAGTGTGGACTTGCCGCTGCCGGACCGGCCCACGAGCGCCACGGTCTCACCGGGCGCCACGCTGAATGAAATGTCTTTCAGCACCTCGCCGTTCGCGGCGGTATAGGCAAAGCTCAGTGCATGGAACTCGAGCTGTCCATGCGCGCGCGTCAGCGCCCGGGTACCGCCCGCCGTTTCGCTCTCCTCGTCCAGCAGCTCGAAGATGCTCTGCCCCGCGGCGATGCCCTTCTGCAACGGCGCGTTGATGTCGGTGAGGTGCTTGAGCGGCGCCATCAGCAACAATACGGCACTCAGGAACGAGCCGAAGGTGCCCACGGAAATCGTCGGCAACACGGTGGGCAGCGTGGCGATGTAGATCACCAGCGCCATACCGATGCCGGCCA
>JAGWLP010000075.1 GCA_028864905.1 Gammaproteobacteria bacterium
GCCGGCTGCCGCGCAGAGCCGGAGCTGAACGCCTGGTACAACGGCGAGAAGCTGGAACGCATCCTGCACCGGCAGGTGGACCTAGCGATGGCGGTGGATACGCCCGACGGACTGATCGTGCCGGTGCTGCGCAATGTGGACGCCAAGAATGCCGCGCAGTTGCGCGATGATCTCAACCGCATCAAGCAGGCGACGCGCAACCGTACCGTGGCGCCCGCCGACATGAAGGACCCGACCATCACGCTCTCCAATTTCGGCATGCTGGCGGGCCGCTACGCCGCGCCGGTGGTGGTGCCGCCGCAGGTGGCAATCCTCGGCACCGGAGGCCTGCGCCACGACGTGGTGCCGGTGCTGGGTGGCATCGAGGTGCACAAGCGCATTCCGCTGTCGCTTACCTTCGACCACCGCTGCATTACCGGCGGAACCGCGTGCCGCTTCCTGGCCGCGGTCATCAAGGACCTGGAACGCGCGGTCTGAACTCGCGTGCCGATGCGTTGAACGGCGGCCATGGCCGCCGTTTCTGTGGGCGCGCTACCCGCAACTCCCGGGCAAAAGGCATAAAATAGGCGCACCGCAATTCGCCCTCCGGGGCCAGTGACCGCCATGCAGCGCGCCTATTCCAACAGCAAGAACAAGCGTCTCGAAAAAGTCACCGCACTCGCCAAGCAACACGTCCCCTCTCCAAGCTTCGAACAATTCCTGCAGCAGTATTATCACGACATCGCCGAAGAAGACCTGCGGCAATACACGCCGCAATACCTGTGCAGCGCCGCCCGCAGCCATTGGGACTTCGGGCGCGAACGCCCGGCGGGTGAGTTCAAGCTGCGGGTGTTCAATCCCAGCGTCAAACGCGACGGCTGGAAAAGCCCGCACACCATCATCGAGATGGTCAATGGCGACATGCCGTTCCTGGTGGACACCACCATCATGACGCTGACGCGCAACGGCATCGGCGTACATCTCACGGTGCACCCGATCCTGTTTCTGGCGCGCGACAAGCAGGGGGTAATGACGCGCTTCGACAGCGGCGATACGGCGCACGAAAGCGGTTTGGTGGAATCCTGGATGCACCTCGAGATTGACCACCAGAGCGACGCCGCCACGCTGAAGAAGCTCGAAGACGAGCTGCGCGCGGCGATGAGCGACGTGCGCGCCACGGTGGACGACTGGCACCTGATACGCGACAAGGTCGGTGAAATCTGCACCGCTACCGATGCCTACCGCACGATCCTCGGCGATGCCGAAGTGGACGAGGGCCAGCGTTTCCTGGAGTGGCTGGCTAACAACCATTTCACCTTCCTGGGCTTCCGCGAGTACCGGCTGGTGGAGGAAAACGGCGAGGACCTGTTGCGCATCGTCCCCGGCTCCGGCCTCGGCATCCTGCGCGACAGCAGCGCCAAGGTCTCGCAGAGCTTTCTGGTGCTGCCCAAGGACGTGCGCCAGCGCGCGCGCACGCGTGAATTCATGATCGTGACCAAGGCCAACTCCACGGCCACGGTGCACCGTCCGGGCTACATGGATTACGTGGGCGTGAAGCGCTACGACCAGGCCGGCAACGTCAGCGGCGAATGGCGATTCCTCGGGCTGTTCACCTCCACCGCGTACAGCCGCAGTCCGGCCGACACTCCGGTGGTGCGCCGCAAAGTCGCGGAAATCCGCCAGCGCTCGCAACTGCCCGGCGGCAGCCACGATCTCAAGGCGCTGATGCACATCCTCGAGACGTTCCCGCGCGACGAACTGTTCCAGAGCACGACCGAAGAACTCTATACCGCCGCCATGGGCGTGGTGCAGTTGCAGGAACGCGCGCGCGTGCGGCTGTTCATCCGGCGCGACAGTTTCGGCCGGTTCTTCTCCTGCCTGCTGTACCTGCCGCGCGACCGCTACAACAGCCAGGTGCGCGGCAAGATCCAGAGCATCCTGCTGGCGGCGCTCAACGGCAAGAGTGCCGAGCACGAGGTATTCCTGTCGGAATCGGCGCTGGCGCGCATCCAGTTCATCGTGCACACCACGCCCTGGAAACTGCCCGCCTATGAGCACAATGCGCTCGAACAGGAGATAGCGCGCGCGGTACGCTCCTGGCAGGACGAACTCAAGGAGGCGCTGGTCGAGAAATTCGGGGAAGAGCGCGGCCTGCAACTGCTGGCGCGCTATGCCGGCGCCTTCCCGGCCGCCTATCAGGACGACGTCAAGGCCAAAGCCGCGGTGTTCGACATCGAGCAGCTCGACGCCCTCACCTCCGACGAGGGCCTGCGCCTGAGTCTGTACCGGCCCAAGCACAGCGCCGCCGGGTATTTGCGTTTCAAGATATTCCACCGCGAGCAGGAAATCTCGATTTCCGATGCCCTGCCCATGCTCGAGAACCTGGACGTACGCGTCATGGGCGAGCGCCCCTACGAAATCAGGCTGGCGGACGAGTCCATTTTCTGGATCCAGGACTTCGAACTGATCCACGCCGGCGAGCTGGACGTGGACGCGGTGCGCGACAGCTTCCACGAACAGTTTGCACGCGTGTGGCGCGGCGACGCGGAGAACGACGGCTTCAACCGCCTGGTGCTGACCGCGGGGCTCAACTGGCGCCAGACCACGCTGCTGCGCGCCTGCTGCAAATATCTGCTGCAGACCAGCCTGAGCTTCAGTCCCGCCTACATGGAACGCACGCTGTCGGCCAATCCGCAGATTGCGGCGCTGCTGGTGAAATACTTCGAGGCGCGTCACGATCCCAAGGGCGCCAAGGAGCGCGACACGCTGAGCGCGCGTTACGCGGGTGAAATCGACAAGGCTCTGGAGTCGGTTGCAAGCCTCGACGACGACCGCATCCTGCGCAGCTTCTTCAATGTGGCGCGCGCCACGCTGCGCACCAACTATTTCCAGACCCTCAAGCACGGCGTGCACAAGCCCTACATGGCCTTCAAGTTCGATCCCGCGCAGTTGCCGGAACTGCCGCTGCCCAAGCCGATGTTCGAAATCTGGGTGTACTCGCCGCGCGTCGAAGCGGTGCATCTGCGCGGCGGCAAAGTGGCACGCGGCGGCATCCGCTGGTCGGACCGGCGCGAGGATTTTCGCACCGAGGTGCTCGGCCTGATGAAGGCGCAGCAGGTCAAGAACACCGTGATCGTGCCGGTCGGTTCCAAAGGCGGTTTCTACGTGAAACGGCCGCCGGCGAGTGGCAACCGTGAGGAGGTGCTCAAGGAAGGCATCGCGTGTTACCAGACATTCATGCGCGGCATGCTGGACCTGACCGACAACCTGGTGGACGGGCGGGTGGTGCCGCCGCCGCAGGTGGTGCGGCACGACGAGGATGATCCTTACCTCGTGGTGGCCGCCGACAAGGGCACGGCCACGTTTTCCGACATCGCCAACGGCGTGGCCCGCGAGTATCGCTACTGGCTGGACGACGCCTTCGCTTCCGGCGGCTCGGCCGGCTATGACCACAAGGAAATGGGCATCACCTCGCGCGGCGCCTGGGAATCCGTCAAACGGCACTTCCGCGAGATGGGCGTGGACACCCAGACCACCGATTTCACCGTCATCGGCATCGGCGACATGTCGGGCGACGTGTTTGGCAACGGCATGCTGCGCTCGCGCCACATCAAGCTCATCGCCGCTTTCGATCACCGCCACATATTCATTGATCCGCATCCGGATCCGGAAGCGAGCTTCAAGGAACGCGAGCGCATGTTTCACTTGCCGCGTTCCGCGTGGGCCGATTACGACGCCAAGCTGATTTCCAGGGGCGGCGGTGTATTCCCGCGCAGCGCCAAGATCATCAAGCTGTCAGGCGAAGCGCAGCAGGCACTGGGCATCGAAGCCGCACAGCTCACGCCCGTGGAACTCATGCGCGCCGTCCTCGAGGCGCCGGTGGACCTGCTGTGGAACGGCGGTATCGGCACCTACGTGAAATCCAGCGATCAGGAAAACTCGGAGTGCGGCGACCGCGCCAATGACGCACTGCGCATCAATGGCCGCGAACTGCGCTGCAAGGTGGTGGCCGAAGGCGGCAACCTGGGTTTCACCCAGTTGGGACGCATCGAGTACGCGCTCAACGGCGGCCGGCTCAACACGGATTTCATAGACAACTCCGCGGGCGTAGACACCTCCGACCACGAAGTCAACATCAAGATCCTGCTAAATCTGGCCGTGGCCGACGCCAAGCTGACCGAGGCGCAGCGCAACACGCTGTTGGCCTCGATGAGCGATGAAGTCGGCGCGCTGGTGCTGCGCGACAACTACATGCAGAGCCAAGCGCTGTCCATCGCCGAATCCCAGGCCCCGGCTCGCATCAGCGAGCACGCCTACCTGATGCGCACGCTGGAAAAGTCCGGCGTATTGAACCGCGGCATCGAATTCCTGCCGGGCGACGAGGAGTTGAAGGAGCGGCGTGCCGCCAAACGCGGCCTGATGCGCCCGGAATTGGCAGTGCTGCTGGCCTACAGCAAGATCGCCATCTACAACGCGCTGCTCGCGTCGGACGTGGCCGAGGATCCGTATCTCGCCAACGAGCTGGAAAATTATTTCCCCACGCCCTTGCGGCGGAAATACCGCGACTTCATGCCCAGACACCGGCTGCGGTCCGAAATCGTCTGCACCGCCATCACCAACAGCCTGGTGAACCGCATGGGCCCGACCTTCGCGCAGCGCATGCAGGAGGAAGCCGGCGTAGGCGTGGCCTCGGTGGCGCGCGCCTATACCATCGCGCGCGAGAGCTTCGATACGGTGGCCACCTGGTCGGCAATTGAAGCGCTCGACAACAAGGTTCCCGCCAACGTGCAGGTGGCCATGGCGGTGCAAACCGCGCGCCTGCTGCGTCACGCTACCCGCTGGCTGCTGGATCATCTGCACGGCCAACTGGACATCGCGGCGGTGGTGCCACTGTACCGCCCGGGCATCGAGACGCTTGCCGCCCACATGGCCGCGGTGCTCGGCGACAGCCAGCTCGAAACTTTTCACGCCCTGCAGCAACAATACCTCGATGTGGGCGTGCCGGCGGCGCTCGCGCAGCAGATTGCCGCGCTGGCGACGCTGTATCCCGCGCTGGACCTGGTGGACGTGGCGCGCTCCGCCGGTTTGCCGGTGGAGGTGGTGGCGCGCGTCTATTTCCACATCGGCCGCGAACTCGGCCTCGACTGGCTGCGTGGGCAGATCGAGACGCTGGCCGTCGAAGGCCATTGGCAGGCACAGGCGCGCGCCACGCTGCGCGAGGACCTTTACGCTCAGCAACGCGCACTCGCAGCGCAGGCGCTCGCCGGCGCCAAGGATGCGCGCGCGGCCATGGACAAACTGGATGCCTGGTTTGGCAAAGCCGCCAACCGCACGCAGCACGTGCAGCGCATGCTGGCCGAGATGAAAACCGCCAACATTGCCGACTTCCCGAGCCTGTCGGTCGCCGTGCAGGAAGTCCGCAAGCTGGCGCGCGCCAAGAGCGGATAGCGTTTTGTGACCGCCCCGGGCATCACGGACGAGTACCGGCAAATCCTGCGTTCGCTCTCCGACCGCATCGTGGCGGCGCAAAAGCCCATCCGCATCCTCGACCAGGTCAAATGGGACAGCAGCGTCCAGGAGGAATTTTTCCGCCACGGAGCCCGGCAACTGCCCGGAATTGACCGCACGTATTACCAGGCCCGGCCGCTCGGCTTCGATGTACCGGCCAAGCGTCACGAATTCCACCAGATCGAACTCGACATCCGCCGCATACTCGGCCAGGACAATGCGCTCGGCGCCATCATGCAGCGCATGTGCCGCGAGTACATCCAGGTGGTGCGCATGCTGGAAGCACGGGGTACAGAGGATTTCGGCGAGCTGTCGCAGGAGCTCTACGGCTCGGCCGGCGACGCCTTCCACGAGGGCGGCCCGACGCTGGCCGACCTCGGCGAGTCGCTCGCCAAGGCGATAGCCAACATTGACCAAAGCGAGCTGCTGAAACCGCTGCCCAAACACATCGTTGCCGAGGATGCCGTCAAAATCCTGCAGCAGCGCCTCAACCAGTCGTTCCGGGAATCGGAAAATACCGCGCGCGTGAAGATCTCGGACGGCATCGAGGCCGATGCCGCGGCCGGCGCCGACTACATCAAGCTGCGCAAGGATGCGCGCTTCAACGAGCGCGACCTGCGGCTGCTGGAAGTACACGAGGGCTGGGTGCACCTCGGCACCACGTTCAACGGCGCGAGCCAGCCGGTGTGCACGTTTTTGTCCAAGGGCCCGCCCTCCTCCAC
>JAGWLP010000007.1 GCA_028864905.1 Gammaproteobacteria bacterium
GCCTGAATTTCAATCTGGATTACTACAAGATCGACGTGAACAACACCATCCAGCCGATCAGCGGTCAGGCCATCATGGACGGCTGCTACGTCTCGGGTAACCTGGCTGACTGTGCCCGCATTGTCCGCGGCGGTATCGGTGCCATCAAGGTATTGAATGACGCCGTCGCCAATGCGGGGGTAACACGCACCGACGGATTCGATCTGGGAGCCAGCTATGACTTCCAGGCGGGCGCGGTCGGCGAGTTCCGGGCAGCGGTGGATGCCACGTACATCCGCGGCTTCGAACTGATTGAAGGAAATCCCACCGGCCCTGCTTTGGTCACCCAGTTGGCGGGAGTGGAACGCGGCGGTACCGTGTTCCCGTTCGGTGTACCCCACTGGAAAGCCCGGACCTCGCTGCAATGGACCCTGGGCAATTGGCGCGCGGAATGGGACATGCGCTACATCAGTGCCCTGACCGAGCGGTGCTCCGATTCCTTTGACAACACACCGCTGAGCTTCACCAATTTGGGACTGTGCTCCAATCCCAATAACACCAACAACAGCCTGTCCACCAACCACCTGGGACAGACCATCTATCACGATGCGCAGGTGAGCTACAACTTCGATCCCGCGAAGCTGATCTTCACCTTCGGCATCCGCAACCTGTTTAACAAGGAACCGCCGTCCTCGACACAGCAACAGTTGAACAGCTTTGACCCGACCCTGTACGACGTGCCCGGGCGCTTCTTCTACGCGCGCATCGGGTTCCGCTACTGAGATCGGCTCGCGTCTGTAACCCATCCCGCGGTCCGCAAGGACCGCGGGATTTTTTTGCCCTCAGGCGTAGCCGAAAAAATCCACGAATGGCTGCAAGCGTGACAGCACCGGTTCCAGGTATTCCCGGTAATGCCGCCAGCGCGCACGCGCCGAGGTGTACACCGGCTGCACTACTTGGTGATAGCTCGGCGTATTGATACGCCTTTTTTTTGCGGTTTCCTGAAACCGCAGCATCGCCGGGTCCCAGTCAAGCTCGAGGAACGCACACAGGTCCCGGGCGGCGCCTTCCAGATCATCCACCAGGGATTCGTAGCGGATCAGGTGCACCCGGTCCCCAAGCCGTTCACGGCACCGGATGCCGATCTGCATCACTCCGGCGTACAGCTCTGCGGTTCCGGCGAGGGTGAGGAAATTGCGCATGGCTTCGTTCAGGCCGAAGGCGCGCATGTAGCACGAAAGCACCACATCGCGCGGATCGCGCACGGCAAACACGAACCGGGCCGCCGGAAACAGGCGTGCGATCAGCGGCATGAACAGCGTGTTGAGCGGCAATTTATCGATGAACAATTTTTCCGGATTGCGTTGCGGCAGGGCCTCCGCCACTCGTGTCCAGTACTTGCGCCGATAGGGTTCGAGCGCCGCAGCGTCCAGACTCGATAGCTGCTCCAATCCTGTATCGTTGGTGACAAAGTCCCGCAACAGATCCTGCAGGTTCTCCTTTTCCTCCAGCACCACGAGCCGCGGATGCGAGGAAAGAATCTGATCGAGCAGCGTGGTCCCGGAGCGCGGGAATCCCACCAGAAATGCCGGTGTTTCCCCGTTCAGCGTCGGGCCGCTCACCGGGTCTGCCACCAGGCGATCGAGATGCCGCGCAACGCGCACAACGGTAGCCAGGGTGTAAACGCCCGGACCGGGCGCCGCTTCCCCGGTATTCAACGCCTGCTTGGACCCTTGGAATGCCGCAAACGCCTGCGCATAATCGCCGCGTTGCTCATATATGGCGCCGAGGCGCGCCAGCGCTAACGAGCGGTTGCGAGGCCGAAGTGGTTTCTCCAGCAGATTCCGCAGGCGTGCGGCCGCTGCATCTGGCCGGCCGGCACGCAAATCCAGTTGCGCTTGGGTGAGATTGGCGACCGGATCGGCGGCATCCAGCGCCAGCGCGCGCCCTGCCAGTTCCGCCGCTTCCTCCAGGCGATTCGCGCTCTCCGCAAGAGACGCGAGGCTCGCAGCCGCACTCGCGAATTGCGGGTTCAGCTCCAGTGTGCGCTGATAGGCACGCTCGGCCTGGTCGTGCTCTCCCAGATTCTCGTAGGCCGCGCCCATGTTGAGGAAACTCTCGGCATGCCGGGGGCGCAATTCGATGGCCTTGAGATAGGCGTGCACCGCCACAGACCAGGCGCCCTGGTCCGAATACACGTTGCCGAGATCGTGCATGACCTGCGCATCGCGCGGCTGCGGTCCGGCCGCACGCTCCAAAGCATCGGCGGCCGCGGTCAATTGGCCTTGCTGCCAGCGGCACAGCCCCAGCAAATGCCAGGCTTGCGCGAACTCTGCATGCAGGCCCAGAACCTGCTGGCAGCCGTTCACCGCCGTGGCAATATCCGCGCGATTGTAGGCCTCCGCCGCCTCGCGCATGCGGCGATGGATTTGCGCCACTTGCGACTGCGAGAGCGCCGGGCTCATGCGCTGGCTGCCGCCTCGATGCGCGCCACGACATCGGGCTGAAGTTTGGAAGCCTGCGCCAGCGCGCCCAGATCTTCGCGCAACTGTTCCAGGCGCGAGGCCCCCAGGATCACGGTACTGACATTGTGGTTCTTCAGGCACCAGGCAATCGCCAGCTGGCTCACACTCATGCCAAGTTCGCGGGCGACGACCGCCAGATTCTCGACGGCACCTAGGCGCCGGCGACCTTCATCCGTGTGCAGCCGGTCGCGCAGCCATTCGTAACCCGGCAGGTTGAGGCGCGAATCCCTGGGAATGCCGTTGGCGTACTTTCCGCTCAATACGCCCGAGGCAAGAGGAGACCAGATGGTAGTGCCCATACCGTAATTCAGATACAGCTTTGTGTATTCCTGTTCCACACGCGCACGCGTGAACAGATTGTATTGCGGCTGCTCCATGCTGGGCGGCGTCAAGTTACGTTCACACGCGATCTGGTGCGCCGCGACGATGGTTTCGGCCGGCCACTCGGACGTGCCCCAGTACAGTACCTTGCCCTGCTGGATCAGGTCGTGCATGGCATGCACGGTTTCCTCGACGGGCGTTTCCGCATCCGGGCGATGGCAGAAGTACAGGTCCAGATAATCCACCTGCAGGCGCGCAAGCGCCTGGTGGCAGGCTTCGGTCACGTGCTTGCGCGACAGGCCGTGCTGCGTGGGGCGCGGGTGGTCACGGCAACCGAAGAATACCTTGCTGGAAACACAATAAGAATCCCGGTCGAAACCCAGGTTCTTCAACGCCCGGCCCATGATGAGCTCGGAATGGCCGTTGGCGTAAGTTTCGGCGTTGTCAAAGAAATTCACGCCCGCGTCGTACGCGAGCTTCAGGCATTGTGCGGCGAGCTTGAGGTCCACCTGGTTCTTGAACGTCACCCAGGACCCGAATGACAACGCGCCGAGCTTGAGGCCGGAATTTCCGAGGCGCCGGTATTCCATGAGCAGGTCTCCACAAAAATGGCAGTGTAACTTACCGCCGGTACCACGCCCATAAAAAAACGGGGCGGTCGCCCGCCCCGTTTCCTGCTTAACGGCTGACAATCAATGCAGTGTCGCGAGCTTCACATGCTTGTGACCGAGCGCGTGCGCCACGTCGAACATCGCCTGATTGAGGATCTTGTGCGTGGTCAGATCCGCCTGGGTGCTGACGTTGGTGTTGATGTCTTCCATCACCTGGTTATGCAAGTCATGGGAGAGTGCGTGGTCGAACAGATAACCGGACCACCACACGCCATCCGGCGCAGTGCCGGCGGTGACCAGCGTGCGGGCCAGCGCCATGCCGTGCAGATCAGCGGGCACAGCCGGCAGCTTGACGCCGGCTTCAGTGGCGCGCTTCAGGCCATCTTTGACGGCATAAGTCATGCCGGTGATGAAGGTGTTGACTTCGTCCTTGCCGTACTGCTTCGTGAGCTTGGCGACTTCCGCATTCACGGTCTTCTCGCCGAGCATGGACACCAAGGCCTTGGAGAACTCGAAATTCTCGGCACCGCCGCCGGCCTTGACCAGTGCCGCCGTGACGTTCAGGGCCGGAGCACCGCTGTAAATCGGGCCGCCGAACATGTTGGTACCGGAACCGGCCTGCGCCGCCGGCGCAGGAGCGGAACCGTGATTCTGGGCGAAAGCCGCGCCGGAAAACAGCGCGATGGCGGCGCCCAAGACCGCCAATTTATATAGATGCTTGTACATAAGACCTCCTCAACTCAAACACACACGACCGCTATCGCGGACCTCAAACGACCGTTCCCGTCATCTCTTTAAGATGCTCGAAGAAGCCGCCTTCGGGATGCAGGGCATCCAGAACCTGCCGGGCATGCTCGGAAAGCAGCCCGTGAAATTTTTCGCCGAGTTCACCCGCCAGGGTGGCAAGCGCAATGCTCTGGCGGATGTAGGCAGACGCCAATGACACCACCAAGAATTGTTCGGTCGCAACCGCACGCATCGCCTGCGCATCGATTTCGGCCGCGACCATGCGAGCGTCATCGGCGACCAGCAGCAGCCAGCGGCCGCGCTGATCCGGATGGACGCAGTAACGGTAGAGATCCCCCTGGCAGCCGCCGCAGGGTTCGGCACAGGCGTCCATGCACAACGTGGTAATAGCGACGCCCCGCGACCGGGCATCGCGCAACTGGGACGCAAACTTCGCAGCATCGGGAGGACGGATGGCGACCAGCAGGCTGCGGCGCGCGCCGCCAATCAGTGCGCTTACCTGAGCGTGCAACTCGGATTCATCTTTCAGATTGAACACCGGCGTCAGTTCCGGGGCGCGCGCCAAGGCATCGAGCGCCCGGCCCGCAGCCGCCAGCGTGCGCGCATGTTCGCTCTCCAAGTGCCGCAGCAGGTCGCGGGGCGGGATCGCGGCGTAACGCACGCCGGTGCGCTGTTTGATGCGGCGGGCCGCGCCGCGCTGCACCAGTTTCTCGAGCACCGCATACACATTAGCGCGTGGCATGCCCGAGGCTTTGGCGATTTCGTAGCCATTGGCAGCACCGGAGCCCACGAGGGTCGTATACGCGCGGGCTTCGTATTCGCCGAACCCCAAGTCCTGCAGTAGTGGTGCTACATCCGTCATGGGAATGTTTTAGTAGCTGCTTGGACAGCTACTATAAGCCGTGAGGAGTCTGGAGTCAAATCCGGGCAGCGGCATACAGCGGCAACTCGGCGGGTGCAGTGATAGAGTGCGCAATCGTGAATCGTCTGAGTCATTCCAGCCCACACCAAGGTGCGGACCGCGCGGGGAAACCCGCGCTCGCCGATCTGTATCCGACGCACCTCGAAACGGTGGGACAGCGCTTCAGCGCGGCGCTTGAGACTGCCGGCTTCGATGCGGTTGCGGTATTTGCCGGTAGTCCGCACGGTTGGTTCCTGGATGACCAGGATTACCCCTTCCAGATCAATCCGCATTTCAAGAACTGGCTGCCGCTCCTGCACGCGCACGACTCTTTCGTCGCGTACGTGCCCGGCCAGAAACCGGTGCTGGTGTACTACCAGCCCGAGGACTACTGGTACCTGCCACCGGCGCCGCCCTCAGGCTATTGGACCCGGCACTTCGAAATCCGCATCGTGCGGCACACCGAAGACGCCAAGGGCGCGCTCCCCGGCGCGCGGCGTTGCGCATTTCTGGGTGAATGGCAGGAACGCTTCAAGAGCTGGGGATTCGCAGACGTTAATCCGGAGACTTTGCTCAACCAGTTGCACTACGCGCGTGCCGCCAAGACTGGATATGAACTGGAATGCATGCGCCAGGCAAATATCATCAGCGCGAAAGGGCACCGCGCGGCCGAGCAGGCGTTTCACGCGGGCGCCAGCGAGTTCGAGATCCACACCGCGTTCTGCGCCGCCTGCGGCCAGACCGACGACGAGCTGCCTTACCACGCCATCATAGCGCTCAACGAACACGCCGCCACGCTGCACTACCAGTATCGGGAGCGCGAGAAACCCGCGCGCCGGCATTCGTTCCTGATTGACGCCGCTGCGCAGGTGAACGGCTACGCCGCGGATGTGACCCGCACTTATTCAGCCGAACGTGACGAGTTCCAGGCGCTGATTGATGCGCTCGACAAGGAACAGCAGGCGCTCGGTAAAAAAGTCCGGCCGGAAACCGACTTCAAGACATTGCATCTCGAAGCGCATCACGCCATCGCACGGCTGCTGCACGATTTCGATTTCGTGCGCCTGCCGCCCGGGGAAAGTGTTACCAAGGGCATCAGCAGCATGTTTCTGCCGCACGGCTTGGGCCACTTGCTTGGTTTACAAGTGCACGATGTCGGCGGTCTCATGGCAAGCCCGCGCGGTAATCTAATCCCCAAACCCGACGGTCATCCTTATCTGCGCAACACCCGGGTGCTCAAGGAAAACTTCGTCACCACCATCGAGCCCGGCCTGTACTTCATCCCGTCATTGCTCGAGAAACTCAAGGCCGGTCCGCACAGCCGGCACGTGAACTGGGCGAAGGTGGACGCATTCCGCAAGTTTGGCGGCATCCGTATCGAGGACAACGTCGTGGCACGCGCCGCAGGTCCGGAAAACCTGACGCGTGACGCGTTCAAAACGATGTGACACGCCGCTCCTTTTCTCTCGTCAGCAAGGGGGGAGAAGGAAGGACGAGGGGGTGCTGTAAGCTCTGGTCTGCTTTCGCTAAGTACATACTTCCGTTAATGTGGGGACGATCGCCTTCCGCAGCCAATTCAAGAGTTTGCATCCGGCATGGTTACAATTTGTTACAAAGCTGGCTTGGCTTTTTTGCCAAGTCGCCGCAGGCTCCGGGTATTATCCGCGCTGCCGTCTCCGCCTTACTGACGTAGCATTCGGGCCGGCCGCACCGGAACCCCTTGCGCCGTTGCCGGTCATACGACCGTACTTTCCACCGCTTGGAGAACAATCATGACAAAAGCCCTCGCCTGCCTGCCTTTGCTTGCTTTGCTGTTGACCGCTTCCGCGTTTGCCGCCGATGCGCCGGCCGCGGCTACGGCCAAAGCTCCGGCTTCCACCACGCCGGCACCCAAGGAAACCAAGTCCGTCACGCAGGGCAGCGTCGTGATCAACGGCCAAGCCATCAAATACACGGCCACCGCCGGCACCATCATCTTGCGCGACGAGAAGAACGAACCGACGGCCAGCATGTTTTATGTGGCCTACACCAAGGACGGCGCCGATACCAAAACCCGCCCGTTGACCTTCGTGTACAACGGCGGGCCGGGCTCCTCTTCAGTCTGGCTGGAAATGGGATCATTCGGGCCGGTGCGGGTCGAGGTGGCCGACGCACAGGCGACCCCACCGCCGCCTTACGGCATCGTGCCCAACCAGTATTCGTTGCTCGACAAGTCCGATCTCGTATTCATTGACATGGTCGGCAGCGGTTACAGCCGCCTGGTCGACAAGGGCACCGGCAAGGACTTCTGGGGCGTGGATCAGGACGTGGCGAGCTTCGGCCAGTTCATCCAGCGCTATATCACAGCGAATAACCGCTGGAATTCGCCGAAATACCTGTTGGGCGAATCCTACGGCACCACGCGCTCGGCAAATCTCGCCGACTGGTTGCAACAGAACGGCATCGCACTGAACGGCGTGGTGCTGCAATCCACCATCCTGAACTACGGCGACACCATGCCGGGCACCGATCTCGAGTACATCACCTACCTGCCGTCGTACGCGGCCATTGCCTGGTATCACAACAAGCTACCGAACAAGCCGGCCGAACTCGCGCCGTTCCTCGACCAAGTGCGGGCTTTCGCGCGCGGCGAGTACGCCGATGCGCTGTTCCAGGGCTCGAAGCTGCCGCAGTCCGAGTACAACGACGTGCTCGCGAAACTCGTGCAATACACCGGCCTGAGTGCACAGTTCCTGAAAAACGCCAACCTCAAGGTCTCGCCCACGCAATTCCGCGCGGAGTTGCTGCGCGACGAGGACCGTACCCTGGGCCGCTACGACGCACGCTACGAAGGCATCAACTCCGACAATGCCCAGGCATTCCCGGAATACGATCCTTCCGACACGGGTATTGGCCCTGCCTACGCGGCCGCGTGGAACTGGTATGTGAAGAACAGGCTCAAATACGAAACCACTGAAACCTATCGCGTCACCGGCTACAACATCATCGGACCCTGGGACTGGAAACACCCGCTGCCGGGCCGGATGTCGTTCCGTACTCCGCCGCTGCCGGATGTGGCCGCGAATCTCGGCGACGCGATGCGCAAGAACCCACACCTCAAGGTGTTCTCGGCCAACGGCTACTACGATCTGGCGACGCCGTTCTTCAAGACCGAGTTCGATCTGGATCAGCTGGATCTGCCGCCGAACATCTATAAGAACATACAGTTCTATTACTATCCTTCCGGGCACATGCTCTATCTGCACGTACCAACGCTGGCAAAGTACAAAGCCGATCTTGCCAAATGGTATGACGAGACCGACAACCACTGACTTCCCATAAATCAAAACACCCGCGGCCATGCGGGTGTTTTGCTATCGACAGGAACCCAACATGAAAAGAGCCATCGTTTTATTGCCGCTGCTGTTGTTCGTTTTAAGCCTGCCGGCGTTGGCCGTTGATGCGCCGTCCCCAACGGCCGCAGCGGCGCTGCCGGTGCCGAAAGAAACCAGCTCGGTCACCCACCACAGCCTGACGATTGACGGCCAGACCATCAAGTACACCGCCACGGCCGGCACTTTGCTGGTGGACAACGATCAGGGCAAACCCATCGGCAGCTTCTTCTATGTCGCCTACACCAAGGACGGCGCGGACGCGAACCGCCGTCCACTCACCTTCCTGTTCAACGGCGGGCCGGGCTCATCGTCCATCTGGCTGCACATGGGGAGCTTCGGCCCGGTGCGCGTAGTCACCAGCGACGCCAAACCCACGCCGCCTCCGCCTTATGATCTCGTTCAGAACCAATACTCCCTGCTCGACAAAAGCGATCTGGTGTTCATAGACGCCATCGGCACCGGCTTCTCGCGCATCGTGGGCACCGGCACGCCCAAGGACTTCTACGGCACCGATCCGGACATCGCGTCTTTCGGCAAATTCATCCGGCGCTACGTAACGCTCAACAACCGCTGGAACTCGCCCAAGTTCCTGCTCGGCGAGAGCTACGGCACCACGCGCGCTGCCGGCTTGTCCGACTGGCTGCAAGAGAACGGTGTGGCGCTGAACGGTGTGGTGCTGCAATCCTCCTGGCTCAACGGCTTTGTGGATTTTCCGGGGCCGCCGTTCGCCCTGGATCTGCCCTACGAACTGTATCTTCCGACCATGGCGGCCACCGCCTGGTATCACGACAAGCTGCCCAACAAGCCTGCGGATCTGCCCGCGTTCCTGCAGCAGGTACGCAACTTCGCACTCGGCGATTACGCCCAGGCGCTTGCGCAAGGCGTCAATTTAAGCGCGGCTGACACACAGACCATCGCCGAAAAACTGCATGCTTACACGGGCCTGCCGGTGCAGTACATCCTGAACGTCAAGCTGCGCATCGATCCCTTCCGCTTCGAGAAGGAATTGCTGCGCGGAGAGGACCGCACCGTCGGACGACTGGACTCGCGTTTTGAGGGTATTGACGCCGACGCCGCCGGCGAGAATCCGTCCTACGATCCATCCGGCTCGGCCATCGGCCCGGCGTTTACCGCCGCATTCCACTGGTACCTGGAAAACGATTTGAAATACCACACCGAGCTTTCGTACAAGGTCGAGAACTACCGCGAAGTCGGCAGGGACTGGGACAACGGCCAGCGCATCAACGGCCAGACCTATCCGCTCATGGACGTGGAGGAAAACCTGCGCGCGGCCATGACCGAGAACCCGCACCTCAAGGTGTTTTCGGCCAACGGCTATTTCGATTTCGCCACGCCGTTCTTCGAGACCGAATACGATCTCGATCACATGGGCCTGGGCCCGTCACTGATGAAAAACATCAGCTACGGCTACTACCAGTCCGGTCACATGATCTACCTCAACGTGCCGGCGCTCGCACAATACAAGGCGGATCTCATCCGCTTTTACGGCACAGCCGAGTGAAGCGCTTGCCTCGACAGTCTGTGTTTCGAAAGAGTTCGCTCCGCCCCACAGTGAGCTGGGCACGTTTGGCGCGCCTGCAAAAACTCCGGGATTGCAGTACCCTGTGCGCATAACATGATATGACCCGCATGAACTCGCAGCGAACTCCAAACCATTCCACCATCCGGCTGACGCGGTTACGCCGCACACGCTGGTTCAGTGGAATGCTGCTCGTGGCGGTGCTGTGCACCGTGGGCCTCTACACCCTGGAATTCGCCCATCACCACGAGACCCCGGCCGCCGAATTGCACTGCCCCATCTGCCAGGTGATGGCGCACGGTGCGCTGGATGTGTTCTCCCCCACGTTCCAGCCGCAACCGCCCACTGTGCGGGCGCGGTTCCTGGCCCTCGTTCCACACCTGACACCGGTGCCGGAACGCGTCTTCCACGTCACGCACCGCTCTCGCGCCCCACCCCTCGCCTGACTCTCTCCGCGACACCGCAGAATCCGTTGCGCCAACGGTGCCCGGCTCGCAAAGCCGGTACTCCGCGTCATGGCGGGCGTGATGACACCGCGGTCCGCGTTTCCCGCTGACAACCATCCTGTCGCCGTGCGGCGGCGGCACAACGAGAGCGAGACGAATCATGCGAGTTTTGCACCACAACCTCCGGAGCGGGCCGCTGCTGGTTGCGCTGCTGGCGCTGGGCCCGACGCCGGTATACGCCCACGCCATCGCCGGCATGCGGCTGTTTCCCGCCACCCTGAGCTTCGATGATCCCGGCATCGGCGCGGAACTGCCGCTGGTGTTCAGCCACATCTACGCCGACGGCACCGAGCAAAACGTGCTGGCCGCGGCCTTCACCAAGCCGATCACGCCGGGCTTTTCGCTGGTGATGAGCACTGATTACCAGAGCCTGGTGCCCGGAGGCCTGCCGGCAGTGCATGGCTGGGACAATTTCAGCGTGGCCGGAGCCTGGCAGGTGTACGAGAACGACGATTCTGAATCCATCGGTATGTTCTCGCTCGCCGACTCCGTCGCCCATACCGGCGGTCAGAAGATCGGTTCCGGATATTCCACCTGGAAGCCGGAGTTCGCTTTCGGCCAAGGCTTGGGCCAAGTTTCGGCCAACTGGTTAAAACCGTTGGCGGTCACGGGTGTCGCATCCGTGGATTTCCCCACTGCCGGTAATGTCCCGCGCATGCTCAACTGGGGATTCTCCTTGCAGTACAGCATCCCGTACCTGCAGGACTTCGTGAAATACGTCGGCATCAAGGCGCCGTTCAACAACCTGATCCCGATCGTCGAGTTTCCGATGCAGACCTGTCTCGACAACGGCTGCCGTGGCCAGACCACCGGCTACATCAATCCCGGCGTGATCTGGCTGGGACACTATTTCCAGTGGGGTGTGGAGTTGCAGATTCCCATCAATCATCGAACCGGCAATTCGGTCGGCATCCTGCTGGGCTTCGATTTCTACCTGGATGACCTCGCACCGCACACCGTCGGCGCGCCGGTCTGGCAATGAGGCAGACCCGCATGCGCACCACGATTTTTGTTGCACTGCTGCTGACTCTGGGCTTCGCCTCAAACGCGTGGGCCCACGCCTTTCCGGACAATTCCGCGCCACACGTGGGCGCGACGCTCAGCGCCTCGCCCAAGCTGGTGCAAATCTGGTTCGACGGTGAGATCGAACCGGTGTTTTCCACGTTGATCGTGAAAAACGCCGCCGGCGCACAGGTGAGCCAGGGCAATGGCCAAGTCTCATCCAGCGACAACACCTTGCTCGAAACCATACTGCCCTCGCCGCTGCCGTCCGGCCAGTACTGGGTGTACTGGAGCGTGATCGCGCGCGACGGCCACCATACGGCCGGTCGCTTCCCCTTCAGCGTGCAATAGCGAAGCCCGTCATGCCTGTCAATATCGCCCTGACCGCGTTCGACGTGTGCATGCTGATGGCGGTTATCGGCCTGCTCGCCTGCTGGCTTGCGGTGCTGCCGCGCGACGCGGGCAGCGCGCTCGAAACCTCGGTGCTGCGCCTGCTGGGTGTGGCCGTGGCGCTGCTCACACTCAGCAGCTTTGGCATCCTGGTGTCGCGCACGCTCGAGCTGAACGGCGGATCCTTCAGCCAGTTGTTTGCGGACATGCCGCTCGTGCTCAAGGTCACGCATTACGGCCATGTGTGGGTGTGGCGCATTCCGGCACTGCTCCTGTTGTGGCTCGCCTGGGGCTGGAGCCTGCACCACCGCCACCGCCGCTGGGCGGCGTGGCTGATGGTGATCGGCGCAGCCGGCATCGCGCTCACGCGCAGCGAAACCGGCCATCCCGCCGATCACGGCGATTTCACCTTCGCGGTGTGGGTGGACTGGGCGCACCTGATGTCCGCGGCGGTGTGGGTCGGCAGCCTGTTCGGCATGTCGCTCGCGATCTTTCCCGGGCTGCTGCGCGCCGGCGAGACGGACGGCGAACGCAGCGCGCTGATTTTCCGGCGGCTGTCCACGCTTTCGGGCGGCGCGCTCGCCGTGATCTTGGCGACCGGCATTTACACCGCAATCGGCGGGCTCGGAAGTTTCCGCGCGCTGTGGACCACGAGCTACGGCGTGACGCTCGACGTGAAGCTCGGCATCATCATTCTCATGATTGCCTTTGGCGCCCACAACCGTTACGTGAAGCTACCGCAACTACTGCGCGCCGCGGGCAAGCCGGCGCCGCGTTCACTGTTCAGGAAATTGCTCGGCGGTTTCGCCGGCGCCAGTCACATCACTGCGGGAACCGCCACCATTGTGCGCAATTGTGCGCGCGCGGTACTGGCCGAGAGCCTGCTGGGCGTGGCGGTGATCGGGGCCGCTTCGGTGTTGCTGCACGGCATGCCGCCCTCCGAAATGCGCAAGCTGCCGGACATGCCCATGCAGATGTCGCAGGTTGCAGTTCCAACCATCGAGGGACCGACTGCGCAACTTGCCCGCCAACCGGATGATCATGTGGGCAGCGCGCCGGTCAAAATGATAAGCTCACGACTGTAAACGAATAAACGCCACATCGGAGACGAAGTTGAAATGCCCTAAATGCGGCTCGGATCTGGCGCCTGCAATCCGGCACAAGATCAGGGTCAACTACTGTCAATCCTGCAAAGGGATGTGGCTGGAGCACCAGGAACTCGATCAACTGGAAGATGAAGCCTTCGACTTCGGCGATGATGCCAAAGGAACCCTGTTCCTCAGTTCCACGCCCACAACCGCCAAATGCCCGGAGTGCAACACTCCTCTCCAGCGATTCCAATACCGATTCTGCGATCTGCAAATGGATTTTTGCGTGAACCAGCATGGCTACTGGCTGGATGAAGACGAAGACACGCGCGTCCTGACATTGATGAAACAAGAAGAGAAAGATTACGAAAGAAAAGTGCTCGCGGAAGACCAGTGGGCCAAAACCTTGACGCGCATGCGCTCAGGTTCGTTCCTCAACAAAGTTCGAAATCTGTTTCACTGAGCCGCGCAAGGTCCGGTATCCGGGACCGATCAGCCGTGCTTGGCCGACTCAATGATGATCTTGCCGACCATGCCGGCGGCGAAATGACCGGCAACGTGACAGGCGTATTCCACCGTGCCGTCGCGCGTGAAGGTCCACACCAGATCGCGCGTCTGGCCCGGCGGCAGCGAAACCGCATTCACGTCATGCCGCATGCCCATGCCGGGCATGGCCTGCATTTCCTGCTGGTGGGCAGCCTGCAGCGCGGCGTCGCCGATCACGAATTCGTGCGCCAGCTTCCCGGCATTGCTGACTATGAATTCCACGGTCTCGCCCCGGCTCACGACAATGCGCGCGGGTTCGAAACGCAAGGTGTCGAGCGCGTGCACGTGAATCACATGCGCCGGGCCGATGCCAGCGCCGGGATGGCCGTAAGCGAAATGCTCGCTGCGGTTCATCGGCTTGGATATGCTGGCGGCCACTGCAGAGCCCGTGAGCGCCGTAAACACGATGGCTGCGACCCAAAACCATGTTTTCCGCATATCGTTTACCTAGTTTTGAGTTGACGAACCCGATAGACAAGTCATCATGCGTGAAGTTCTCGGCACAGTCAGCCTTACCGTGGCGCCCGGCCGGATACCTCTGCCTGTGGTTGCAGCTGCTGCACCCAGAACTGCTGCATTGCGGTAAACAAGTGCGTGCGCGCCGCAGGGCCGGAGATGCCATGCGTCTTGTTGGGATAAATCAGCAGTTGATAAGGCTTATTGGCATCAATCAGCGCCTGGATGAACTGCATAGTGTTCTGCCAGTGCACGTTGTCGTCCCCGGTGCCGGCTACCAGCAGCAGCGGATCGGCGAGATTTCCGGCCGCAGCCACGTCCGAGCTTTCGGCGTAACCCGCGGGATTTTCCTGCGGCGTGCCCATGTAGCGCTCGGTGTAGATCGAGTCGTAATCCTGCCACTGCGTCACTGGCGCCACTGCGATGCCGGCGCGCCACACGCCGGGCGCGTGAGTAAGCGCGTAGGCGGTCATGTAGCCGCCGAAGCTCCAGCCCCAAATGCCGATGCGCGCGGCATCCACCCACGCCTGCCGCTTCAGCCAATTTACCGCGTCCAACTGGTCGGCGAGCGCCAACTTTCCCAGGTTCAGTTTCACCAGCGCCTGATCGCGGTGACCGAAATAGGTGGCCGCGCGATTGTCGGTGGCGAACAGGACGAATCCCTGCCGGGCCAGCAACTGGTCAAACAGGAAATTGGTTCCGCCCCAGGCGTCGCGCACGATCGGCCCGGCGTCCGGTCCGCCGTATTGATACATGATCACCGGATATTTTTTGGTCGCGTCGAAATCCGGTGGCAACGTGAGGCGCGCGTATATCGGCGTACGCCCGTCGGCCGCCGTAATCGTAAAGAAACGCGGCGGCTGAAAGCGATAACCCAGCGACGCGGAGGCCTGAATCGCCGTGCGTCTCGCGTTGTCCAGGTTAACCAGCGTCCACGATGGCGGAGTCATGACATTGGAATACGTATCGAGATAGGCACGCGCCTGCGGCGCCATGTCAATGGAGTGGGTTCCGGGCTCGGTGGTGACGGCGCGCAGTTCGCCGCCGCGCAGCGACGCGCGATATAACTCGGTATTCAGCGGCCCGTGGGTGTAACGCGTGAAATACATTTCGCCGCGTGCCTCGTCCACACCCTCGAGCCCGAGCACGTTGTAATCTCCGGGCGTCAGCAGGCGCGCCTGACGGCCGTCGTCGCTATACAGGTACAGGTGCCGCCAGCCGTCCTGCTGGCTGCTCCATATGAAGCCGCCACTCTTGAGGAAATGCGGAGCGTCGCGCACGTCAATCCAGTCGGGATCCGTCTGGGTCACCAGCCCCCGCGCCTGACCCGATTGGAGATCGGCAGTCAACAGCTGCAGTTTGGTCTGGTCGCGGTTCAGCACTTCGCCGTACACGCGGTCGCCCTGCGGCAGCCAGCCGAAGCGTGCCAGATAGGTATCCGGCGTGCCCGCCATAGCCATCCATTTGGTGTTGCCGGTGGCGACGTCCCGCACCCCCAGGCGCACGATGGGATTGGGCGCTCCCGCCAGCGGATACTTTTGCTGATAGACGCTGGGCTGTTGTTCGAGGTAGTTGATCAGCGGAAAGCTGTGTACCGGGCGCTCGTCGGATTGCAGGAAAGCGATGTAACGGCTGTCCGGCGACCAAGTGTAAGCCGAGCGCAGATCCAGCTCCTCGGTATAAACCCAATTGAGTTCGCCATTCAGCACCTCGACCTGGTGCGGTGCGACGCTATGCACCGGACCTCCCTGTACCGCGACGTAGTGCACGTCGCCGTCCGTCACATAGCTCACCCACTGCTCGTCGGGCGACATCTGGGGATTGCGCTTCGCGCCCGGCGCATGCGTAATCTGGGTGGTTTGCTGGGTCGCCAAGTTATAAAGATAAATCTGCTCGTTGCTGAGATAGAAAATCGCATCGGCTTTCGGTGACCAGTGATAGGCAGCCACGCCGTAGCGGGTGATGCGCTCCTGCTCCCTCTGGTTCTTGATACTGGAGGGCGGTGCCGCGGCGCTGGCAAGCTGTGCGGCTGACAGCAACAATGTACGCTTGCCGCTGGCCACGTCCACAATGTACAGATCGGCCAGACCGTCGGCGCCGCTGCGCAGCAGATAGGTCAGAGAGCGGCCGTCGGGACTCCATTCAAGCTGTTCAGGGTGGTAGCCGGTCAATCCCGGCTCGGCAAAGATCTGTGCAATCGTGTAACCCGGTACAAGCGGCGCCGGCTCTGCAGCGCCCACCCCACATGCAGCGCAGGCCAGCAACATACCGCCCGTCAGGCGCGCGAACGTTTTCATGGATTGCACTCTGGCATGCAGCAACAAGGCGGCGGTTTCAATTATAGACGGGCATTTTTCGCCAACCCCTCCAAACGCGTACCGCAGGTCAACGCTGCGGCGGAGAATGAGTGTTGGCGCCGGCCCCGTTGCCCGGCGGGGTGAACTTGACCGTCACGGTGACGTGCTGCTCGGCGGGATCCTTCTGCTCCTGCAGCGGCTCGAAATACCACTGACGTACGGCCGCGAGCGCGGTGGCGTCAAATATCCCCGGGGGCGTGGCGCTCACGACTTTGGGGGCCTGCACGCGGCCGCGCGCATCCACATCAAAGCTCAGCGTCACACTCCCGGCCAGATGCTGATCCAGAAGGTTGGCGGGATATACCGGATCCATGCGGAAAATCCGCCAATGACCAAAGTCCACAATCTCACAGCTGCTGTCGGGTTTGTACATCAGCGGCTGATTGCGGCAGAAAAATCGCGTGCGCGCCTGAGCGGCGTCCGGACCAAAGAACAGTGGATACATGAACTCGCCGGCCACCGCCTCAGTCCCGTGCATCGCCGGCTTGAAACGCCATTGGCCCAGTGCACTCAGCACCGCCGCAGTGTCCGCGGGTGACAGCAACGTGAAGATGGCATGCGCATGCTGCACGCTTCCGTCTGGGGACACGATAAAGCGCGCCAAAACCTGCTGATCCGTGGGGTCAGCCTGCAGGGCTTGCATCTGCGTCGTCAACGGTTCGCTGGTGGGCGTGCCGATCAAAACGGGCGGAGGGGGCGATGCCGGCGGCGGTGTGGCTGGCTTGGGAGGTGGAGGCGTCGCACAGCCGGCAACCGCAAGCACCCCCAGCAGACATACCCAGACTTTAGACATGGTTATCTGACCCGCAAATCGGCTGCAAATCGCAGAGAAGACTGGAGGCGTTACCTTAACACGCAGGCGGCACTCGCCCAAATGCGGCCCTTTCAGCTCGCGGCTTGTAGCCTGTAATACTGTTTGCGTATACAGTAATCAGCCATGCCGGTTTCACCTCGGATTCCCATCAAAGGCCGTGGCGCGGTTTCCAATCCGGAAGGCCGGTTTGAAACCCGCCAACGTGAAAACTTCGACGACGGCTGGGATATTGAAGAGCCGCCGTTGCCTGCGCTGGAAACCGTGGTTACGCCCGAGCCGGCGCGCTCCGTCATCAGCCGCAACCAGTCGCCGGACATCCCCTTCACGCAATCCATCAATCCCTATCGCGGCTGCGAACATGGATGCATCTACTGCTACGCCCGACCGAGCCATGCCTATCTGAATCTTTCACCCGGGCTGGATTTCGAAACCCGGCTGTTCTACAAGCAGAACGCGGCGGAACTGTTGGAAAGCGAACTGCGCATGCCGGGCTATCGCCCCGCGCCCATCACGCTGGGCGCAAACACTGACCCCTACCAGCCCATCGAGCGCAAGCTCAAAGTGACGCGCTCGATTCTGGAAGTACTGCAGCGCTTCCGCCATCCGGTGAGCATCATCACCAAGAGCACGCTGGTGGCACGCGACCTCGACATACTCACCGATATGGCGCAACAGGATCTGGCCAACGTCATGGTGAGCATCACTACGCTCGACGAAAATCTGAAACGCAGTCTAGAACCGCGCGCAGCTGGTCCCTGGGCGCGCTTGCGCTGCGTACGCGCACTCGCGCTCGCAGGCGTGCCGGTGGGCGTGCTGAACGCGCCTATTATCCCGGTGGTGAATGACCACGAAATCGAGCACATTCTGGAGTTGGCCGCGGAAGCCGGAGCCTGCTGCGCGGGTTATGTGCTCTTGCGGCTGCCGTATGAAGTGAAAGATTTGTTCCGGGAATGGCTGCATGCGCACCTGCCGGAGCGCGCCGCCCACGTCATGAGCATCATCCGCCAGATGCGCGGCGGCCGGGATTATCAGGCAGAATTCGGCACGCGCATGCGCGGCACCGGTGAATATGCCGAGCTTATCGCCCGGCGTTTTGCGCTGGCCCGCAAAAAATTCCGGCTGGAAAACCTGCGCCGCATGCGCCTGAGCTGTGCGCACTTTCGGCCCGCGCCGGGCGGCCCGCAACTGAACTTGGAACTTTAGACCGAAAGCTAGTGCACGGCGTCGTGATGCTTGTTCCCGGTCTCGGCCTTGAGTGCCTCGAGCTCGCGCGCCACCATCTTGGAATCCAGCAGATTGATCTCCACCAGGCGCTTGAGGTGCGCGAAGCTTTCCGCATCGCGCGCCTCCCAAGTGCAGCCGATGTGACCCCCGTGTACATGCACCACCAGCGCATCCAGTTCCAGTTTGATGAGATCCGCGAGGCGCCACTCCACCCGCAACCGGTCACCATCGGCAGGTTGCCAACCCGCCGGGCAGCGCGCCAGAAAGCCGCGGAAGGACATGTCCAGCATTTCGCACTCCTGCACCGTATCGCCCAGCCGGACGCGGATGACCGAGGAGAAACGGAAGCGCTGGAAACGGCGCCGCTCGTGGCCTGGCTTGACCGACATGAGGATTTCCCGGGTGAGACGACCCGCATAGTATAGTCAGCTACGCCCGGCTGTGGCGCGCACTATCGGCGGCAAAGACGCCTGCCGCGGGTGTCCCAGCTCACGGCCGGGTTTGCCGCCCGCGCGCCGCGCCCTGAATTTGCCTTCACAGAGGCGTGCAAATCAGGTAAAACTGGCTCCACCCCCCATCTTGGGGGAAATTCGACGGACCAGAATGGTCCCTTCCCCCAATCAGGAATCCCCCATGCAATCAACCGCCCCCGTGTCCAAGACCCGCTCGTTCTCCACGGTTTTCCTCATCGAGATGTGGGAGCGCTTCGGCTTCTACGGCATGCAGGTGCTGATCGTGTATTACCTGGTCGAGCGCCTGGGTTTTGCGGACACCCGCGCCAACCTCACCTGGGGGGCAGCGGCGGCACTGATCTACGTCGCCCCGGCGATCGGCGGCTGGATCGGCGACAAGGTCTTGGGCAGCCGCCACACTATGCTCACCGGCGCCATCGTGCTCGCCATCGGTTATGCCCTGATGGCGGTGCCCGGTTCAAGCACTTGGCTTCTGTTCTGCGCACTCGGCGTCATCGTCGTGGGCAATGGCCTGTTCAAAGCCAACGCCGGTAACCTGGTACGCAAAATCTACGAAGGCGACGACTCCCGCATAGACAGCGCCTTCACCATCTATTACATGGCCGTGAATATCGGCTCAACGGTTTCCATGCTGCTCACACCGTGGATCAAGGACTACATCAACGATACCTACGGGCAGAACTTCGGCTGGCACGCCGCGTTCGCGGTGTGCTCACTCGGGTTGCTGGTGGGATTGGCCAATTATCTGGTCATGCGCCATACCCTGACGCTTATCGGCTCGGGGCCGGATCATCACGCACTCAACCCGCGCAAGCTGGCAACAGTACTGGGTCTGGCGGTCATTGCGCTGTTCGTCGCCGCCGTGATCCTCAATTACCAGTTGGTGGCAAAAATTTTCGTGTACGCGGCAGGCGTGGTGGTGTTGGGGATTTTCGCCTGGCTGATCCGCAACGGCCGGCCGAGCGAACGCCCGGGCCTGATCGCCGCGCTGATCCTTACCATCCAGACCGTGTTCTTCTTCATTTTTTACCAGCAGATGTCCACGTCGCTGAATCTGTTTGCGCTGCGCAACGTGGACTGGAGTTTCGGCATCTTCGGCCTGCATTTGTGGGACTGGAAGCCGGCGCAGTTCCAGGCGTTCAATCCCATCTGGATCATGATCCTGTCGCCCATCCTCGCGTTCATCTACACGCATTTCGGCAAGCGCGGCAAGGACCTGTCCGTGGCGGCAAAATTCGCCATGGGCTTCGCCATGGTGGCGATTGGGTTCTTCATCTATGGCGCGGCCGGCCATTTTCTGACCGGCCCGGGCAAGACCACATCCTGGCTGATGGTGTGGGGCTACGCTTTCGGTTCCCTAGGTGAATTGCTCACCAGCGGCCTGGGCTTGGCGATGATCGCGCGCTACGTGCCCGCGCGCATGGGTGGCTTCATGATGGGCGCCTATTACGTGGCCGTCGGACTATCCATGTATTTCGGCGGCATGGTCGCCACCATTGCGAGCGTGCCCAGCACCATAACCAATCCGGTGGAAATGATGCCGCTCTATACCCGCCTGTTCAACTGGCTGGGGGTGGCCGGGATTGTCTGCACGCTGATCGCGCTGGCCGTGCTGCCGCTGATGCGCAAGCTGGATGCCGAACACCACACGCAGCCGCCCGCTGAACGCACCACGGTCACGCCGCGCAAGTTGGCGGCCGAGGAAGAATAAGCCACCGCCGCGATCAACGACCGGTAACGCTGACCCCTGACGGACGCGAAGCCGCGTCAGTTCTCGGGCTTTAATTTAAATGCCAGCGTGTAACGCGGCGCATAACAGATGCGGTTCGGCGGACGGCCAACGTGGGTGATGGCGCCATCGAATACCACCAGCCGTCCGGGTCGCGGACTGACCGCCACTTCCGCATCCATCTGTGAATTGAAAAACAGAGTCTCGCCGCCCCACTCCACATTCCATTCCGGCGCCACGTACCACAGTGCCGTCAACCCTGGCTGGCCGGGAGCGGCGTCGGTGTGCGTGAACAGCATGTCTCCGAAGCCGGCGTGATTACAGTAGCAGCGGTAGATGCGATAACGCTCGCCGCCTTCAAATTCACGCACTGCATCGAGCGTGGGCTGATACACGGGCAGCCGCGGTGCGGTTTCCAGCGGGATGTTCAGCGCCCAATGCCGGAAACCGGCGGTCTCGGGGCGCGCGACTTCGTCACGCTTGAACGCGCCGCTTTCCATGGCCGCGGTCAGGCGGTAAATGTCCGGCTGGGCGATGAGGCCGTCGAACACTCGGATCGGGCGGCCCTCGATCTCATGACTGCGATTGGCTGGCATGCATCCGGATCCGTGACGGCGCGCGACGCACCGAAATTGTCGTGGCGGCGATGGCGCGGATTATCCGGCCGGCCAGTACAGGGCGCAAGCCGTGCGGCCGCAGCCATGCCCGGGCAATCAGCCACACAACTGTCGCCAGCATCCGCATGCTACGGCCATGTCACTCCCACGCACGATAACGCGAGGCCGATGTTGCGCCTCAAACCCCGCAAACGTGGAGACCACAAAGGCTCTGCAATCCGCAGCGCCTTGCGCCATCAATCCTCGGCAGTTGCCGATATGGGCGGATAGGTAATACGCTCGCCATCCAGCCGCGCAAAAGGTGTGAGCTTATGCGCATGCCATTTGCCCGGTCCCATGATGTGGCGCACTTCGATGCCGCGCACCGTGAGTGCATCGGCGATCAATGAACGATGACAGCGCCACGGCACTGCTTCAGCACACATGATGGCAACGGTTTCCTTGCCTCCCAGCGCCAGCAATTCCTCCAGGCCGCGGGTGAAATCCGCCGTCTGCATGTAATCCGCGTAGCCGCGGAAACTGGCATTTCTCCAGCCGGTATTCACCGAGTCCTTGCGCGCGTGACGCAAACCGCCGAGTGTAGCCAGGCGCGTGTAGGCAGTACCCTGTGCAGTGAGACTTGCAGGCAGGGTTTCGGTGTTGAACTGCGGATTGTGAGCCGAGCGCGGCACCGTGCGCACATCGACCAGCCGCGTGATGCCATGCTCGCGCAGCAAGGCAATCAATTCATCCAACGGACGTGTGGAATGGCCAATGGTCCACACAAGTGAATTTTGCTTAGCCATTGAGTCGGTTCACAAACAAGGAATGCCAAAAAATCAGGGCGGGTTTCCCCGCCCTGGTAGTACGCATCCGCGAACGCAGTGTACTAAGAGGCGTCGCTGGGATTGCCTGGCAGGCAGGTCTTGCCACAGCCATGGTTAATGATGGTTGCGGCGGAAATGTAAGCCGCCACCAAGCCGGCAAACAAGCCGACATAGCCCGCGATGTAGTTGAACACATCCAGACCAAGCCAGCCCAGCAGACAGTAGAACAGCACCGAAATCCACGCGGCCAACAGGAACAGGGAACGCGCCCAGCCGGCCTTGAACGACCCCAGCCACACGTAAAAGATGAAGATCGCCCAAACCAGGTAGAACCATCCGATCGTGCCTGAGGAATCTCCACCCGGCGCACTCATGTGGCCCATGCCGTGGGAAGCGGTAAAGAAGTAACCTGCCGCGCCGAAAAAGATGATGGCATCGAGGGTACGACCGTGGAAAAAGCTCAGGATCGCCATGACCCCGAGCGCCACGGTGCCAAGCGTGAAGGCCATGACCATGGCATGCATGTTGGGACCGGCCACCCAATGGGTGGTGAGCAGATTGCTCATCCATACGGTCAGACCGATACACATGAAACCAATGGTGGATGAAATGACCAGTCTGTTGTTCATGGAATCAACCTCCAATATTTGGAAGACCGAGAAAATTACCGAACGGCGCCACAGGAAAGCTGAAAACGGCGCCGAGGGGGCCCAAAACAGCGGTCCAACCGTCGGCAGCAGGTATAGACCATGGCCGCAGATTGTCCAACTGCCTCTCTAGCCATCCGCAAGCCATCGTCAATCCTGCTGCTATTTGCCAGAATCAGACACAGGGCGGGTTGCCCCCGCCCTGTGTCACGGACTTCATGTCTGCAAATCAGGAAGCGTCCGTGGAACCGCCGATGTTCAGCACGTTCTTGCCCGTACCGTGATTGATGATGGTCGCGGCGGAAACGTAGGCAGCCACCAGACCAGAGAACAACTGGAGATAGCCACCGATGTACTCGAACACGTCCATCCCCAGCCAGCCGTGTAGTGCATAGGCCAGTCCGGTGAGCCACGCTGCCAACAAGAACAGCGAGCGCGCCCAGCCTGACTTGAATGATCCAAGCCATACATAGAAAAAGAAGATTGCCCATACCAGGCCGAACCAGCCGAGGGTACCGGATGAGTCGCCGCCGGTTGACGCATGGCCCATACCGCTGTGCCCCAGAGTCAAAAGCAAACCGGCGAAGCCAAAAAAGATGATGGCGTCCAGAGTACGGCCGTGGAAGAAGCTCAGGATCGCCATGACGCCCAACACCACACTGCCGAGCGTGAACATCATGATCATGGCGTGCATGTTGGGACCGGCGACCCAATGTGTGGGAGAAAGTCCCCCCAGCCATAGCGTCAAGCCGATACACATGAAGCCAATGGTGGATGAAATGACCAGTCTGTTATTCATTGAATCAACCTCCAAGCTTGTGTAAATCGAGAGAACTACCGGACGACGCCAAAGGAAGGGTAAAGAGGGCGCCGCGGACCCCAAAACGGTGGTCCGGCCGTCGGCATTAGGTATAGACCATGCACTGTGATTTGCCAGATATGAGTCATGAGAGCCAAGAATCTTCTTGGATCATGCCGGCAATTACCATGAAATTGCAGCGTTCCAGCCAAGTCATTGTTGAAGGGAACTAAAATCTGGCGGGCAAGCAAATCGCGTGCCTAAAAATCCGCCAATGAGAGACTGGACTGGAAAATCACTTCCGGCCGGAGATTCCGGCGACACCCAAATAGCGGTCTTTCAGACCCACATAATGGGCGGCGGAGTAACGCAACATGTCGCGCTCCTGCGCAGCCAGCGGGCGCAGCTTTTGAGCCGGACAGCCGCGATACAGGTATCCGGATTCCAGGCGTTTTCCGGGACCGACCAGGCTCCCCGCCGCGAGCAGTACCTCGTCTTCGATCACCGCACCGTCCATCACGATACTGCCCATGCCGATGAGACAGCGATCGCCGATGGTGCAGGCATGCAGCACACACCTGTGCCCGACGGTCACATCTTTCCCGACAGCCAGCGCAAAGCCGCCCGGTGAATACGGCCCGTCGTGGGTCACATGCAACACGCTCAGATCCTGGATGTTGCTGCGCGCTCCGACGCCAATGGCGTTCACGTCGCCGCGTACCACCACGTATGGCCACAGGGACACATCGTCGCCCAAGACCACTTGGCCAATGACCAGCGCGGTGCTATCCACGTATACCCGCTGCCCAAGGACCGGGGCCTGCGACTGAAACGCACGCATGGGCACGCGTCACCCGCCTTGGCACGTGGCCGCCTGTAGAGCCCGACCTCGTGCAGCGTGGCATCGCCCGGCGCTTGAAGCCCGCGTGGTGACCCCCATGTCGTCCACATGATAAAGTCCCGCCGTACTCCGGACGTTTGGGGAGAGCATCATGGGCGTCACCGGTTACGTCATCCTGGCAATCATTGTCATTCTCATCATTTACGCATTCGTACTCTACAACAACCTGGTATTGCTGAAGAACAATGTCGCCACCGCCTGGTCGAATATCGACGTGCTGCTCAAGCAGCGCCACGACGAATTGCCGAAGCTGGTCGAGACCTGCAAGCAGTACATGGGCTATGAACAGCAGACCCTGGTAAAAGTCATGCAGGCCCGCGAAGGCGTGCAACAGGCACGCACCAGCGGCAACGTGGCCGCACTCGGTCCGGCCGAATCCCAGTTGCGCGCCACCATCGGCAACCTGTTCGCCGTTGCCGAAGCCTACCCCGACCTCAAGGCCAACGAGTCCTTCCAGCAATTGCAGAACCGCATCACCGGGCTGGAAAGCAGCATCGCCGACCGGCGCGAGTTCTACAATGATTCCGTGAATACCTACAACACGCGCATCGAACAGTTTCCGCAGGTGCTGATCGCCCGCAATTTCGGCTTCAAGGAAGCCAGCCGCCTGGAGATCGCTGCGGGCGACAAGCAGGATGTGGACATGAAGGCGCTGTTCAGCTGAGCCGGACGCAGGTCGCCTGTACTCTCTGTGGCCGATTAGGTGCCTGCTGTGCACGCTGCGGATCCCGGCAATTTCTGGTTGTGGACGATAGTGCTGTGCGCGGTGGCAACGGGCGCGCTGGTCGCGGGCTTCATGTTCCTGCTGCGCGCCTGGACAGTCGAGGAAACGCCGGTCTCGCTCATTCGCTCCGCCGCGCAAGGCTACGTCAAGCTCGAGGGTCACGCGGACCTGATGCCAGGTGCGCCGATCATTTCGCCGCTGACCCAAAGCCGCTGTACCTGGTGGTCATACAAAGTGGAAGAGCGCGCAAGAACCGGTCGGAATCAGGGTTGGCAAACCGTTGAGCATGGCACCAGCGACGATTTGTTTTTGATCCGCGACACCACCGGCCGGTGCGTGATAGATCCCGAGCATGCCGAGGTAATCACAGCGACCCGAACTGTCTGGTATGGGGATCAGCCACGGCCGCAACGGGAATCGTCAATCGGCGGGTTTGCCCTGACTTCTCCGTATCGCTATGTCGAAGAACTTATCGCTCCCCAGGATTTCATTTTCGCGCTGGGATTCTTCCGCACGCAAAACGCCAGCGTCGACGCCATGGCCGTCAATCAGGACGTCGCGCAGCTGCTGCATGACTGGAAACAGGATCAGGCGGACTTGCTGCGGCGCTTTGACGCCGATCACGACGGTCAGCTGAACGACCGGGAATGGGAAGCCGCGCGCCAGGCCGCACGCGATCAAGTGCTGGCCCAGGAACGCCAGACCATGCAGCGTCCGCCCATGAATGTGCTGGCAAAGCCGGAAGACGGGCGGCGGTTCATCATTTCCACGCGCCCGGAAAAACAGGTGATCCGGCGATTTCAGCTCGCGGCTGCGGGCTGTCTTCTGGTATTTGTAATTGCCGGTGTGGCGGCCGGCTACAGAATTACGATGCACCACAGGGTATCCACTGCGGCCTACGTGGTGCCAAGCGCACAGCCCTGATTTCGGCTGCACGGGCTTGCACCACCTGATAGCCTGAAACCGGCGTGCTACCATGCGCCGCGACCCTCATCAGACTCCCGCATTGCATATGCCAGAAAATCCGCTGCTCGCGCCGGACGGGCTGCCCCGTTTTTCCGAAATCCGCGCCGAGCACATTGAGTCGGCGGTGGACGCCGTGCTTGCCGAGAATCGGGTACGCATTACGCAATTGGAAGCCGGCGGCGCTCCCGACTGGGACGATTTCATTGAACCCTTGGAAACTCTGGGCGACCGGTTGCACCGCGCCTGGTCGCCGGCTGCACATCTGAACGCGGTGATGAATACACCGGAAATCCGTGCGGCCTATAACGCCTGCCTGCCCAAGATCAGCGACTACGACACCGAACTCGGTCAGAACGGTGTGCTGCAGAAACAATACGCTGCGCTCAAAAACGATGCTGCCTGGCAGGGTTACACAGCCGCGCAGCGCAAACTCATTGACGACGCGCTGCGCGATTTCCGCCTCGCGGGCGTGAACTTGTCGGCGGAAAAGAAAACCCGCTTTCGGGACATCATGCAACGCTTGTCAAAGCTGGAAACGAAGTTCGAGGAAAATCTGCTGGATGCGACCCAAGGCTGGATCAAGCAGGTGACCAATGTGGCACAACTTGCCGGCATACCGGCCACCGCGGTAACACGGGCGCGCCACGAAGCGGAAACCCGCAAGCTCGAGGGCTGGGTATTCACGCTGGACTACCCGAGCTACGCCGCGGTCATCACCTATGCCGACGATCGCAGCTTGCGCGAGGAAATGTACCGCGCCTATGTCACGCGCGCCTCCGATCAGGGTCCCGACGCCGAACGCTGGGACAACAGCCAAAGCATGCGCGAAATCCTGGGCCTGAGAACCCAAGCCGCGCGGCTTACGGGTTTCAAGTCCTACGCCGACTACTCACTCGCCAGCAAAATGCTGCACACACAGGAAGAAGTGCTGGGTTTCCTCACGGACTTGGTGCACCGCTGCCGTCCGGCCGGCCAGCGCGAATACGCGGAACTCCAGGAATACGCCCGAAACCGCGACCGCCTCGCAGAGCTCGCCGCCTGGGATCTGGGTTATTACTCGGAGAAATTGCGCGAACGGCGCTTTACCATCTCGGACGAAATGCTGAAGCCGTATTTCCCGGTGACGCGCGTGCGCGACGGCCTGTTTTCCGTGGTGCGCCGGCTCTACGGCATCAGCCTGCGCGAAGTGGCGGGCGCCGACGTATGGCACCCGGATGTGTCCCTGTATGCCATCGAAGACGACACCGGCCGCTTGTGTGGGCGGTTGTATCTGGATTTGTACGTCCGCCCAGGCAAGCGCAGTGGTGCATGGATGGACGACTGCCTGAGCCGGCGCAAAACCGCACACGGCATACAGATTCCCGCAGCGTATCTCACCTGCAATTTCGCTCCGCCCATGGACGGCATGCCTTCACTGCTGACACACGATGAAGTGGTGACGCTGTTTCATGAATTCGGCCACTGCCTGCACCATCTGCTGACGCAGGTGGATTACCCTTCGGTCGCCGGCATCAACGGCGTGGCGTGGGATGCAGTGGAACTACCGAGCCAGTTTCATGAAAACTTCGCCTGGACGCGTGAAGGCCTGGCGCTGGTGTCGGGTCATTATCAAACCGGCGAGCCGTTACCCGGGAATCTGTTCCGGAAAATGCTGGCCGCACGCCACTTTCAGAGCGCGCTGTTCATGCTGCGGCAACTGGAATTCGGCCTGCTGGATTTCCGCCTGCACATGCAGGCAGACGAACATCCGGACGAGAACTTCATCGGCGCAACACTCGCGACAGTGCGCCGCGAAGTCAGCGTGACGCCGGCGCCCGAGTGGAACCGCTTCGCGCACAGCTTCTCGCACATCTTCGCCGGCGGTTATGCGGCAGGCTATTACAGTTACCTGTGGGCGGAAGTGCTGGCCGCGGACGCCTACAGCGCTTTCGAAGAGGCCGGCGTATTCGACCGCGTCACCGGCAAACACTTCATGGATACCATCCTCGCCCAGGGTGGCAGCCGCGAGGCCATGGAGCTGTTCATGGAATTTCGCGGCCGCGCACCGACGCTGGATGCCTTCCTGCGCCTGAACGGCATCGCCGCATGATATTTGCAGGATCAAAATGAAGATAGCAACCTGGGCGAGCTGGGGTATTTACGCGAAGCACTGCTTCGCGCCAGCGAGCGCCCGGCCACGTATGGTCAGGCCGGTTGACCCGCCAGGGATGGCGCTATGAGCGAGACGTGCCCATGAAAATTGGAACCTGGAACGTGAACAGTCTGCGCGTGCGCCTGCCGCATGTTCTGCGCTGGCTGGAAACCAACCAGCCGGATGTGCTTGCGCTGCAAGAAACCAAGACCGAGGACCGCGACTTTCCGGTCGGTGAATTCGAGCGTGCGGGTTACCATGCGGTGTTCGCCGGACAGCCCACCTACAATGGCGTCGCGCTCCTGAGCCGTGAACCGCCGGAAGTCATCGCCACCGCTCTGCCCGATTTCGAAGATGTGCAAAAGCGGGTGCTGCTGGCCAGGTACGGCGACTTGGCGGTGCTGGATCTGTATGTGCCGAACGGCCAAAGCGTGGACTCCGACAAGTACCGCTACAAGCTCGACTGGCTGGCGCAACTCGATCTCTGGGCGGCACAACTGCTGCGCGATTTTCCGCAGCTGGTGATGCTGGGTGATTTCAATATCGCTCCCGAGGATCGCGACGTCCATGACCCGGTGGCCTGGCAAGACCAGGTACTGGTCAGCGGGCCGGAACGCACCGCATTCCGGCGGCTGCTGGACCGCGGTCTGCGCGACAGCTTCCGGCTGCATACCGACGGCGGCGGTCATTACAGCTGGTGGGATTACCGCGCCGCGGCGTTCCGTCGCAACCAGGGCCTGCGCATTGACCACATCCTGCTATCACCGGCTCTGGCTGCGCGTTCCGCCGCTACCGTCATTGACCGCGAGCCGCGCGGTTGGGAGCGGCCTTCGGATCACACGCCGGTCACCGCCGAACTCAGTGGTCTCTGAACCTGCACGCTGTCCAAGTGACGGCGTACACTTTGCCGCAGCGAGGAATTAGCATGCATACCCAACGGCAAGCCGATGGTGGCAAACAGCCGACGACGCGCCGGCTGGGCCATTACATCAATGGCGCACCGGTAGGCAGCGATGCCGGGCGTTGCGGGCCGGTGTTCGAACCGGCGAGCGGCGCGCCTGCCGCAGAATTGCTGTACGCCGGGGAAGCGGAAGTTGCTGCGGCGATAAACGCCGCGGCCGCAGCGTTTCCCCGCTGGGCCGCCGTGCCACCGGTCCGCCGCGCACAGATATTGTTCCGCTACCGCGACCTGTTGCTGCGCGAGAGCGACGCACTCGCCCTGCTGATTACGCGCGAACACGGCAAGACGCTCGACGATGCGCGCGGCGAGTTGCGCCGCGGCATCGAGGTCGTGGAGTTCGCCTGCGGCATCCCGCATCTTCTCAAGGGTGAGTTTTCCGACAGCGTTTCCTCCGGCATCGACAGCTGGTCGTTGCGCCAGCCGCTCGGCGTATGCGTCGGCATCACGCCGTTCAATTTTCCCGCCATGGTGCCGTTGTGGATGTATCCGATCGCGATCGCCTGCGGCAACAGCTTCGTGCTCAAGCCCTCGGAAAAAGACCCTTCCTGCCCGCTGCGGTTGGCGGAGATCTTTGGCGAGGCCGGCCTGCCGCCGGGCGTGTTCAATGTGATAAACGGCGACCGGCAGACGGTGGAAGCGCTGCTCGCCCATCCGCACGTGGCCGCCGTGAGTTTCGTGGGTTCCACGCCGGTGGCCGGACACATCTACACCGAGGCGAGCCGTCACGGCAAGCGCGTACAGGCCCTGGGGGGCGCCAAGAATCATCTGGTGGTGATGCCGGACGCAGACCTCGAGCAAGCTGCCGACGCACTTTTTGGCTCGGCTTACGGCTCGGCGGGCGAGCGCTGCATGGCGGTGTCGGTGGCAGTCGCGGTAGGCGCGTCCGCCGAACCGCTGGTGGATGCGCTCGCCGAGTGCGCCCGCAAGTTGCACGTCGGGCCGGGCAACCAAGCCGGCTCGGAGATGGGGCCGCTCGTGACCGCCGCGCACCGTGCGCGTGTACTTGCATACGTGGAAGCGGGCCTCGCCGAAGGCGCCGAGCTGGTGGTGGACGGCCGTGGGCTGCGCGTAACCGGTCATGATGCAGGATTTTTTCTCGGTCCCTGTCTGTTTGACCGGGTGAATCCAGCGATGCGCATCTACCGTGAGGAAATATTCGGTCCGGTTCTGGTGGTGCTGCGCGTGCGCGACCTGGATGAAGCCATCGGACTCATCAATCGGCACGAATACGGCAATGCTGCGAGCCTTTTCACCCGTGACGGCGCCGCCGCGCGCAGCTTCACCCGCGCGGTAGCTGTCGGCATGGTGGGCATCAATGTGCCGATCCCCGTGCCGATGGCGTTCCACAGTTTCGGCGGCTGGAAGCGTTCGCTGTTTGGTCCGCTGCACGTGCATGGCCAAGACGGCGTGCGCTTCTACACGCGCTTGAAAACCGTGAGTGCACGCTGGCCCGAAGCCGGAGCAGCAGGGCTGAATTTCAGCCTGCCGGCTTAGCCGCCCTTCTCGCCTGCCGGCTCGCTCTGGAAGCCCTTCACCAGGCGATCGAACAACAAACCGTAGGCCACCGCCAGCGGGATTGCGACAATGGCGGCGGCCGCCATCAGCGACTGCCAGTAGTAGATGTCGCCACGGATCAGCTCGGTGGGCACACCGGCGCTCACCGTGCGGCTGGCGGTGGAGCTGACGAACACCGCCGCGTAGATGTAATCGCTGAGCGACAGCGCAAAGGCAAACACCACGCAAGTGGCGATCCCCGGCCCCGCCAGCGGCAACGCCACGCGCAGGAACGCCTGCCAGCGGCTACAGCCGTCAATCAGCGCCGCTTCTTCCACCTCACGCGGCATGGACTTGAAGAACCCCAGCAGCAGCCAGGTGCAAAACGGCACGGTAATCGTGGGATACACCAGCACCAAGGACCATACGGTATTGGCCGTTTGCAGGAAGGTGACGATCCGATACAGCGGGATGAACAGCAAGGTCGGTGGAATCAGGTACACGAGGAAAATTGCGATGCCGGAGCGCTCGCCCCAGCGTCCCGCGAGCCGCGACAGACTGTAGGCCGCCGGCAACGACAACAGCAGCGTGATGATGACCACGATCACGCCGATGTAGAACGAGTTCCACAGGAAAATCGGGTAATGCGTACCGGTGAACAGTAAGGTGATGTTCTTGAACGTCGGGGCCAGATTGTATTTGAAAGGGTCGTTGGTGACGTTGTAGAGGTCCTGGTCCTGCTTGAATGAGGAAATGACCATCCAGGCCGCAGGGAAAATCGCGAAAATGGCAAACAACCCCAGCCCTACCCAGAACCCCAGTTTGCGTAACCACCGCATCATCGTGCCCTCCCGCTAGCGCTCTTCCGCGCGGTATGCCATGCGCAGCGCCAAAATGGCGACCGCCAGCAGGATCGGGAACATGAACAACGCGATCGCCGCGCCCTCGCTGAGGGCGCCACCCTCGATACCCTTGAGATAGGCCCAGTACGGCAGCAGTTGGGTCGCATAACCCGGCCCGCCGCGGGTGGTGATGGCCACCACCGTCATGTCGCCGAACACCAGGAGCGCAGTGAACATCGCCGCGACCACCAGGATCGGCAGCAGCGCCGGTACCGTGATCTGGAACAGCACGCGGAAAAACCGCGCGCCGTCCACCTGCGCTTGCTCGAAGATGTCACGCGGGATCGAGGTGCGCCCGGCGAGCACGATGATGGTGGCAAGCGGCAGCAGCCGCCACACGTTGATGGTCACGATCGAGGCCAGCCCCAGCCACTCACGGCCATAGTAATACAGATGATTGGCGGGACCGAAGATCGTACCGGGACCCAACAGGTGGATCTGCCGCAGGATCCAGTCCACCGGGCTGAATTCCGAGTCCAGCAACCACAACCAGTTCACCGCCGCCAACGACACCGGCATGGCCCAGGGCAGAATTATCAATATTTGCCAAAACCATTTGCCGCGGAAATCATGCGCCAGCAGCTCCGATTCCGCCGTGGCCAGTACCAGCGTGATGACCAGGGTGGCGGCCGTGACGATCACGCTGTTGCGCAGCGCCAGGGGAAACGCCGATTCGTGTACCGCACTGATGAAATTCGCCAAGCCCACGAAGTGGTGGATGCCGGGGTTGCCAATGGTGGCACTCGACAGGCTGAGTGCGATGGCCAGGCAGAACGGCAACCCCACGAGCGCGGCGATGTACACCAGCGCCGGTGCCAGC